>NZ_LSOD01000027.1:47976-170577 GCF_001592855.1 Acinetobacter sp. BMW17
AATGTCTTATTGGTGATTCATTCAAGCTGTTGACCAAGTAAGCTTTACATGGTGCATTTGCAAGAACATCATCAATGTTCATATCACTCGTTACTTCAGTAAAAACACAAGCACCTGTACCTGTAAGTTTTGCAATACCGAACTGGTCGAGATATTGCATTGCTTCATCTACTTCTGGATATAAACTTCTTGCCAAAGGCTCAAAATTATTTCCAAAATCAGATGGCTTTAACTGATAGGCGCAAAATTTAGAGCTCTTCGTGTTTCTTGTCAATGTTTTTTGTGAAAAAAGCAATTGAGTGCTGATAAAACAATCAGGTTTTAACACAATGTATTGTTTTTGATCTAAGTCTATGAATGTTAAGTGCTCACCTATGCCTTCAGCCCATGCATTGCGACCATGGACAAAGATGGGAACGTCTGCGCCTAACTGAACACCTAAGTCTGCTAGTTGCTCAGTATTTAGCCCGCATTGCCACAGTTGATTGACCACGATTAATGTCGTCGCAGCATCCGATGAACCACCACCTAAGCCTGCACCCATCGGAATATTTTTTTCAAGACGAATGGATAAACCGGTGGCTGTTTGTGCATACGGCTTAAGTATCTGTGTCGCTTTATAAATCAAATTTTGACTCAAATCGACACTGTTTAAGCCTTCAATATGAATTTCTTGATCTGTACGGAGCTCAAACTCTAACCAATCGCACAGATCGATCAACTGGAAAATACTTTGCAGTTCGTGGTAGCCGTTTTCACGACGACCCGTAATGTGTAAAAACAAATTCAGCTTTGATGGGGCAGGGACACGGATCATAACGAGATAAACTAGCGGTTTTGAATGACCATTGTAATACGGTTTTCTGCACCATTTTCAAGTGCTTGTTTTAAAATCAACCGATTTGGCATATGGGCTTGTTCGTTATAGCTCAGCTCAACGCTCCAACCATCTTCAATGATCTGTACTGCGCGTTTGGCACTGTCACGTTGGATTTGTGCTTGAACTGTTGCGGGTTTGGCTTGAACCCAATTGACTAAATGGGTGATGGGTGCCTGCCAACCTGTTGCTGTTTTTAAAAGTTCTTCAGGGGTTTCAGCTTGGATGAGGCCAGTTTTAGCACTATTCAGGCTAACTTCACCTGGACGACCGGTAATTTGCGTCTTACCAACGCCTAAAATTCCACTGAGCTCAATATCAAACTCTTGTTGCTGTTGTACCCATGTGAAAAAAGCACTGCCTGTCTGTTCAGGCGTACGCACCCCAATTTTACCCTGTAAGCTAAAGTGTTGATCAGATTCGGTTTGTATGGTGTTTGGATCAAGCTGTGGTTTGGTAAATTGTTGACAGCCTGTTAGTGCCAAGCTACTTGCAGCAAGTAAGCTTAAGCTCAGATTTGAGAAAATACGCATAAAAACTATGAGCTCTTTTTCAGTTGTTGGGGTAACAATAAAGTATTGAGTTGATCCAATTGAGGATCATTTGGGTGTTTTTGTTTGAGTTGTTGTAACACAGTGGAGAATTTTTGCAGATCACCGAGCATATAAACTGAACGCGCATAACGCACGCCAATATTGACACTACCACTGATGAGGTAGGCTTTTTCTAAGACTTTGGCTGACGTGCTAAAGTCATTTTGTAAGTAACAAATAAAGCCCAAGGTGTCTAAGATGGAGGCTTGTTCAGGGGCATATTCTAAAGCATGTTCAACAAATCTACGTGCATCATCTAAGCGTCTGTTTTGCAAGGCTAAAGTATATGCATAAGCATTGAGATAGGTTGGGCTATTGGGCTCGATACTTAACAGTTGATTCAGCAACTTCTCTAGTTTGTCTTTATCCGTATGTGGATCCAACATTAGCACTTCAGAATAGATCAGTTCAGGATCATCCGGTAAGTTTTTAATCGCCTCATCTAACAGTCGCATGGCTGCAGCTTTGTTATTCATGCGCTTTAAGATATCGGCTTGCGCCTGATACAAAAAGCTTGCATGTTGTGGATAGTTCACCCGTTCTTGGGTTAAAAAGCGCAAAGCATCATTGGGTTTGTTTTGCTGGGTATAGATACTGATGAGGCTGCGACGCGATACGGTATACAAGCTACCATCGACCAGACGATAGTAGGCCTTGGCTGTTTCAAAATGCTGTTTTCGTTCAGCATTCACCGCAAGATAGTAATAGGCTTCATTTTGATATTCGGCCGAATTACGTAGTTCAACCAGATATTTTTCCGCTTTTTCGTACTTCTTTAAGTCAATACTGGTTAATCCCGCAATAAACAAGGCTTCTTCTTGTTCAGGCCATTTTTTAATCAGGCTCTCAAGCTTGGTTAAGGCTTCATTTGACGCATTAATTTTAATCAGATATTTGGCTTCGGCTAAACGGACATCGACATTGTCGCGGTGTTTACGACTCGATTTTGCATACCAATTACGGGTTTCTTCCTCTTGACCGAGTGCGCTGAGTAAGTTGGCTTTCATCAGGATGTAGCCTGTGACTTTTCCACACTTTTTTAGGGCTTTATTGATGGTGATTAGGGCTTGCTCAAGCTGTCCATTTTGCGCTTCTAAACCTGCAATCAATGCCAAAATAGAGGGATTGTTCCGCTCTTTACTCGATCGTAGCGCTTGAATGAGAATTTCTTGATCTTCAGGTTCTTCAGGGGCAATCCCCGCAAGGATTTGCTCTAAATCAGCATTGGCATCAATATTGAGAATTTTGTCGAGCGTTTCAGCCGCAAGTTCATATTCATGCGCTTTGAGTGCAATGTGAGACAAATAAAATAAGGCTGGAACATCGGTGGGCTCTTGCACCACCCAATGCGTTGCAATATCGAGTGCGGCATGCAAGTCATTTTGTTCAAGAGCAATATTTAAAGCGCGCTGTTTAATAGTGGTGGAATTACTTTTAATCGCCAACACAGTATAGTTGTGTAGGGCAGTTGCACTGTCTTGGTAAGCCAGTGCAAATTCGGCAATCATACTTTGTTGAATTGCATCATAATTAGATAGCGAAAAATCTCCAGCTGCTCTAAGATGAGCACTAGATGCCATGCTACCGACGAGTAAGAATGTGGTAGAATATTGCTTAATTCTCGCGCCGCTCAGTCGGCAATGTGTTTGACGCAATTTTTCTTGATCCAAGTAATGCTTTTTATGACACCGTTATTGCACAATAGCATAAATTTAGCGAAATGATGATCTGATATGTCTTTCTTTGCATTGGGTGTCAACCATCAAACCGCCTCCGTAGAATTGCGTGAGCAAATTGCATTTAACCCTGAAAAGTTAACGCAACTGCTTGAGCAACAAGGCCAAAACCAAGACTTAAATGAAATGGTAGTGGTGTCTACGTGTAACAGAACAGAAGTGTATGCCATGTCTGAAAACTCAGATATGGTATTGAACTGGCTCGCCCAAGCAAATGGCATAGATGTTAAACAATTGTTGAATCATGTATACCGTTATGAAAATGCGCAGGCTGTCACTCACTTGATGCGTGTTGCAAGCGGTTTAGATTCACTCATGCTTGGTGAACCGCAAATTTTGGGGCAGGTTAAATCTGCACTATCTCTAGCGAAGACGGCTCATACTGTTTCTCCTCATTTAAACCGAATTTTTGAATATGCCTTCTATGCGGCGAAACGCGTCCGCTCTGAAACGGCTGTGGGTAGTCATGCCGTATCGATGGGCTACGCGGTGGCCCAGTTGGCATTACAAGTGTTTAGTAAGCCTGAAAAGTTGACGGTCATGGTGGTCGCTGCGGGCGAAATGAATAGCTTGGTGGCGAAGCATTTGGCTGAAATGGGAGTCGCAAAAATCCTCATTTGTAACCGTACTCGTGAACGGGCTGAAACTTTGGCTCAAGAAATAGCCCATCGTGTAGATGTTGAAATCATTGAGTTTGATCAGTTGGCCAGTAACTTAGCACGTGCAGATGTCATTTCCAGTTGTACGGGAAGTTTACATCAAGTGATTCATTATCCAGATGTC
The DNA here is from genome assembly GCF_001592855.1 of Acinetobacter sp. BMW17. Lineage (NCBI taxonomy): Bacteria > Pseudomonadati > Pseudomonadota > Gammaproteobacteria > Moraxellales > Moraxellaceae > Acinetobacter > Acinetobacter sp. BMW17. Next base: position 51,966 of record NZ_LSOD01000027.1, read on the forward strand.
AAAGCGGCCTTAAAAAAGCGTCGTTATCAACAAATGTTGATGGTGGATTTGGCTGTTCCGCGTGATATAGACCCGAAAGTGGAAAGCTTAGATGGCGTCTATTTATATGGCGTGGATGACTTGCAGTCGGTGATTGATGAAAACCTTGCTCAGCGTCGTCAGGCGGCGGTTGAAGCAGAGGTGATGGTCAACCAACTAGCAACGGAGTTGGTGACCCAGCAGAAGGTTAATCTGGCAGGTGAAACCATCCATGCTTACCGTCAGCAAGGTGAACAGTTAAGACAAGAAGAATTAGATCTAGCGCTGGCACGAATTGAGAAAGGGGAACAGGCGGAACAGGTGATGCAAGAGTTTGCACATCGTTTGACGCAGAAGTTATTACATCCGACCTCGATTATGCTGCGTGAAGCAGCCAAATCAGAAGATCCAAGTCATTTTGAACAAATGCAAATATGTTTAAATGAGACTTTTGACAAACGTCGTAAAACTAAAAAGTAAACCCAGATAAAAAATGCAATAGGTTTAAGTAATCAGTCTTAAGCCTATTTTTTTGGTCAGTTCAAAGAGTTTATGTTTTAAATTTCGTGTCTCAATTAATGAATTTGGGGCTTTAAGTTTAAGTTTTAAATATTTTTCTTCAAGCGAAAGGGCATACTCACTGGCCAGTTTATCCGCCAGTTCTGGTGTTTTAGTTAGTTCTTCAATATTGGTACGCTGCATAATATCGGCAATCGCGTTGGCATAACGGCTACACGCACCCAGCACATAATAGGTCGCCAGTTCTTGGTCGTCGGGCAAATCATCAAAGATGCTGTCTAAGACTTGTAGCACATGTCCCAAAAGTTCATCTTCAGGTAGATAGGCGCGTAGAGTTTCAAAGTGAATATACAAAAACGGATGATGGATCAGTACGGCGAGGGCGAAATCTTCATCTTTGGTACGAATATTAAAAGACAACGAGGCATCGTTGCTGACTTGAGGTGTCCAGCGACGACCAAAACCGAGTTTTTCTTTGAAGGATTGATTCAGCAAATAACGGAAAGAGCCTGTTTTGGGCAATAAGTCCGTCAGTTGACGTAACTCACTCATGACCTGACTTTTACCTTCAGGGCTACTGATGTCATGGTTCTGCGTCAGATGTGCAAAGACAAAGTCTGACAGTAGTGGGGCCTGTTGGAGCAGTTTATTAAAGTTTTCAATACCTTCACGACGAATCAGTGAGTCAGGGTCATGATCATTCGGTAAAACAAAAAACTTCAGCTCGCGACCATCATTGAGTAAAGGTAACGCAATTTCTAAAGTACGGCGTGCCGCTTTTTGTCCGGCCACGTCACCATCAAAGGCAATGGTAATCCGGTTGTTTTGCTTAAACAGAATATTTAAATGTTCGGTATTACTGGCAGTTCCTAAGGTCGCCACGGCACCTGCAATCCCATACTGCTGTAGCGCAATCACATCCATATAGCCTTCGACCATCAGCCAGTCTAGGGCTTTTTGTTTACGGCCTTCATATAAACCATAAAGCAATTGGTTTTTATGAAATACTTCAGAGTCAGGTGAATTGATGTATTTGGGTTTAATTTCGTCATTTAGAGCACGACCACCGAAACCTACGACACGACCTTTGGCATCGCGAATCGGAAATATGACGCGATCCCGCAGTAAGTCGAAGTCACGACCATTGTCACTGGTGCGAATCAGTCCGAGCAGCTTTAAGCCTTCGATATCTTGCGGGAAGGCTTTTTCTAAGTGTTGCCAGTCCTCAGGTGCATAGCCTAAACGCCAATATGCAATAGTATCTCGGCTGAGTCCACGCTGTTTAAAGTACTGCTGAGCAGCACGACTATGCGGTAGTTGTTGCTCATAGTATTGCGCAATATTTTCTAACAGGTCGTATAAGTTACCTTCCTGAACGGGGGCAGTGTTGAAGCCCTCGAAGGTATCAAAATCAGCGTAACCTTCTTGGTAGTCCATGGACTGAAATTCAGCAAAAGGATCATGCTCAATCTGAAACTCAGGTTGTGCTAGAGCTGGCTCAGTTTTCTTGGCTTCAGTGGCATCGACCTGTGGTTTTTGGACAGGTTTAGCTTCACGCTTATACACCAGTTTTTTTGAGTCACGGTTGTCTTTGGGAAGTTCGATGCCTGTTTGACTCGACAAATCCTTCATCACATCAATAAAGCTACGACTGTCGATGTCCATTAAAAAACGAATGGCATTACCATTGGCCTGACAACCAAAACAGTGGAAATACTGTTTGTCACGATACACGTGAAAAGATGGTGATTTTTCTTGATGGAACGGACAACAGCCTGAATAGGTGCGACCTGACTTTTTAAGTTTCACACGTTGACCAATCAGGTCGACAATGTCGGTCCGATCTAAAATTTGGTCAATGGTGTGTTGAGGAATAGCCATGTCGAATCGTCAGTCGCTGATGTTTTGAACCGTGAAAAGAAGCAGAGATGGAGGTTTTAAAATGCAAAAAACCATCGAATCTAGATTGTTTTGTATACCTTTTAAGCGTTTTGATCAAGCGGAAATCGCACAAAACAAAAGGGCAAGTATGATAACTTGCCCTTTCTAAAATAGCGAATATTTCAGAGGAATTATTCGGTTTCAGTATTGATGTTTTGCTGTGTTTCAGGACGATCGAGTAGACCGAAACTGATACGGTTGGTAAAGCTGCGCTCTGTTGTTTGTTTCGGCTGTTCGATTGTTTCTTCAGAACTGTTTTGTTCTTCGCGACCAAACACACCTAAAGTCGCACGGTTGACCCAACTTGCTTCTTTACGTGCAGCGCGTAAGTTCACTTCACCATTCGATTTCACTAAATTTGGATAATTTAGTTTCAAGACATCGGTATATTGTTGCGCAGTTTGCTTGTCGCCCAATTGGTCATACGAATAAGCAACAGTTGCTAAAGCTTCAGGCACTTGAGGGCTTTGTGGATAATGTTCAATCACCCATTGCGCACGCTCTAGTGCTGCGACCCATGCTTTACGTTTGATATTAAAACGTGCCGCATTCATTTCGCTTTCAGCCAACTCATTGCTGATAAACTTCATGCGCTGTGCGGCATCAACCGCATAAGTGCTTGAAGGGTAACGACGAATAAAGTCTACGAAGTTTTGATATGCCACTTTAAGATAGCTCACATCGCGATGTGCTTGCTTTAAAGAAGTATAACGAATCAAACCATCATAGTTTTGTTCCATATTGGCTACGCCACGGACATAGTAGGCATAGTCCACGTTTGGATGCTGAGGGTTCAAACGAATGAAACGATCAGCCAGTGCAATCGCACCTTCATAATCTTTCTGCTGAAACTTCACATAGAGCAGCTCTAGTTGAGCTTGTTGCGCATATTCACCTGTAGGGTAATAGGTATCTAATGCTTCTAAGTGTTTTGCAGCGTCGGTATATTGACCACTTTGCAGTGCTTTTTCTGCTTTTTGAATATAAACCTGTTCACTCGATTGTGGACCGGTATCTACCACTTCTTTCTTGGGATTGCTGCTACAGCCTACCATTGCAGATGCAATGCCAATCGTTAGAGCAAGCATTGTCATTTTATAATGTGGTAGCGACATAAAAATTCCTCTGTTAATACGGGCAATGAGCTACAATTGCGCTATTAAATCACTTTTATTTGAATGATCAAATGGCTCAAGCACAATCTTCCGATCCAAATTTCCCTGAAACCGATTTCAATTTACTTGAAGATTCTGAGGATGCAGATAACCATACTTCAAGCTCTACTGCAACACGTTTATCGTTGCAATTTCAATTGGATGAAACTTATCTCGGACAACGTATAGACCAAGTTGCAGCAACGATTTGGAGCGACTTTTCGCGTGAAAAACTCAAACAGTGGCTAAAAGAAGGCCATTTGTTGGTAAATGGTAACAGTGTCAAACCCAAATATAAATGTGAAGGATTTGAACTGTTAAGACTTGAAGTTGAGTTAGAAGCCCAAACTCGTAGTCTGCCTGAAGACATTCCGCTGGATATTGTCTATGAAGATGAGGACATTATTGTCGTTAATAAACCTGTTGGGATGGTGGTTCACCCAGGTGCGGGCAATTCATCGGGTACGTTGGTAAATGCATTATTGCATCACTATCCAAAATCGGCAGAACTGACCCGTGCGGGTTTGGTACATCGTATTGATAAAGATACGTCAGGCTTGTTGGTCGTTGCGAAAAATTTAGAAGCGCAATTTTCACTTAGTAAGCAATTGGCGAAAAAAACGGTTTACCGTGTTTATGACCTGATTGTGTATGGCAATGTGATTGCGGGTGGCACGGTGGATGAACCGATTAAACGTCACCCTGTAGATCGTGTCAAAATGGCGGTATTGCCGGGCGGTAAAGATGCTGTAACACACTACAACGTGAAAGAACGCTTCCAACATTTCACCCGCATCCAAGCGCGTCTTGAAACTGGACGTACGCATCAGATTCGTGTGCATTTTAGTTATATTGGTTTTGGTTTAGTTGGCGATCCTGTGTATATGCCACGTGTACGCGTGCCCGCAGGTGCAACAGAACTTTTAGATGAGACTTTACGTGGTTTCAGACGCCAAGCCTTGCATGCAGCAGAGCTCGGTTTGAAACACCCTCGTACAGGTGATGAAATGTTGTTTAAAGCGCCGTGGCCGGCAGACTTGGCGACCTTGGTTGATGTACTTCGTACGGAAAACAAAGCCTATTAAGTTATAGATGAATCATCATAAGGACAGTATATGCAATTTGTTCAAGGACTTCCGGCAGGTGTTTTTGTGGGGCAAACCCGTGTGCATCATGATCGTGCTTTAGAAACCACTCAATCTGAACTACAAGGCTTTAATTTGGCTTTGCATGTACAGGATGATGCTACACGTGTGCAACAGCATCGCATGATCTTGCTCAAAGAGTTTGCAGGCTATGGGGTCGATAAAATCACGTGGATGATGCAAACTCACAGCACCATTTGCCGTGTAGTGAATGAGCAAATTGACTTTGATGCTCAAGAAGGGGATGGTTTGGTGACGCAGCGCCCGAAGCATGCCCTGATGATGATGACAGCCGATTGTTTGCCAGTGGTTTTAGGTAATACAGATGGAACTGAGGTGGCCAATTTGCATGCAGGTTGGCGTGGGTTGGCGCATGGCATTATTGAAAATACCATTGCCAGCATGAACACTCAGCCGACATGGGCTTGGTTGGGCGCAGCTATTAGCCAATCTTGTTTTGAAATTGGGGCGGAAGTAAAAGAAGCCTTTTGTTCAAAGTATGCTGAGCTTGAGTCTGCATTTCAAACAGGTGAGCAAGCTGGAAAGTATTATGCTGACTTGTATGCGATTGCAAAATTCATTTTAAAACAGCACGGGGTTGAAGTGGTTTCTGGCGGTGATCAGTGTTCCTTTAGCCAGTCAAATGAGTACTTTTCTTATCGACGTCATGCCAAAACTGGGCGTATGGCGACCTTTGTGTTTATGCAATAGTTTTGGCTTTTGATGAAGTGCTTGGCTGTTTTAATCCTTGTACTTACTCCCCACTCAGCGAGTGGAAGTGTTAAACTTAACTCAATTCTTTGGTCTTAAAAGTTTCCATGTCTGTACCTGATCTTGTTTCTGCTGCACCTGTTCATGTGTGTGTGGTTTATCATAGCGCCTATGGTCATACGGCGAAAGTCGCTCAGTATATTGCACAAGGTGCAGAGCAGGCGGGTGCTGATGTGCATTTAATTTCTGTTGCTGCAGTGCAGTGGGACTTGTTAGATCAGGCCGATATTATTGTGATGGGTTGCCCAACGTATATGGGCAGTCTTACCGCAGCGCTTAAGCAGTTTATGGAAGATTCCTCTAAGCGTTGGTTAGCACGGGCTTGGCAAGGAAAACTGGCTGCAGGCTTTACCAATGGTGGTGGCTTAAGTGGCGATAAACTGGCGGTATTACAGCAGATTAATTTATTTGCTATGCAGCATGGTATGTTATGGGCTGGTTTACCGTTTATGCCGACGGGACGTAGCCAACACGATATTAATCGGATGTCGAGCTTTTTAGGTTTGATGACTCAGTCAGACAACGCTAGTATTGAAATAACTCCACCCGAAGGTGACTTGGAAACTGCTCGAAAGTTTGGAAAATATTTGGTCGAGCTAAAAGCTGACTATTAACAGTTCTAATAATAAAAAACCTCCACATGGGAGGTTTTTTATTATTTATGCATAATACGGGCTTTATCACGTTGCCAGTCACGGTCTTTTTCCGTGGCACGTTTGTCATGCAGCTGTTTACCTTTCACTAAAGCGATTTCTAATTTCGCACGTGGTCCTTTCCAATAAGCAACAAGCGGAACACACGAATAACCTTTTTGATTCACTGCGCCGAGTAGCTTATCCAGTTCACGACGGTTCAACAGTAACTTACGGGTACGGGTCGCTTCAGGAACAATGTGCGTAGATGCACTGAGTAAAGGTTGAATCTGAGCACCGAACAGGAAAGCTTCACCATTTTTAAAGGTGATATAACTCTCAGACAGCGTCATACGACCTGCACGTAACGATTTTACTTCCCAGCCTTGCAGTGACAGGCCAGCTTCAAATTTTTCTTCAATAAAATAGTCGTGACGTGCACGTTTATTCTGTGCAATCGTCCCGCTGGTATTTTTTTTAACTACAGTTGCTTTCGCCATAATCAATTACTTCCAACAATGTACCTATTGTGCCTTAAAGCAGGGTTAAGGTGAAGTTTTTTCAAATTTATGGAGTTTCTTCACCTATAAAACAAGTTTTTGCTAAAATATGGCTCTACAAAATCAACAGAGTAAAAATGGATGTCTAAAACTCGCGTCATTTACCCGGGGACTTTTGATCCAATTACCAATGGTCATATTGATTTGGTTACACGTGCATCACGTATGTTTGATGAAGTGGTGGTAGCCATTGCCATTGGTCATCATAAAAACCCTCTCTTTAGTTTAGAAGAGCGTGTGAGCTTGGCCAAAGCATCATTAAGCCATCTTGATAATGTTGAGTTTGTAGGTTTTGATGGTTTGTTGGTGAATTTCTTCCGTGAACAAAAAGCAACGGCTGTACTGCGAGGATTGCGTGCAGTGTCTGACTTTGAATACGAGTTCCAGTTAGCCAACATGAACCGTCAACTTGATTCACACTTTGAGGCAGTATTTTTAACGCCGTCAGAGCAGTATTCATTTATTTCATCGACGTTGATTCGTGAAATAGCACGTTTAAAAGGTGATGTGACAAAGTTTGTACCGCAAGCTGTAGTCGCTGCTTTTGAACGTAAACATCAACAAGGTTGGTAGCGTGTCTTTATATATAACCGATGAATGCATCAATTGTGATGTTTGTGAACCTGTGTGCCCCAATGAAGCCATTTTCATGGGGGAATTGATTTATGAAATCAACCCAGACTTATGCACAGAGTGTATCGGACATTATGATAAACCCCAGTGTCAATTGTTCTGTCCAGTGGACTGTATTCCGCTGGATCCTAATCATGCGGAAACTGAGGATGAGCTCATGGATAAATATAAAAAGCTGATTGCTCAAAAAAGCGCAAGCAATTAAGTCTAAGATTTGATAATATGCGCCTCGAAGTGAGCCAGACGATCGCTGCTGTGGAGATCTCCGTGATTGAAGCAGGGGAGGAAAGTCCGGGCTTCATAGGGCAAGGTGCCAGGTAACGCCTGGGCGGCGTGAGCCGACGGAAAGTGCAGCAGAGAGTAGACCGCCTTCATTATGGTTTCGAGCAATCGAAATCGGAGGTAAGGGTGAAAGGGTGCGGTAAGAGCGCACCGCATGGCTGGTAACAGTTCATGGCATGGTAAACCCCACCGGAAGCAAGACCAAATAGGGATCCTTTAGGCATGGCCCATGCTGGATCCGGGTAGGTCGCTTGAGCGTATGAGTGATTGTACGCCTAGAGGAATGATCGTTCTCGACAGAACCCGGCTTATCGGCTCACTTCAACAAATTTTGATCAATTAAGCGCGCAAGGTACTTGACGTACTGGTGAGAAAACCACATAATGCGCGCACAGTTTACGGCTATGTAGCTCAGTTGGTTAGAGCACCGCACTCATAATGCGGGGGTCACAAGTTCAAGTCTCGTCATAGCCACCATTTTTATAGACCACGTTCCAAAACGTGGTCTTTTTTTGTCCTTATTTTGGGCTTAATACCCACCTCCAATTTGCGTTTGTTGTTGTGAAGAAACTTCCTGAGCAGTAATTTTCTGCTGATCATCTGTTTCAATTAAATAGGTGGAAGAACGTTTTTTTGAAATTAACCCAAACTGATAGCGAGCGGTGAGTTGAACATAATTTTCTAGATTTTTTGCACGATGACGTGGTTCTAATTTGAAAATATATTGTGCAAATTCTTCAGCATAACTTGGATTATTGAGTAAATTAGGATCGGTAATCGTGGCTAAATAATAATGTTGAGTTGGATTTATACCTTCCTCATTTTTAGGAAGGATGAGATAACCATAATCAAATTGGCTTAATTCCTTAAATTTTAGTTTTTGTAAAGAAATAGGAATATAGTTTTGGTCACTTGTAATACTGTTCCAAACTTGTAACCCTGAAAAAATGAAAACTAAAATAGTTGCGATGTAAAAATGTACATTCCATGTTGTAGAAATAGTCTTAGGTTCAACCCCATTTTTTATGACAATTGTGTGGGCTAGATAGTCGTGAATAGAGCGGCGATTTTTCCGGTTAAAAATATATAAATAAATTATAGAAATCAGTAAGCTGCCTAAGAGTATCGTAAAGATGCTATTCAATACTGGGTGAAAAAGTAGCGTAAAAGACATTAAGCAGAAAGGGGCATATAAAATTGCCGAGCGTAAAAATGAGGCGGATAGGCTGAGATACTGCTGATCTAGTTTGACGACTTTAATGGATTGAATAATTTTGCCGATTGTTTGTCCATTATTGTTAACGCTGTTGCAATAAGTAAAGTATAGAATAACGAAAAGATAACCAATTAATGTTATGAGTATAGGGTATTCATAAGGAAATTTACCTAATAGGCTAGAGATAATGTTACAGAAAGCACCGATGAGCAAAGCATCAATGATAAATGCGAAGCTCCTACGCCAAAAGCCTGCAATATAAGGTTGTGTATCAGTTGATACACCATTTTCAATTGTATTATCCAAAATAATGACTCATGCTGTTATAAAATTATTGGTTTTGATGTTAAAAGTAATCAGTAATTAACAAGTTTTAATCACTTTATTAAATAGTGAGCTGTTTTACAGAATTGTAGAGATGAAATCAATAATTCGAAGAGATTCTTTTTATTTACATTGAGTTGATACTTCTGCAATTTTAATCCTTGGAAGCTATTTTGGATCTGCATATAGGCAGTACATTATTCTGCAAAAATTTATTTTTTAGCCTGTAATTTTATTCTCTGTTCAGTTTAGTTGCGCATAGCATTTAGCATTGCAATTTCAAGTTGCTTATATGGTGATCTTTTTGAACATGATATAAGCGTTGTTGGGCCTTGCTGAGCTATGCCATGCATCGTTTTTTGTTGCATGTTCTATAAGTGTTGATTGGTGATTCATTTGGCAACATCCATGTGAGCGTGATTATAATTGACCAAGGCTGGACTCACGAGTTGGCATGCATTTAGTGCTGTTATGAGTGTAGCAATAAGCAAGGATTTGATCTGAGTAAGGATAATTTTCTTTATATATTTAGCTATTGTGCCCTATGTTTTTTTACTAAATATGTATTAATTTTAAACATTTAATTATCAGTTGTTTAAATGCTGATCATTGGGATGGGGTAGGGCTTGACGGGTGTTTAATATGTATAGATAATGCCCCCACAGTTTACGGCTATGTAGCTCAGTTGGTTAGAGCACCGCACTCATAATGCGGGGGTCACAAGTTCAAGTCTCGTCATAGCCACCATTTTTAAAGACCAAGCTCTCAGCTTGGTCTCTTTTTTTGTGCGTAAAAAATAGATTTGAATATGTCGATATAAAAAAGCCCAAACATCTGTTTGGGCTTTTTTATTGGAACAGCAGCTTATATGCCAGCTTTCCAGCCATTCATGATTGGGTAACGACGTTCACGGCTAAATGCGCGTGAGCTGATACGCGGACCAATTGCACCTTGGCGACGTTTGTATTCATTGAAATCGACCAAACGAATCACTTTTGCAACCACTTCAGCATCAAAGCCTTTGGCAATGATGTCATCTTGGCTCATATCTTCTTCAATATAAGCATACAAAATGGCATCCAGTACATCATATGGTGGTAAAGAGTCTTGGTCCTTTTGATCTGGACGTAACTCTGCTGAAGGTGGGCGAGTAATCACACGCTCAGGAATCACAGGCTTGTCTGAAATGCTGTTTCGGTATTTCGCAAGTTCAAACACAATGGTTTTATACACATCTTTTAGTACGGAAAAACCACCCACCATGTCACCATAGAGCGTGCAGTAGCCCACAGCCAATTCTGATTTATTGCCTGTAGACAGGACTAAATTACCAAATTTGTTTGATAAACCCATCAGCAGTGTACCGCGGGCACGCGCTTGTAAGTTTTCTTCAGTTGCATCCGCAGGGCTGTTGCCAAAGAACGGATAAAGCGTTTGCATAAAGCTGTTCACAATCGGGTTGATTTCAGCAATCCCAAAAGTCACCCCCATACTCTTCGCTTGTTCAGCAGCATCTTCTACACTGATTTGGGCGGTATAGGTATATGGCATCATTACGGCTTGGACTTTGTCGGCGCCAATCGCGTCGGCTGCAATGGCAAGGGTTAAAGCTGAGTCGATCCCGCCTGATAAACCCAAAATCACCCCAGGGAAACCTGAGCGCTGTACATAGTCGCGAGTCGCCATCACTAAGCTTTGATAAATCTCTGCCATGGTGTCTAAAGCAGGCGGCAGCGCATTGGCCTTAAAGGCTTGTTGTTCTGCTTCGTATTCAGCGAAATACAGGGATTCTTTAAAGCTTTCAGCTTGAAGTACAACCGAACCATTTTTGGCGATCACGAAGCTTGTACCATCAAAAATCAGGTCGTCTTGACCGCCGACTTGGTTGGCATAAACCAAGTTGAGGTTCATTTGTTTCGCCAGTGCAGACATGGTTTCAACACGGTGCTGCGGCTTACCGACTTCATATGGTGAAGCATTTAAGACCAAAGCCGTTTCTACATTGAGCTGTGCCAGTTGTTGTACTGTTGAAAGTGACCACACATCTTCACAAATCAACACACCAAACTTATGCCCTAAATATTCAAAAACAAGGTGTTGATGCCCTTCGGTGAAGTAGCGCTTTTCATCAAATACGCTATAGTTTGGCAAGTTTTGTTTGTTATACACACCCAAAACTTGTCCATCTTTCATGACCGCAGCGGCGTTGTAGCGTTGACCATCTTCGGTTTGGTTGACAAAACCAAAGACCATCACAATATCTTTTACTGTTTTAAGTTGTTCAAAAACTTGTTGCGTGCGTTTGGTTAGGCTTGGACGTAGAAGTAAATCTTCTGCTGGGTAACCAATGCTCGAAAGTTCTGGAAAAATAATTAAATCAGCATTTTGTTTTTTTGCTTCATTGGCCTGCTCCAACATTTTTTGGGCATTTGCTTCAAGGTTGCCAATGTGCGGAGAGAACTGTGCAAGTGCAATTTTAAAACTTTTCATTTCCAACTAAATCCTATACCTATAGGGATATACACGACGATTGAGTTTGTTATAGCTATAAGTTCTACGTGGTGTAAGTGACGATAAACAAATAGAAGTATTAATCAATAATAAGTGCGAATACTATATACGAAATGCGATTTTTTTTAAGGGATATTCTAAAAAAAATCCGTAAATGTCCTTAAAAAGAACAAATTATTCTAATGTCTTTATGGAGTGTGATTGTGTGGTTTCAACCGCTTTTACAAAAAATACAGCAAAAGTTTGAACTTAAAAACAGGCCCTTGACTGAAGCGGAGAAAAAGCTCGCCAGCAGTATTTTTGGGAACAGTCTGAACATGGATTCGGTTCGAATTATCGCGCATCGGGCAGTGCTGCCTCATTATGCGATTAGCCCGAATGGATATGTCTATTTTAATATCAAAGACTGGTGCGAAAATTTTGCCGATCAATCCATTCATCAACAAGCTTGGTTGATTCATGAGCTAACACATGTTTGGCAAATTCAGCAGGGACTCGCTGTAGTCCGTAAGGCGCTTTTTAACCGTCAATACCGCTATGCATTAAAACAAGGCAAGCAGTTTTTAAGCTATGGCATCGAACAACAGGCGCAAATGGTGCAAGACTATTTTCTCAAAAAACACTATGGCGAAGAGTGCTCAGCCTATGAGCAGTGCATTCCATTTGTGTCACACAAAGCCTCGTTCTGACCTCGATAGATAAATCTGCGGAGTGATTGTTAGACAACAGATTTTAAAGTCATAAATTGCAAATCATTTGAAGAAAAATGCCAGTGGCATAGGGGAAGCGACCTCTTATTTTGAATGCAAAGAGATGGTGAAAATCGTGAGATTGAGCCTAAAAATGAGCTAAAATAAGAAGGAATGTCCTATGCGTATCGCTCTTCCATTGAAAGGCAAAGCCAGTCAAATTTTTGCAGGAAACGTATTCGATGCTGAAAAACAGTCTGCGATTATTCCGATTCGGCATATGAAATTTGACTTTGAAGCTGAGAAAATTGATCCCAAATTCTACCTAAATGCGGAGTTGGCCAGTGCTTACTTTGCATCACTCTCGATCTTTCTGACCTATGGTGAAGACTTGGTGATTGATACCGCCCGTTATCACCGCGATTTCCTTAGAGACCCTGTATTAAAACAACGCGTGACGTCTTTGATTGGACAGGAGGCACTGCATTCAAAGCTACATGAAGAATTGAACGATACTTTTAAACAGGTTGATTTACCCGTTGGTATTTTTCGTTATTTAGCTGAAATCGTTTTTGACTACGGTTTTAACCGCTTACCGCAGCCGATGAAATTGTCTTTGATGGCAGGCATTGAACATTTTACCGCAGTGCTGTCTGAATACATGATGAACCATGAAGAGATTTTTTTCGATTCTCAAGACGAAAAGCAACGGGCGATTTGGATGTGGCACATGCTAGAGGAATCTGAGCACAAAGACATTGCATATGATGTGTTTCAATCACTTTCCAATAACTATGCCTTACGTATTACAGGCTTTTTTCCAGCCCTTATCACCATTTTGCTGCTGATTTCCGTGGCGTCAGTTTTTGTCCCGTTTTATCGAAAACCGTCTAATTTGGTGAGTCTCAGTTATTGGAAGGATATGCCGCGCAGTTTCAGCCTCTTGTTTGGGTTGAAACGAGGTGTTTATGGCAGTAGTTGGATGCATATTTTTGACTATTTACGTCCGAGCTTTCACCCGAATGACTATGACACCTCTGCATTTTTAGATTATTACAAAGAGCGCTTACTACATCCTGAAACAGGAATATTAACCCCCTATTTCACCAAAGAATTTACTCCAGTACTGAAATCATAAAGAGGAGGTTATGACATGGGACTGTTGAGTAAAAAAAATAAACCAAGTCAAAAGGCCTACGCAGTTGTAACGGGCGCAGGTAGCGGAATTGGTCGTAGCTTTGCACTGGAACTGGCAAAACGTGGTGGTGATGTCATCTGTGCAGATATTGACTTAAGCTCGGCACAGGAGACTGTAGATTTGATTCAGTCGATGACATCTACGTTAGCCTACGCCGTGCATTGTGATGTTGGATTAAAAGAATCTGTACACGCTTTGGCCGAGCAAGCGGAACAGCTTTTGGGACATCCTGTTACTTTGCTCATCAATAATGCGGGAGTGGGGCTAGGTGGTAAGTTTGATGAGGTGTCGCTCGAGGATTGGCGGTGGTGTATGCATGTCAACCTGTGGGGGGTGATTCATGGTTGCCACTACTTTGTACCCAAATTTAAACAGCAAGGCTTTGGTGCCATTATCAATGTGGCATCGGCTGCGGGCTATACCGCAGCCCCTGAGATGACAGCGTACAACGTGACCAAGTCTAGTGTTTTGGCTCTATCAGAAACCTTGGCTTCAGAGCTTCATGCTTATAACATTGCAGTCAATGTGCTGTGTCCGACCTTGGTGCCCACTAATATTATGAAGAATGGTCGCTTGCCAAGTCGCTATTCTGGACTGGCTGACAAACTGCTGATGAACCATGCGTTTACCACCAGTGATGCTGTAGTCAAAAAAACATTAAATCGCTTAGATGCAGGTAAGCTTTATACCATTCCACAACCCGATGCCAAATTGTTTTGGTGGATGAAGCGCGCATCACCAAGCTTATACGTCAAGCTTTTAGGTTTGGGTTATCCACTGTTTAATCAAATCACAAAATAAAAATAGAGAAAAATGAATATGGAAACTCAATTAGAGGCAGAACAAGCAGATGTGGAAGCGCCGTCTGATCAAATGCGAGATCAAACTACGACGCCAAAAAGTACGGAAGCTCAACCTAAGCAGACCCGTAAAAAGGCTGTGCTTCGTCCTAAAGCTGTACATACTTACGATACCATTGTTGTAGGGGCTGGGATTTCGGGCATTGCTGCGGCTTATAAAATGAAACAAGTCGGCTATCAGGACTATCTAGTTTTAGAAAAGGCAGAGAGAGTTGGTGGTACGTGGCGTGATAATAATTACCCCGGCTGTGGCTGTGGCTGTGATGTACCTTCGGCATTGTATTCATTTTCCTTTGCGCCTAGTCATCAATGGAGTCATTTATTTGCGAAACAACCTGAAATTTTAAGTTACTTGGAACAGGTGGTTGAGCAGTTTGAATTGCAAGATAAAATCCGATTTCAGCATGAGTTGCTCAGTGCAAAGTGGAATGAAGAGGCGAGTATTTGGCAACTCGAAACTTCTCAGGGGGCATATCAAGCACGAACCGTGATCTTTAGCACAGGGCCGATTACAGAACCATCCTTACCTAACATTAAAGGGATAGAAGGATTTAAAGGAGAAATGTTCCATTCAGCCCGTTGGAAACATGATTATGACTTAACGGGAAAGCGGGTTGCAGTGATTGGAACAGGTGCGTCTGCCATTCAGTTTATTCCACAAATTCAGCCGTTGGCGAAAGAGTTGATCGTATTTCAGCGGACTGCGCCGTGGGTTTTGCCCAAAGCGGATATGCAGCTCAATGCTACAGTAAAGTCGCTGGTGGCCAAATTTCCGATGATTCAGCAAGGCTGGAGGAAGAGTGTTTCCAGTATTTTAAATGCGATCAACTTTGGGCTGCGTCATCCGTCACTGCTTGAGCCAGTCAATGTTTTAAGCCGTCAATTATTAAAATTGCAAATACAGGATGACTCCTTACGTAAAGCCGTAACGCCTAACTTTTCGATCGGCTGTAAGCGACTTTTATTTGCCAACAATTATTATCCAGCACTGTAACAAGACAATGTCACGCTGTTACCCCAAGGTTTGGTCGAGATTGATGGGCAGAGTGTCATTGCGGCAAATGGGGAACGATTTGAGGTCGATGTCATTATCTGGGGAGTGGCACATCCTCCAATTGGACAACGCGTATGGAATGCACAAGGTGAGCGATTGGCCGACCTTTGGAGGGACAGTTCTCCAGAAGCGTACTTGGGTACAAGTTTGGAAAATGTGCCGAATGCCTTTTTGGTATTGGGGCCAAATATCTTGGTCTATGACTCTTTTATTGGGATTGCTGAAGCGCAGATTCAGTATATTGTTGATGGTTTACTAAAAATGAAGCAGCAAGGCTTTAAACGTATGATGGTGAAGCGAGATGTTCTACGGTATCACAATGCGAAAGTACAAACGCATTTGAAAACCACAGTATTTAACCGAGGTGGCTGTTCAAGCTATTATTTAGATCGAAATGGGCGTAACTTCGCAGCTTGGCCGTGGTCCTTGGCCGAGTTAAAGCAACGTTTATCTGCGCTTGAGCTAAAACACTACGATGTTGTTGAAGCTTAAAGTAGCTACATTAAGTATTAAAAAATCCTGAGTTTGTTTAGGCCTTTTAATGCTTAAACTGTGTCACTTGTGAATTGTTGATTTAAAATTCAACATATAAAAAACCACCCATGCGGGTGGTTTTTTGTCTATCAACGCAGACCGAATTAACGGTTGATGTCGCGTTGAACTTCGCCAGTGTAAAGCTGACGAGGGCGACCGATCTTGTACGGACCGCTGTGCATTTCTAACCAGTGGCTGATCCAACCAACAGTACGTGCAAGCGCGAAGATCACTGTAAACATTTCCGTCGGGATACCAATCGCTTTAAGGATGATACCTGAGTAAAAGTCTACGTTCGGGTATAAGTTACGTTTGATGAAGTATTCATCAGAAAGCGCGATACGTTCAAGTTCCATAGCAAGAGCAAGCTGTGGATCATTGATGCCAAGCGCACCAAGAACTTCGTCGCAAGTTTCTTTCATTACTTTCGCACGTGGATCGAAGTTTTTGTACACACGGTGACCGAAGCCCATGAGTTTAACTTCTTTAGTTTTCACTTTTTCCATGAAGTCAGCAACGTTCTCTACAGTGCCGATTTCATCAAGCATCTTAAGAACAGCTTCGTTTGCGCCGCCGTGAGCAGGGCCCCAAAGTGCAGAGATACCCGCAGCGATACATGCATATGGGTTTGCGCCAGTAGAACCAGCTAAACGTACTGTAGACGTAGAAGCATTTTGTTCATGGTCTGCGTGAAGCGTGAAGATACGGTCCATTGCTTTAGCAAGGATAGGATCTACTTTGTAATCACGGTCTGCTGGAGTAGCAAACATCATGTACAAGAAGTTTTCAGCGTAGCTTAAGTCGTTACGTGGGTAAACAAATGGTTGACCAACAGTGTACTTGTAGCTCCACGCAGCCAAAGTAGGTACTTTAGCAATTAAGCGGATCGCTGTAATTTCACGGTGATCAACATTTTCGATGTCTAAGTTGTTGTGATAGAACGCAGAAAGCGCACCAACTACACCAACCATGATCGCCATAGGGTGAGCATCGCGACGGAAACCATTGAAGAAGCGGCTAACTTGATCGTGAACCATAGTGTGGTTACGAACTTTAGCATCAAATACTTCTTTTTGTTCAGCTGTTGGAAGCTCGCCATTGAGAAGTAAGTAGCAAGTTTCTAAGTAGTCAGCTTTAGTTGCTAACTGGTCGATTGGGTAGCCACGGTGTAAAAGCACACCTTTGTTACCGTCGATGAAAGTGATTTTAGACTCGCATGCAGCAGTAGCCATAAAACCAGGATCAAAAGTGAAGTGACCTGCGGCCAATACATCTTTAACGTCGATTACATCTGGGCCCAATGTGCCGCTGTAAATTGGTAATTCAATTTCTTTGCCATCAAGCTGTAAAACGGCTTTTTTGCCAGTTGCTTCAGACATTCAATAGATCTCCTGTCCTGGTGAATGATTTATCTGACTCGAAATACTCATCTTTTAATGCACGAATCAGACGGATTAAAAATTTGCTCTAAGAGTAGAGAGTGCTGAAATTTTGTCAATTATACTTATGGATAAAATGATGACTTCCGAAGTTATAGTTAAGATTTAATCCATTAAAATTTGCATAAAATCACAGCACCGACACACTATAATAAGTTAATTCAACGAGCAAGTGCATAAATAAAAAATGTTGCTGGCGCAATTGTAAGCAGTTTTATATTGAAAAAAGCGCTTGAAAAGAAACAGAATTCAAGTCGTCATATATTTACATTTATTATGATTCTCGTAACTTACGCATCATTTTAAAAAGAAAATGCTGCTTTCGTAGTCATTGTTAAAAACAATAAGTGACTCATAAAAAATGATTTAATTGTATAAAAAATAGCTTATTTGGTATTTCTAAAACGATATATAAGTCACTTTTTTTATTTATACGGATGTGAAAAAATTGTTTTAATTAAAATTTATTACGAGATATTTCAATCTTGTAGGGGATTAATCTGTTGCACCAACATCATGCATATTTATACCACTATATTAAAATAAAATAATGAACATTTTATATATAAATAAAAAATGATTAAAATAAAGCAGTGAAATTCCCCAGTTTTTAAAACAAGACTTTTTTGTGCATCATTAGTCTAAAGTCGAATTTTCCCGTTTTTGTATAAATTTTAGCGCTTGAATTTGGTGTTTATTTTATAAAAACCAACTATATAGCTGAGATTTGAAGCTAAAGTATTGTAGCGCAAGGTATTTATCTATGTGTTAATGATTCTTATTTAAAGAATTTTTATGCAAAAAGGCCAAGGGCATTGTTTGTATTTTGATAGTTCACGTCTTATAATTCAGTGTCGTTTTAAGTTCAAACGCTATTTAATTTAGAGTTTTAAAGTAGCTGCTGAACAATGCCAGCTTTCCTTCGAATTAATTCCAACAAACTCCGGATGGAGTTTTTACTTACAGGATGCCCGCTGTGAAAAGCAACAGACCTGTCAATTTGTCCATGGGTCAAGTTTTAGAAGTAAACTTAAAATCCCCTGTGGCTATTGCATCAATCTTACACCGTCTATCAGGTGTCATCGTATTTTTACTCGTACCGGTACTTCTATGGATCTTAGACAAGTCATTGTCTTCGCCTGAAGGATTTGCTCAAGTTCAGGCTATTTTTAATAGCTTCATTGTGCGTTTTGTCGTATGGGTATTTGTAGCCGGCTTAATTTTCCACTTTATTGCGGGCGTTAAGCACTTACTTGCAGATATCGGTATTGCTGAAGAACTGCAAAGTGGTCGTATCGCAGCTACTATTTCATTGATCTTGTCTGCAATCGGTATCGTTGCGGCATTTGTATGGATTGTTATCTAATGAAAAGTGCTACTGGTTTAACGGGTTCAGGTTCTCGCGATTGGTTTATCCAACGTGTAAGTGCTGTCGTATTAGCGGTTTATACAGTTGTTGTTTTAGGTTGGATCCTATGCAATGGCGGTTTTAGCTATGAACAGTGGTACGGCTTTATGATGACAGCTCCAATGAAGATTTTATCTTTATTGGCCGTCTTATCTCTTGTTGCACATGCTTGGATTGGTATGTGGCAGGTATTCACGGATTATGTGACTACTCGTCAAATGGGTCCTTCAGCTTCAGGTTTACGCCTTGTACTGACTTCAGCAGTAATTATTGCTGTATTTGCATATGCGATCTGGGCAATCCAGATTTTTTGGGCGAATTGATAGGAATAGATCATGGGCGCTATAACCCCTAAAGAAGATTACACAAATATTCCACACGAAACTTTCGATGCTGTCATCGTTGGTGGTGGTGGTTCAGGTATGCGCGCGTCTTACCAACTTGCTCAAGCTGGTTTGAAAGTTGCTGTTTTAACTAAAGTATTCCCAACTCGTTCGCACACAGTTGCAGCGCAGGGTGGTATTGGTGCATCTCTTGGTAACATGCAAGAAGATAACTGGCACTACCACTTTTACGACACGGTAAAAGGTTCTGACTGGTTGGGCGACCAAGACGCGATTGAATTCATGACGCGTGAAGCGCCACAAGTGGTTTATGAGCTAGAACACTTGGGTATGCCATTTGACCGTAACGCAGATGGTACGATTTACCAACGTCCATTCGGTGGTCACTCTGCAAACTACGGTGAAAAAGCGGTTCCACGTGCATGTGCTGCTGCTGACCGTACAGGTCACGCACTTCTTCACACGCTTTATCAAAGCAACGTGAAAATGGGTACGCAATTCTTTGTTGAATGGATCGCGCTTGACCTGATTCGTAACGAAGCAGGTGATGTTCTTGGTGTAACAGCAATTGACCAAGAAACGGGTAAAATTGCAGTATTCCAAGCCAAAGCGACATTGTTTGCTACAGGCGGTGCGGGTCGTGTTTACCGTGCATCAACCAATGCTTATATCAACACTGGTGACGGCCTTGGTATGGCTGCGCGTGCAGGTATTCCATTGCAAGATATGGAATTCTGGCAGTTCCACCCAACGGGTGTTGCTGGTGCAGGTGTATTGTTAACTGAAGGTTGTCGTGGTGAAGGTGCGATCCTTCGTAACGATGCAGGTGAGCCGTTCATGGAACGCTATGCACCTACTTTAAAAGACTTGGCGCCACGTGACTTCGTATCACGTTCTATGGACCAAGAAATTAAAGAAGGTCGTGGTTGTGGTCCGAAGAAAGACTACATCTTGCTTGATATGACGCACTTGGGTGCTGAAACGATCATGAAGCGTCTTCCATCTGTATTCGAGATTGGTAAGAAATTCGCGAACGTTGACATCACGAAAGAGCCAATTCCAGTTGTACCAACAATTCACTACCAAATGGGTGGTATTCCAACGAATATCCACGGTCAAGTGGTTGTGCCTGAAGGTTCTGAAACTGAAGCATTTGCAGCACATTATGACAAAGATAGCGATATCTATTCGACTAATGCGGGCGATCGTAACTTTACGAAACCTGTTAAAGGCTTTTATGCAATTGGTGAATGTTCTTGCGTGTCTGTACATGGTGCAAACCGTTTAGGTACGAACTCATTACTTGACTTGGTTGTATTTGGGAAAGCTGCGGGTGAGCACATCATCGACTATGTGACTAAACATCACGGTGATGAATACCAACCGCTTCCTACGACTGTACTTGAGCAAACTGTTGCACGTATCCGTAAGTTAGATGACTCATCTACAGGTGAAAATGCTCAAGAAGTTGCAGATGCAATCCGTGACATCGTTCAAGACCATGCTGGTGTATTCCGTACAACTGCACTTCTTGAAGAAGGTGTGAAGCAGATTCTTGCGATTGAACCACGTGTACGTAACATTCACTTGAAAGACAAATCTAAAGTATTTAACACCGCGCGTGTAGAAGCTTTAGAAGTTGAAAACTTGTATGAAGTGGCTAAAGCGACATTGATTTCAGCAGCAGCTCGTAAAGAGTGCCGTGGTGCGCATACGGTTGTAGACTTTGAAGAGTCGCCTGATCATCCAGCATACCCATATGGTCGTCGTGATGATGAGTGGATGAAGCACACATTATGGTTCTCTAGCGATAACCGTCTTGAGTACAAGCCAGTACGTTACAAGCCATTATCTGTTGCTGCAATTCCACCTAAACCACGTACATTCTAATTGGGAGAAGTAAGATGAGTAGAGGTACTCGTACATTTAATATCTACCGCTACGATCCTGATAAGGATGCAGCGCCGTACATGCAAACTTTCAAGTTAGAATTGACTGATAAGCACCGTATGTTGCTTGATGCGCTTCTTGCATTGAAAGTACAGGATGAATCATTAACATTCCGTCGCTCATGCCGTGAAGGTATTTGTGGTTCGGATGGTGTGAACATCAATGGTAAAAATGGTTTAGCGTGTCTTTGGAACCTAAACGACTTACCAGAAGTGATTACAGTTCGTCCTTTACCTGGTTTGCCTGTGGTTAAAGATTTAGTTGTGGATATGAATCAGTTCTACGATCAGTACAACAAAATTCATCCATTCTTGATCAACAACCAACCTGCGCCGCCAAAAGAGCGTTTACAGTCTCCTGAAGAGCGTGAACACCTAGATGGTTTATACGAATGTATTCTTTGTGCATGTTGTTCAACTTCATGCCCATCATTCTGGTGGAACCCAGACAAGTTCTTGGGTCCATCAGCGTTGTTGAATGCATACCGTTTTATCATCGACTCTCGTGATACAGCAACTCAAGAGCGTTTGGCTCGTCTAGACGACCCATTCTCGCTATTCCGTTGTAAAGGCATCATGAACTGTGTATCAGTGTGTCCTAAAGGTTTGAACCCAACTAAAGCAATTGGTCACATCCGTAACATGCTTTTAGATGCTGCGGGTTAATCTGTAAGCTGATTTATCAGTTAGAAAAAGCACACCTTTAGGGTGTGCTTTTTTATTTTATAGCGAGATTTTTGCTGTAAAAAATAAAGTTGAGTGAAAGCGTGAGGTTGGCATTATTTTTGTTTGTGATAGGTGGCTTTTGTGGAAATTGCACCAGATTGGTGAAATGCGCGGCGATTTAAAACAAATGTCATAAATAAGTGCAAGTATGAGTCTGCAAAAAAAGTTATGAAGATGTTAATATGGGTGTTGTTGATGGGGAGGGCATATTGAAAGATGATGCTCTCTTTTCGTATGTGTTTTTTGGAGTAGACTTTGGTCTACGTTGAAACTCGGTTTTATTTAAAGCACCATATATTAGATGAAATTTTGATATGTGTATTTCGCCAATTTATGAAAGGTATGTGTCAAAAAAATCAATTGAAATATGGGGAGTATGTTAAAATTTTTGCACGTTTATATTTAAAAAATGCGCGCTAAATATGTACATTAATTCAACATTTAAGCCGCATTAGAGCGAGTATAAATGAAGGGTTAGCCGCTTTAGAAAAAATAATGCAATGCCTTATTTTTTCTAAGTCGATTTGCAAAAAATTGCTCGGTTTTGGCCGGGTATGAATGAGTGATGATGCCGCTGAGGGCGTTATGATTCATTGTCACATTGGGTAATTCTAATGTAGTGATAACGCCTCATGGCATCCGCCTTATGGGGACTAATGTCATGTTACCAATTTGACATTACTAATCATGGGTTCGCTTAAAAAGCATCCTGAAATGTTTTTGCAATAGGAAATGGGTCCACAAATGCAAGAAGTTGCTGACGCATTGCGTCTTGACACTGAACTTTCCGCTGATAGTGCAGCGTATATTGAAGAACTTTATGAGCAGTACTTGGCTGCACCAGACTCAGTAGAAGCTGACTGGCGTGCATACTTCGATAAATACCCGAAAGGTGATCAACCACACAGCAATGTACGTGAGCAATTCTTATTACTAGGTCGTAATTCAAGTCGTGTTCAAGCAGTGGTACAAAGTTCTGTTAGTACAGAACATGAACGTCGTCAAATTGGCGTACTACAACTGATCGCAGCGTACCGTAACCGCGGTCACCAAAAAGCGAAGCTTGATCCTTTAGGTTTGGCAAAACGTGAAATCGTGCCAGATCTTGACCTTGCTGCACATGGCTTAACCCAATCTGATTTTGACACTGTATTCAATACAGGTAATCTTTTGATTGGTAAAGACGAAGCAACTTTAGGTGAAATGGTTCAAGCCATGGAAGCAACGTACTGTGCTTCAATTGGTGCAGAATACATGCACATTGTTGATACCAAAGAAAAACGTTGGATTCAACAACGCCTTGAAGGTGCACGTGGTCAATTCAACTTCACTGCAGAACAGAAAAAACACGTATTAGAGCGTTTAACTGCGGCTGAAGGCCTAGAAAAATTCCTAGGTAATAAATACGTTGGTGCAAAACGTTTCGGCGTGGAAGGTGGTGAATCTTTCATTCCAATGGTTGATGCTTTAATTCAGCGTGCAGGTTCTGTAGGTTGTAAAGAAGTGGTCATTGGTATGCCACACCGTGGTCGTTTGAACCTTCTTGTAAACATCATGGGTAAAAACCCAGCAGACCTATTTGGTGAGTTCGAAGGTAAGAGCTTACATAAAAAAGGTTCTGGTGACGTTAAGTACCACCAAGGTTTCTCTTCAAACGTAATGACTCAAGGTGGCGAAGTTCACTTGGCATTGGCGTTTAACCCGTCTCACTTAGAAATCGTCGGCCCTGTGGTTGAAGGTTCAGTGCGTGCACGTCAAGTTCGTCGTAAAGACATTGGTGGCGATGACGTATTGCCAGTAATTGTTCACGGTGATGCTGCATTTGCAGGTCAAGGTGTTAACCAAGAAACCTTCCAAATGTCACAAACACGTGGCTATACAGTGGGTGGTACGGTTCATATTGTGGTGAATAACCAAGTCGGTTTCACAACGTCTGATCCACGTGATGCGCGTTCTACAGAATACTGTACGGACATCGCGAAAATGATCCAAGCACCGATCTTCCATGTGAACGGTGATGATCCTGAATCAGTATTGTTTGTTGCGCAATTGGCACATGACTTCCGTCATACTTTCCGTAAAGACGTTGTCATTGACATGTTCTGTTACCGCCGTCGTGGTCACAACGAAGCGGACGAGCCAGCTGCAACTCAGCCAATGATGTATCAAGTCATCAACAAGAAAACGACAACGCGTGCGCTGTATGCAGACCAATTGGTTCAAGAAAGCGTATTAGACCGTGCTAAAGCAGATCAAATGGTTGAAGACTACCGTGCTGATTTAGAAGCAGGTAAGCACGTTGCAAATGCATTGGTACTTGAACCAAATACAAAAATGTTTGTAGATTGGGCACCGTACTTAGGACATGACTATACAGACGTATGGGATACAACATGTTCTGAGGATCGCTTAAAAGAGCTTGGTCGCAAAATGCGCGAGCTTCCTGAAGGCTTCGTGATGCAGCGTCAAGTTGCAAAAGTGATTGATGATCGCTTAAAAATGCAAACTGGCGAAATTCCATTGAACTGGGGTGCTGCAGAAACTTTGGCTTATGCATCTATTTTAGATGATGGCTATTTGGTTCGTTTGACTGGTGAAGACGTTGGTCGTGGTACCTTCTCACACCGTCATGCAAAACTGCATAACCAAGTGGATGGTTCAACGTACATTCCACTTTGCCATATCAAAGAAAATCAACCACGTACTGCTATTTATGACTCATTGTTGTCTGAAATGGCGGTGTTAGGTTTTGAGTATGGTTATGCAACGACTCTGCCTAAGAGTTTGATCATTTGGGAAGCACAATTTGGTGACTTCGCAAACTGTGCACAGGTGGTAATCGATCAGTTCATCGCATCAGGTGAAACCAAGTGGGAGCGTGTGTGTGGTTTAACCTTACTTCTTCCTCACGGTTTTGAAGGTCAAGGTCCAGAGCACTCATCTGCACGTTTAGAGCGTTTCTTGCAGCTATGTGCTGAAGACAACATGCAAGTGATGACACCGACTACGCCTGCACAGATTTTCCATGCTTTACGTCGTCAAGCGATTCGCCCAATTCGTAAGCCAATGATCATCATGTCACCGAAGTCTTTACTTCGTCACAAGCTTGCAACGTCTACTTTAAGTGAACTTGCAAATGGTACATTCCAAACTGTGATTGATGAAATCGACAACATCAACAAAGCAGACGTAACACGTTTAGTGCTTTGTGGTGGTAAGGTTTACTATGACTTGCTTGAGAAACGTCGTGAGCAAGAGTTGAATAACACTGCAATCGTTCGTATTGAACAATTGTATCCATACCCTGAACAACGTATTGCTGAAGTTCTTGCTCAATATCCAAATGTGAAAGACATTGTTTGGACGCAAGAAGAGCCGAAGAACCAAGGTGCTTGGTTATTTATTGCCCCTCGTTTATATGATGATGTAATGAAGTCGGCTAAACCAGTACGTATCAGTTATGCAGGTCGTGAAGCTTCTGCTGCACCGGCTTGTGGTTCACCATATTTGCATGCAAAACAACAAGCTCAGCTCGTAAATGACGCTTTAGCGATCGTAGCTGAATAACAGGAGATTCTTAGTAATGGCAACCGAAATTAAAGCACCGGTATTCCCTGAGTCAGTTGCGGACGGAACAATCGCAACTTGGCACAAACAACCAGGTGAAGCAGTATCACGTGATGAAGTGATCTGTGATATTGAAACAGATAAAGTTGTTTTAGAAGTTGTTGCTCCTGCTGACGGTACAATTGCATCGATCATTAAAGGTGAAGGTGACACTGTTCTTTCAAATGAAGTGATTGCACAGTTTGAAGAAGGTGCTGTATCTGGCGCTGCGCAAACTGAAGCAGTTCAGTCTGAAGCGAAAGTAGAACAAGCAGTTACTCAAACTGAAGCGGGTGCTGCACCAGTCGTTGAACGTGCTCAAGTTGCTGATCAAGCGCCTGCTGTGCGTAAGGCATTGACTGAGTCTGGTATTCCAGCTGCTGATGTTGCGGGTACAGGTCGTGGTGGTCGCATCACAAAAGAAGATGTAGCAAATCACCAAACTAAACCAGCAGCTCCAGCTGCAGCACCATTAAGTGTTGCTGTGGGTGAGCGTGTTGAAAAGCGTGTTCCTATGACACGTCTTCGTAAGCGTGTTGCTGAGCGTCTACTTGCTGCAACGCAAGAAACTGCAATGTTGACAACGTTTAACGAAGTGAACATGAAGCCAATCATGGAAATGCGTGCTCAATACAAAGACGCATTTGAGAAGCGTCACGGTGCGCGTCTTGGCTTTATGTCTTTCTTTGTTAAAGCGGCAACTGAAGCGCTTAAACGCTACCCAGCAGTTAATGCTTCAATTGACGGTGATGACATTGTTTACCACGGTTACTATGACATCGGTGTAGCAGTATCTTCTGAGCGTGGTCTAGTTGTACCTGTACTTCGTGATACAGATCGCATGAACTATGCTGAAGTTGAAAATGGTATCCGTGACTTTGCTTACAAAGCACGTGATGGCAAATTGGGCATCGAAGACATGACTGGCGGTACATTCACCATTACTAACGGTGGTACTTTCGGTTCATTGTTGTCGACTCCGATTTTGAATACACCACAAACTGCGATTTTGGGTATGCATAAAATCCAAGAGCGTCCAATGGCTGTAAACGGTCAAGTAGAAATCTTACCGATGATGTATTTAGCGCTTTCTTATGACCACCGTTTAATTGATGGTAAAGAAGCAGTTGGTTTCTTGGTAACAATCAAAGAATTGTTAGAAGAACCAGCTAAATTGATCCTTGACCTTTAATTCTAAAGAATAAAACATGGGCTTAGAGCGATCCTCTAAGCCCATTTTTGGAGATAAAAATGTCTCAACAATTTGATCTTGTTGTAATTGGCGGTGGCCCAGGTGGCTATGAAGCAGCGATTCGTGCAGCGCAATTAGGTTTTAAAGTTGCTTGTATCGAAAAACGTATTCACAAAGGCAAACCATCTTTAGGTGGTACTTGCTTAAACGTGGGTTGTATTCCTTCTAAAGCTTTACTTGATTCTTCTCACCGCTACGAAGATACAGTTCATCATTTAGATGATCACGGTATTACAACAGGTGAAGTGAAGTTTGACTTGGCTAAACTTCTTGATCGTAAGGATAAAATCGTAAACCAATTAACTATGGGTATCGACGGACTTCTTAAAGGGAATGGTATCGAATGGTTAAAAGGTACTGGTAAATTACTTGCTGGTAAAAAAGTTGAGTTTGTTTCTCATGAAGGTGAAACTCAAATTTTAGAGCCAAAATATGTGATTCTTGCATCTGGTTCTGTGCCTGTAAATATTCCTGTAGCTCCTGTTGATCAAGACATTATTGTTGATTCAACTGGTGCTTTAGAATTCCAAGAAGTTCCTCAGCGTTTAGGTGTTATTGGTGCTGGCGTAATTGGTTTAGAACTTGGTTCAGTATGGCGTCGTTTAGGTGCTGAAGTTGTTGTATTTGAAGCAATGGATGCATTCTTACCAATGGCTGATAAAGCATTGGCTAAAGATTACCAAAAATTATTGACTAAACAAGGTTTAGACATTCGCGTAGGCGCTAAAGTTGCAGGTACTGAAGTTAACGGTCGTGAAGTAACCGTTAAGTACACGCAAGGTGGCGAAGAAAAAACTCAAACTTTCGATAAATTAATTGTTTGTGTTGGTCGTCGTGCTTATGCAGAAGGTTTATTGGCTGATGATTCAGGTATTAAACTCACTGAACGTGGTTTAGTTGAAGTGAACGATTGGTGTGCAACTTCTGTTGACGGCGTATATGCAATTGGTGACTTGGTACGTGGTCCAATGCTTGCGCATAAAGCAATGGAAGAAGGCGTAATGGCTGTTGAACGTATTCACGGTCATGCAGCTCAAGTGAACTATGACACAATCATTTCTGTAATCTATACACACCCAGAAGCGGCGTGGGTAGGTTTAACAGAAGAGCAAGCGAAAGAAAAAGGCCATGAAGTAAAAACGGGTCAATTCGGTTTCGCTGCAAATGGTCGTGCAATGGCTGCTGGTGAAAATGCAGGTTTCGTGAAGTTCGTTGCAGATGCAAAAACAGATCGTTTACTGGGTATGCACGTGATTGGACCAGCAGCGTCTGATATCGTTCATCAAGGTATGATTGCACTTGAATTTGTATCAAGTGTTGAAGATCTTCAATTGATGACATTTGGTCATCCAACTTTCTCTGAAGTTGTGCATGAAGCTGCACTTGCAGTGGATGGTCGAGCGATTCACGCAATTCAGCGTAAACGCAAATAAGACAACGAAAAGAGCGACTACGGTCGCTCTTTTTTGTTTCAGGTGTTGTCTTCTCATGAAGAATCATCTAAAAATAAAGACAAGAAGTTTTAAAAATCCAAAATGGTTACTGTGATAGTAAACAGTTTCGGTGCAACAAAAAGTAAATAAGCAGTAATAAAAAGGTTAGTCGATGAATTTACATGAATATCAAGCTAAAGCGCTATTAAAAAAATATGGTATGCCTGTCCAAGAGGGCGTACTTGCCACCACTCCAGACGAAGCAGTAAAAGCCTTTGATCAAATAGGCGGAAAATTTGCTGTCATGAAAGCCCAAGTGCATGCGGGTGGTCGTGGTAAGGCGGGTGGCGTAAAAGTTGTAAAGTCAGCAACGGAAGCTGCTGAATATGCAAAAAGCATCATCGGGACCAACCTTGTTACCTATCAAACCGATAGCCATGGCCAACCTGTAAATAGCGTACTTGTCGCGGAAGATGTTTATCCTGTAGAGCGTGAGCTGTATTTAGGTGCAGTGGTTGACCGCTCAAGCCGTCGTGTGACCTTTATGGCTTCGACCGAAGGTGGCGTTGAAATTGAAAAGGTTGCTGAAGAAACCCCTGAAAAAATTATCAAAGTTGAAGTCGATCCTTTGGTTGGCTTATTGCCATTTCAAGCACGCGAAGTTGCATTTAAGTTGAACCTTAAAGATGGTCAAGTGAATCAATTTGTGAAAGTGATGTCTGCTGCGTATCAAGCATTCATCGAGAATGACTTTGCTTTATTTGAGATTAACCCACTATCTGTGCGTGAAAATGGTGACATCCTATGTGTCGATGCCAAAGTGGGGATTGACTCAAACGCGCTGTACCGTTTACCAGAAATTGCTGCGCTGCGCGATAAGTCACAGGAAAATGAACGTGAGTTAAAAGCGTCTGAATTTGACCTCAACTACGTCGCGCTTGAAGGCAACATTGGCTGTATGGTCAATGGTGCGGGCCTTGCGATGGCAACCATGGATATTATTAAACTCTATGGCGGCCAACCTGCGAACTTCCTTGATGTCGGCGGTGGTGCAACCAAAGACCGTGTGATTGAAGCGTTTAAAATTATTCTGGCAGATACCTCTGTACAAGGGGTATTGATTAATATCTTCGGTGGAATTGTACGTTGTGACATGATTGCTGAAGCAATTATTGCAGCGGTTCAAGAAGTAAATGTGACCGTACCTGTGGTTGTTCGTTTAGAAGGGAACAATGCTGAATTGGGTGCCAAATTACTTGATGAATCAGGTTTAAAACTTATTTCTGCAAATGGCTTGTCGGATGCCGCAGAAAAAATTGTTGCTGCAGTAAAAGCGTAAGGAGTATCAATATGAGCGTATTAATTAATAAAGACACCAAAGTATTGGTACAAGGTTTTACAGGCAAAAATGGTACATTCCACTCAGCACAAGCGCTAGATTATGGAACCAAAGTCGTTGGTGGGGTAACTCCTGGTAAAGGTGGCACAACCCATCTAGATTTACCTGTATTTAACACCATGAAAGATGCCGTTGTAGGCACAGGCGCAGATGCGACTGTGATTTATGTGCCAGCACCGTTTGTATTAGATTCAATTATTGAAGCAGTGGATTCAGGTGTTGGACTGATTGTGGTCATCACAGAAGGTGTGCCAACTTTAGACATGCTCAAAGCTAAGCGTTATCTTGAAACCAATGGCAATGGCACGCGTTTAATTGGTCCAAACTGTCCGGGTATTATTACTCCCGGTGAATGTAAGATCGGGATTATGCCAGGTCATATTCATCAACCAGGTAAAATCGGAATTATCTCTCGCTCTGGTACATTGACGTATGAAGCGGTTGCGCAAACGACTAAGCTTGGTTTAGGTCAATCCACCTGTATTGGTATTGGTGGTGATCCAATTCCGGGCATGAACCAAATTGATTGTTTGAAACTGTTCCAAGAAGATCCGCAAACTGAAGCGATTATCATGATTGGTGAGATTGGTGGTACGGCTGAAGAAGAAGCCGCGGAATATATTCAATCGCATGTGACTAAACCTGTGGTGGGTTATATTGCCGGTGTAACAGCACCGAAAGGCAAGCGTATGGGGCATGCAGGAGCGATTATTTCTGGTGGTAAAGGGACTGCGGAAGAAAAGTTTGCAGCATTTGAAAAAGCGGGGATGGCGTATACGCGTAGCCCAGCAGAACTGGGTTCAACGATGTTCCAACTTTTAAAGGACAAAGGTCTCGCTTAACTTTTAACATTTGGAAAAATCCCCTATTTAGGGGATTTTTTTTAAACTTAAAATAGGGCTTAACACCATGTAAAAATTGAGCTTTATATCACAATTTATTTACAAAACAGTTTACATTTTATGCATTTGATAAAATATACTGGATCTAAAGACACATAATTAATAAGCATAATTAAATTGTGTGGTGATATTTACCAGCATAGTGTGAAATGAATATGAATTATAAAAAATCCATTTGGGCGATTTGTATTTTAGCCAGTACTTCACCCATCACGCATTTACAAGCCGCAGACAATATTGATCAACTCAGGGAACAAGGGGTTGTTCTGATTCGATCGGGACAGGTTGAACAAGGCCTAGAACAATTACGGACTCTTTTAAATCAACAACCACAAAATCAAAAGCTTATCGCTGATTACATCGTAAGTACACAAGCACATCAAAAGCTAACATTGGCTGATTTGGGCTATTTACAGAATATTCAAGTTCAGGATTTTCCCAACTACGCATGGCTAAGTGTCGTAAAGGGACAGCGGGACTTAAAGCAGTTTCAATCTGCTGCAAAGTGGGCAGAAACTTTTTATCAACAGAGTCAACAGCAGGAATGGTTGGTGTGGGATGGGGTGTTAAGTGCGGAGGCAGGTCAATCTGCTCAGGCAAAGCAGAAACTAGCGCAAATTAACAAGGAGCAACTCAGTCCAGACTACTTAGCACAAATGTCGTATGCCTACCGTGTTTTGAATATGCCTGTGGAAGCACTGGAAACGGCCAAATATGCATTAAGCAAGCAAGAGACCAACCCTGATATACAAGAGCAATATGTTTTAGCGTTGATGGTCAATAGTGACTATGCAGAAGCAGAGCAATATATTCAAACACATCGACTCAATAAGTCACGCCCTAATCTACAGCATAGTATAAAACTCAATGAGTTTTCTCAGCGGATACAAAATGCGATTCAGTCGCAGCGTATGTTGACCTATCGTGATCAGGGTATGCTGGCCTATAACAAGCTCGATCAGGTCATTGCGGATATGCAGCGTTATGAGGCTGAACTTCCAGAGGATCAAGCGATTCGTCGTAAGTTTTATTATGACTATAGTTATGCGCTAAATGCACGCCAGGCATCCAAACAAACCTTGGCGACATTACAGAAAGTGAATATCCCTATTTTAGAGATGCCTACCTATGTCCGTCATGCTGCGGCAGACAGTTATCTGCGTTTACGTCAACCGCAGCAAGCTGAAATTTATTATCGAAGCTTATTGTTGGAAAAAAATTATCCCAATTATGATGTTTATGCAGGCTTGTATTATTCACTTGTTGAACAGGAAAAATTTAAGCAAGCAGATCAGTTGATTGTGCAGATGGATCATTTATTGCCGACTTTTATTTATAGTCAGGCAAAA
The DNA here is from genome assembly GCF_001592855.1 of Acinetobacter sp. BMW17. Taxonomy (NCBI): domain Bacteria; kingdom Pseudomonadati; phylum Pseudomonadota; class Gammaproteobacteria; order Moraxellales; family Moraxellaceae; genus Acinetobacter; species Acinetobacter sp. BMW17. The sequence goes on from NZ_LSOD01000027.1 coordinate 83,814, forward strand.
GGGGTAAATAAAGCAACGCACGATGATCGTTTTGAATATCTGGCATTAAAAGGATTGAATTATGCTTATCGCAATGAGCATGCCAAAGCTGAACAATACTTTGAGCAACTGCTTGCGCAGGCTCCGAACAACCCTAGTTATCAAAATAATTTAGCCCTGATTCAGCGTTGGCGTGAAAAACCAGAGCTGTCGGAGAGCAATTTATCTCAACTGAATGGGGTGGAGCCAATAGATCAGGCAACGCGTATTAACCATATGCAAAATAGCCAAGCTCTAGGCAATATCCAAGCATGGAAAGCGCAAACTGCAGATTTGCAACAACGAGCACCGTTGGATACTGGTGTAAAGCTCAGTCAGAAGGAGTTAAATGACCGTAATCGAGCGACCATTCAACACCAAACTACCATTTCAAGAAGTAAATCAGATAGTCGCGACTTGCTGGGACAGCTAAAGGGTTCTCGTGAGCGCGACCATGAAACACGTCTAAACAGTCCATGGTTTTACGACAATTACCGTGCTTATGCTACACATGATTACCGGTGGTCTGACTTTGAGGATGGTGAAGTGGATGATAACCGTATTGGGCTAGGTCTTGAGTGGGCGTCGAATCGTAAACATGCCAGTATTGCATTATCCCAAGCTACTGATGGTGATCGTGTTGGCGCTGAATTGGAATGGTCACACTGGCTTAATGATCACTGGAACTATCATTTAGGCTATAACAGTCAAGCAGATATTCCATTACAAGCACTTGATCGTGGTTTTGAAGGTGAATCTTATGCTGTTGGTGTGGATTGGCAACAAAATGAGTCGCGAAAAGCAGGAGCAACTTATCAGCTGACCGATATCGATGATGGTAATACGCGTCAAGAAGCTGCCGCGTATTTTATGCAGCAGATTTTCCAAGCGCCGCATCATATTACGCAAGCCACCTTACGTGGTTACTACGGAAAAAATGATGATATCGAAGCAGATTATTTTAACCCTGAATCCAACTATAGTTTAGAAGTGGCTTTAGCTCATGATTGGATGACATGGCGTAATTATGATCGTCATTTTAGCCAGCACTTTGAAGCCAGTGTGGGGACATATAAACAGACGGATTTTTCAGCAAAAGCGATTTATAACTTCTATTACCAACATGACTGGCAGCTCTCGAGAACATGGAAGTTGAACTACGGCATTGGTTGGGGTGTACATCCATATGATGGCGACTCGGAGGAACGAACTTACGGTGTCATCGGTTTTGAGGGGCGCTTCTAATGAAAACATTGACTCATATTTTAATGGCGTTGAGTTTAGTCGGTACAGCAGGCGTACCACTGCTTTCTCATGCGGAATTACCAAAACCAAGACAAATTAAATTACAAGATAATCAATTTGTGACCTTAACTTTCCATGATGTACGGGATGATGTTGCAAAACAAGGAGACCGCGATCTCTATGCGATTAGCACCAAAAATCTGGCGCAGTATTTGGAGTGGATTCAGCGCGAAGGATGGCATCCGATTCGTTTGGAAGACGTTTGGTTGGCACGTCAAGGTAAAAAAACATTACCTAACAAAGCCCTACTTTTAACGTTTGATGATGGTGCTTTAAGTAGCTATAACCGCGTTTTCCCACTGTTAAAGCAATATAAAACTCCAGCCGTTTTTGCTATTCCGACCAGCTGGATTAATGGTAATACCAAAGATGCCTATGAAGCGTACGGTAAGGACAACTTAATGACATGGCCGCAGATGCGTGAAATGGTGGCATCGGGTTATGCTGAATTTGTCTCTCACTCTGACAATATGCACCGTGGGATTTTGGCGAATCCACAACAAAATATGCAACCTGCTGCGATTACTCGTGAATATCTTGAGAAGCAGAAACGCTATGAGACAGAGGAAGAATATCAAAATCGGGTGATTGCGGATTTAAAAAAATCGAAGCAAATCTTAGACACTGAATTAGGTATTAATAGTAAAGCCATCTTTTGGCCGTATGGTGCGGTGACGACTGAAAGTGAAGAATTGGCTGCCAAAGCTGGTTTTCCAATGTCTTTTAGTTTGGGTAGTACGGCGCCGTTAGCTGATTCGGTGAAAACTTATCAACGTGCCTTGATTATGGATAATCCAACTCCTGAAATGATTAATCAGGAAATGTTGGAATTTTTAAACGATGTACGTGCACCCTATAAACAGCGCAAGAGTTTGTTACGCTTTGATTTGGCTGAAATGCAATCAGTTAATAATGAGCAATTTAATCAGAAGCTCGGGCAATTTCTCGACGCTGTTGATGGGCTAAAAACCAGTACGCTGATTCTTAAAGCGGTGTCGGATAGTGATGGGGATGGAAAAATCGATGTCGCCTATTTCCCAAATCGTCAGCTCAAAATGCGGCAAGATATGTTGAACCGAGTGAGTTGGCAGTCTCGTACTCGAATTAATAATCGTATTTATGCAGAACTTCCATTGAGTTTAGAGACCGAGCAAAATCTAGACTTGACTGCTTTAACTGCTGATTTGGTGAAAAGCAACACTTCTATAGAAGGTTTAATGCTGGATACTGGGTCAATGTTAGATTGTGCGGTACAGCAACAGAAATGGGATGCTGCGTGCGAAGCTCAAGTGGAACGCGTTTTTAAAATTAAAGAGCGGCTCAAAGCTCAGGCTGAATATTACGCTAACATCAGTATTAACAACCAAACTGCATTAAAGTTTAAGTTAGATCAAACCCAACTTTCAGGTTTAAAACCGTTACTTGACTATACTCTAGACTATGCAGATTTTCTGTATGTGGAATTAGATCCCCTTCAGCAACCTGAGGTTTTTAAAGCCTTTGTTGAGCAACTTAAAACCTTTAATGATAAAGAGCAGCAGTACTTAATTGCCAGCTTTAATGTGCCCGCACAATTAACAAAACAACAAGCTAAACAATTGAAAAAGGATTATCAACAACTAAGAAGTTTAGCGATTCAAAAAGTAGGTGTGAATAATTACAGTTTTAACCAAGCAAAGGTGATTCATCAGAATCTCTACCCAGAGCTGAGCCTAAATAGTGGCCCATTGAATTACCGCGATCCATTTGCTCAAAAAGTTTTGGAGAATAAATAATGCAATGGTTATCTAATTTAAGTTTCAATGATTATTTTTTTGGTTTTGCATTCTTATATCCACTCTTTATGGCTTGGTTATGGATTGCAGGTGGTATATGGTTTTATCTAAAACGTGAATATAAACAAAATAAGATTCCTCAGCCGAGTGAGCATGCATGTAGTATTTTGATTCCTTGTTTTAATGAAGAAGAGCAGGTACGTGAAACCATCAAATATGCGATGCAAACGCAATACCCTGACTTTGAGGTGATTGCGATTAATGATGGAAGTAGTGATAAAACGGCTCAAATACTCGATGAATTACAACAAGTGTATCCACGTTTACGTGTGGTACATCTGGCTGAAAACCAAGGCAAGGCTTATGCACTAAGAGCAGGAGCTATGGTTAGCCAACATGAATATTTGGTGTGTATTGATGGTGATGCATTACTCCATCCGCATGCTGTGCTGTGGATGATGCACCACTTAACACGCTTCCCGCGGGTGGGTGCGGTCACAGGGAACCCAAGAATCATTAACCGTTCCAGTATTTTAGGCAAAATTCAGGTGGGTGAGTTTTCATCTATTATTGGCTTAATTAAACGTGCGCAGCGCACCTATGGGCGTATTTTTACTGTTTCAGGAGTACTGGTTGCCTTTCGTAAAACCGCTTTAGACCGCATTGGTTATTGGCGTGACGATATGATTACAGAAGATATTGATGTGTCATGGCGTTTGCAATTTGACCATTGGGATCTGCACTATGTACCGAATGCTTTGGGCTATATCTATATGCCAGAAACCTTCAAGGGTTTGTGGAAACAGCGTTTGCGTTGGGCGCAAGGTGGGATCGAAGTATTATTGGCCTATATCCCACAAATGTTCAAGTGGCATTTAAGACGTATGTGGCCTGTCGTAATTGAGTCTATAATCAGTGTAATGTGGGCTTATGTGATGTTTGGGATTATTCTCCTTTACCTCTATGGATTGTTTTTTCCGCTCCCAGGTGAATGGGCGATTCAGTCCTTTGTCCCGCAGTGGTATGGGGTGATCTTAGGTCTAACGTGTTTAATCCAGTTTTTTGTTAGTCTGATGATCGATAGCCGCTATGATCGTGGACGAATGTTAAGAAATTATTTTTGGGTCATCTGGTATCCCTTGTTCTTTTGGCTCTTAACCATGATGACGACCGTTGTTTCAGTTCCTAAAACCTTATTGAAAACGCAAAAGCGTGCTCGTTGGGTGAGTCCAGACCGTGGCTTTAGAGGGGAGATAAACGATGCAAAAGAATGAAGCATTTAAAATCATCACGGATGATACGAAACTTGATATTCCGACCTATATTGATAGGCCTGAATATGTTCGAAATAAAACGGCAGGTTATAGCTTATTGGCATTGGGGTGGATGATGTGGATGTGGCTGTTTCTGCCGCTGCTCACCCTCCTGTTTTGGTGGTTTGAAGGAAACTTGGCCTATGAGCAATTGGTTGTAGCAGCTGCGCCTAAAAAACCTTTGAATTTGATCCATTTGGCTGGGCTTATTAGTATCTTGATTTTGTGTTTGTTTCTGTGGGCAAGTTATAATTGGTATCGTTTCCATAATAACGAAAAGCGATTGTTTCCAAGCAGTGTCATGGCTGCAGACCTTGCAAATAGTTTTAAGGTCAGTGAGCTAGACATTAAGCGCTTGCAACAAGCCGAGCACATTACTTTGCATTATAGTGAAGAGGGTGACCTTCGGGCGTATGATCTGAATGATCCAGTGAAAATGCCGAATTCAAGGTCGATGCACGTGGATGTTGCTGCACAAAATCATCTGGATAATAGCCAAAATGCTTGACGCCGTGTTGCTTTAATAACTGCATAGTTTCTGCCAGTTCTTTGCTGGAAATTTTACGATTGTTTTTCCAGTTAACGGCTTGAAGTTCAAAAATAGTACGATCCAAGTTTGGGTCGTATTTTTTTGCCTGAGCAATCAGGTCTAAATAAAACTGACGATGGTTGGAACTTTCTTCCATATAGGGCATTGCCATGATGGCATTGTAGTCATAGTGATGCAGGGTACTGGTTTGCGACTGACTAAACCATTGTTCACTTTTCGGATTGAGTACCACAGGCGCATACATGTTGCGTGCTGTCAGTAAATTCGGCTTTTGTTTTTTTAAAATCTGACTGATTCCTGCTGCAAACTGATCGAGATAAGCGGTTTTATGCTGGGCAAATTTAAATTGTTGGGGATGATTTGGATTGCGTAATACGGAGAGATCTTTGAAGCCCCATGCCGTATACATTTTTTGTGCAGCAGCAGAATTATCTTCATAGTCACTAAGGGTAATATCATCATGATAGAGAATGCCATCGACTGGATTTTTTTGAAGAAAATCACTAAAAATCTCTGCAACCAAATTTATATTTTTCGGATCAAAGGGACTGACACGAATATAGCCATGTGAGGATTTTTGGCTATTCTCTACATATTGTAAGTGCTCCTGTTTGCGAAACTCCCATGCAATCAGTGGAAGCCATGCATAGATGTGTTGAACTTGTGTTTGTTCTCGAATCGCACTGAGAGCTTGGGGGAATAAATTATCACGAGTCGTGATATGGCGATTTTCAAAATAAACTTGGTCTGCCGAACCGTTAGCATCAGGGTCAGCAAAGGCTTGTAAAAAAATAGTATTCGGTTGGATTTGCTGTATACGCGCAATTAATGCTTGGATGTTTTGCTGTTGTTGGGTTTTATCTGGATCGTAGACATAGTCTAAATCAATATGCATGATACGCATCTGATCAATCTTGGTTGCCGTAGACGGTAGTGTTGTTTCAGCTTGATATTGAGTGACAAGCGCATCGATTGGATGATTTTTTATTTTAATGGGAGGTGCTGACTGAGACACTGCACTGTACGCAAATAAAGCGCAGCTTGAAATGAAAATGAATAGTTTACTCAGTTTTTTATTGTTCATAAAATAAGCCATAGTGCTTAAGCGAATAATAAAGTGTGGATGAATACTGTAATCGAAATTGTTCACGGGCTGGATTTTTTTATGTATTGTTCTGTGTTGAAATAAGTCAAAATTAACGTTGCCACTTTCAATGCCTCATTCACTTATTCAAAGATTAAGTAGCAGTTTCAAGGTAAGGACAAGTTTTTATTCAGCGATGAGGTTTAGCATAGCTATTGTTATTCGTCTGCTTGAGGAGCACGTTCTTTAATAGGAGACTATGCTATATTCACAATTAAAATAATTCTTTTGAAGACATAATATTACAGATGTTCAAGCCTATTCATTTATTGTTTTGTCGTTGCTTATTCTTGTTCGGGCTAGCGATGAATAGCGCTTATGCTGAAAATGAAGATGTCTATTTGCCGGAGTCTTTGAGTGATGATATCTTCCACCATTATCAGCAGTTAGCTGCACAACATGATGAAGAAGAAAACGATTATACATTGATCAATAACGATTTTTATGAGAATGAATATATTCGTATATTTAACTACTCGGCCTACAACTCGGATGGTTTGAGCCATAAATTAGGGACAGGGGAATTTCACAGTTCAGACTTGGATGTACTAAGTATTTCATTCGGGTATGGTATTGAAATTAAAGTCAACAAAAGAAATAAAGTGGGATATGAGTACCTTTCAAATTTTCCTTATGATCGTGGGCAATTGATTCGTTTCTTTTGGGTACGTTTACACTAAATAGCTTAATTCTATTTATTCATTAAAAAGTTTTTTCCGTTACTGTTTAGAATATTTTTACTCAATTGTAGAGTTTAGGATGTTTACATTACTTCTTTGAATTCTCTGATGGCGAGTGAATCGACTTAAGAACGAAGATAACTTAAATTTTTATAATAGATGATAGGCTTACTGTGCTGCGTGAATTTTTAGGTTTATCGTTTAAAAAGCTTAAATGTGTATTTTGTAGAAAGTTGAATATTAAAGCAGATAATAAAAACGCGACAGATCGTCGCGTTTTTTGATTGTAAGTCTAACTACTATTGAGCTTTGCTTTGCGGTTTTAAGCTTTGGGTTAAACCATTGATGTCGCCGCCTTGAATCCCCAGTTCATTCATCAAGCTATCGATTAGTGGTGCTTGGGTACGATAGCGTAGCGCACTATTCACCACTTGATCAGACAAAGCAACTTGTGAAGATTCCGTACCATCACCTCCAGTTGTAGCTGAACCGACATTGCCTAAACCATTAACCTGTAGAATTTTGATGTCATCAATGTTTTCCATCGGTTTAACACTTTCACGAATGATCTCAGGTAAGTATTTTAACAATGCTAGGCGAATTTGCATTTCAACTTGCTCAGGAGATAAGACGTTGTTGGCCTCATTCACTGCACGTGTACCATCCGCGTCGACTTGGTATTGTTTTTCCATTGCCTGAGCCAACAGTATTTTGGCATCTGCTTCACCTTTGGCTTTTAAGCGAGCTTGTTCAGCTTGAGCTTCCGCAGCAATACGAACGGCTTCGGCATCATCGGCAGCAGCTTGTTTGCCTGCTTCAGCTGCAACTGTAATCGCAATTGCATCTTTTTCTGCAGCCTGCTTCGCCGCAACCAACTCAACTGCTTTTTGACGCTCAGCACGCTGGGTTTCACGTACGGTAATCACTTCTTCTTCAGCTTTAACCGCTTCAGCGCGGGCACGGTCAGCAGAAGCTTTGGCTTCAGACTCTTCACGCGACTTTTCAGCAATTGCAATGGCACGTGACTGTTCAGCCAGCTCAATGGTTTTCTTTTGTTCAACCTGCGCTTGTTCAATAATTTGTGATTTTTGAATATTTTGGCTTTCCACATCACGTGCTGCACCAATACGCTTTAACTCGACTTCACGCTCAGCTGCAATACGTGCTTCTTCTGCTTCACGCTTTTTCTCAGCTTCTTGTGAGGCAATTTCAGCCAGTTGCTCTGCACGGCGAATTGCAATTTCACGCTCTTGCTGTAGTTTGGCGTATTCTTCTTCACGAATGATTTGTAGGCGCGCTTGTTCTGCTTCTAAGTTTTTGGTCTTAATGGCAAGGTCAGCGTCTTGCTCGATATGATTACGTTTACGACGACGGTCTTCAATTGTTTCTGTCAGCTTGGTTAAACCTTCAGCATCGAATGCATTCTGAGGGTTAAAGTATTTAAAACCTGTTTGGTCTAAACCTGTTAATGACACCGTTTCAAGCTCTAGACCATTTTTATGTAAGTCTTCAGACACCACTTGTTGTACTTTTTGCACGAAGTCCACGCGTTTTTCATGCAACTCTTCCATCGCCATTTCAGCAGCGACTGCACGCAAGGAATCGACAAATTTGCCTTCCACAAGGTTCTTCAACTCATTTGGAGACATGGTTTTTTGTCCCAAAGTCTGCGCGGCCACTGCAATTGATTCAGCCAAAGGTTTTACACGCACATAGAACTCCGCCATGACATCGACACGCATACGGTCACGGGTAATGAGCGCTTGGTCATCAGCACGGCGAACCTCTAAACGTAGCGTGTTCATGTTAACAGGGATAATTTCATGTAATACAGGCAGTACAATTGCACCGCCACCTAAAATAACTTTTTCGCCGCCAAAACCTGTACGTACGAAAGAGATTTCTTTGCTGGAACGACGGTACAGACGGGCAATAATAATGCCGATAATAACCAGAGCTGCAAAGATAATCCCTGCAAGAATAAGAATGTTATAGAAATTGTTGCTGAGCATAAGGGTCCCGATTTTATTTAAAGTTATAAGTACAAAATGAAAGAATTAAAGTGAAATGGCTTTAAAGCCAATCTTGGTTTTTTGAGTCAAAATGACTTCTTGACCTTGAGAAAAATGAAGGTCTGTTTCAGGTTCAACCAGTACATAATGCGTTTGCCCAAACTGATCTTGGACTCGTGCTTGAGCAGGTGAGTTGACTTTAGCTTCACCTAAAATAATCAGTGCTGTTCGTCCAATCAGCTCTTCACTGTAAATTGCTGTGGTTTCATCTTGTGGCAAAATTTTAGCAATCAGCATGGCACTGTAACGAATCATAGGCATCGAAAGTACGAGGCAAAGAGGTGCCATGATCCATGCACTCCAATAGCTCCCGGTCCAAGTTTGCAGAATGGACTGTAGAATAAAGCCACTTAAGCTATACAAGGTGAGGAAGATAATCAGCCAAACCAAGAGAGGGATACGGCCAATAAACAACCAATCCAGCAGGGCATTGAGCCAACCTTGATCGGCATCTAGTGCAATGTCGACGTCTTTAGTACTGCCTAGGTCATCAGGTAGGAATTGGTCAAGTAGGCCTTGTGAGCCGCCGCCTAATACCAATAAAATCAATTCGAGCAGTCCCAACAAAAACATCAGACTGAGGCAAATACTAAAAATTAAATTGGATGGGTGAGTAAATAATTCCCACATTCTAAAGGTTCTCTATTTTTATGCTGTTATCAGTTAAGTGTAAATTTTTAAAAAGAATTGTATTGAAATTGGGCTTTAGCATAGCATTCAAAAAACAGAATGTCTAAGTTTGTTGGCACGTAAGGAGAGAGCAGTTTAATTGGGATTTGATAAATTTTAGACAAAAAAATACGCAATGATTGGGGTATTCATTGCGTAGAACTACGAATCTGTTGTTACACAGTTTCGGTAAAAAGGAGAAATGTTATATCTCAGGGTTAATCTAAGCTATGAACTCATCATAAGGTCTGCGCGTTCTTATTTCATGAGTATTCACGTTAATTACTGTAAATTTAGGTTAACAAACGACACTAAATGTCAGTTTTTGAGATGCATGTAGCTTATTCGTGTTTATTTCGCGATTAAAAAAGCCTTTCTCAGTGGGAAAGGCTTTAAAGAAGCGCATTAGTTTAAGAACGGATTAGAAATGAAACACCCCTAAACCTGATTTAACTTCATCTAGAGTCTGTTGAGTGATATCACGACATTTATCTGTACCTGTCTTCAAAATATCCATGATGTAATCAGGATCTTTCGCAAGTTCCATACGGCGTTCACGAATTGGCGTGATCAGCTCTTTCAATACGCCTTCAAGACGTTTTTTCACCGTACCATCGCCTAAACCGCCACGGCGGTAATGTGCTTTCAGTTCTTCAACTTCTTCTTTGTTTGGATCAAACGCATCTAAATACGTAAATACGATATTACCTTCAACCTGACCTGGGTCTTCAACACGCAGGTGGTTCGGGTCGGTGTACATCGCATTAACAGCTTTTTTAATGTCTTTATCAGTTGCATCCAACACAATGGTATTGCCTAAAGATTTCGACATTTTGGCTTTACCATCAAAGCCAGGTAAGCGGCTCATATTGGAAAGCAGAGCCTTACACTCAGGTAGTAATTCCTGACCAATCTGACGGTTTAAGCGGCGTACGATTTCATTGGTCTGTTCGATCATTGGAATCTGATCTTCACCCACAGGTACAACCGTTGCTTTAAATGCGGTGATATCTGCTGCTTGTGCAACTGGGTAGCATAAGAAACCAGCTGGAATATCTCGTTCGAAACCACGCATCTGAATTTCAGACTTGATGGTTGGGTTACGTTCTAAACGAGACACGGTCACAAAGTTGAGATACAACATGGTGAGTTCATTCAGCGCGGGTAAGCTCGACTGCACGCAAATGGTGGTTTTGGTTGGGTCGATCCCGACTGCTAAGTAATCTGTGGCAACTTCAAGAATATTGCGGCGAACTTTTTCAAAGTTATCTGCATTGTCAGTAAAGGCTTGCGCATCTGCCAATAATAAATGCTGATGGTGTGAATCCTGCAAACCCACACGTGAACGTAAAGATCCGACAAAGTGCCCTAAATGAAGTTGTCCCGTTGGACGGTCGCCTGTCAAAATAACAGGACGGTTGTCTTGATTACTCATTATCTATTTCCAAAGTCGTCGTAGCGACATGCTATTTTCAAAGAATGCAGACATTGTACGGCATAATCTTTTTCAATGTCAGTCTTAAAAAAACTGCAGTGAAAAAATTATAAAATCAGTTAAATTTCAAAAAACAAATATTCAAAAGCTTAGATCACAGATTAAAATGTCAAAATTCTCAAGATGGATAAAAATAAATGGCGAGTAGCTTATTAATATTACTAGATGATATTGCCACAATATTAGATGACGTTGCGGTCATGAGTAAAATGGCGGCAAAAAAAACGGCGGGTGTTTTGGGCGATGATTTAGCACTCAATGCTCAACAGGTCAGCGGGGTTCGTACTGACCGTGAGCTGCCTGTGGTTTGGGCTGTGGCAAAAGGCTCTTTTGTTAATAAATTGATTTTAGTCCCTGCGGCGCTGTTGATTAGTGTGGTTGCACCATGGCTGATCACGCCACTGTTAATGATTGGTGGTTTATTTCTATGCTATGAAGGGGTAGAAAAAGTTCTGCACAGTTTGCATCACAAAAAAGCCAAAACCGAAGAAGAAGCCAGCCAAGAATTAACTGCGATTGAAATGGATATGGCGACTTTTGAAAAAGATAAGGTCAAAGGCGCGATTCGTACCGACTTTATTTTGTCGGCAGAAATTGTAGTGATTTCACTGGGGACTGTGGCTGCTGCAACTTTTTCAACCAAAGTTATGGTGTTGTCTGTAATTGCCATTTTAATGACCGTCGGTGTGTATGGTTTTGTTGCGATGATTGTCAAAATTGATGATTTAGGGCTGTATCTAACTCAGCAAGCCTCTTCATTTAAGCAAACGATTGGCCGTGGTTTATTGGCTTTTGCACCAAAACTAATGAAGACCTTAACCATCGTGGGCACTATCGCGATGTTTTTAGTGGGTGGTGGCATTATTTCCCACGGCGTGCCTTTATTGCATCATTTCACTGAAGGTTCAGTGGATTATGCTGAACATATTCCAACTGTGGGAAGCATTGTGGGAGCATTAACCCCAACACTGATTAACTTAGTGATTGGTTTAGTGGCTGGTTTGATTGTATTGGCTATTGTGAGCTTGATTAAAAAAGTTTGGCCGAGTTCAAAAAAGGCATAAACTGGATCGGGTCAGCATGAATTAGAAGAAGGAAGAGTGCTATGCGTTGGAAGGGACGTCGTGTCAGTAGCAATGTCGAGGATCGTCGCGGTGGTGGCGGTGTCAAGGCGGGTGGCATCAGTATTTTAGGGCTGATCGTGGCCTTTGTGGCATGGAAATTTCTAGGAGTCGATCCGCAGCAAGCCTACCAAGCCACTAAACAAGTGACCGCACAAACTGGAGCGGCAGAAACCCAAGGTTTGGATAACCCAACGCCTGATCAGCAGGAAGCGATGGACTTTGTCGGTACGGTACTGGCCGATACTGAAGACACATGGAGTCAAATTTTCCAACAGCAATTGGGACAACAATATGTTCCACCGAAGTTGGTGATGTTTTCAGGAGTGATCAATTCGGGTTGTGGTACTGCTCAGTCTGCAATGGGGCCGTTTTACTGTCCAGCAGATCAGAAGGTGTATATCGACACCGCTTTCTTTAAAGACATGCGAACTCAAATGGGTATCGGCGGTGAGCAAAACCAAACGGAGTTGGCGCGCCAAGATCAAGCGGGTGACTTTGCTCAGGCTTATGTAGTGGCACATGAGGTTGGACATCATATTCAGACCATTTTAGGTATTTCTGAACAAGTACAAAAGGCTCGTGCACAGGGCTCAAAAGCACAAGGCAATGCTTTATCGGTACGCCAAGAGTTACAGGCTGACTGTCTAGCAGGAGTATGGGCACATCATAACAATCAACGGACTCAGTTCTTAGAGCAAGGCGATGTTGAAGAGGCGATGGATGCGGCACATAAGATTGGTGATGATTACTTACAAAAGCGGGCAACAGGGCAAGTGGTCCCTGATAGCTTTACCCATGGAACCAGTCAACAGCGTATGACATGGTTTGGTACGGGCTTTAAGTCGGGTCAAGTTGAAAGTTGCGATACCTTTAATCAAGCCATTTAAGCCATAAAAAAGAGGCGATTGATCGCCTCTTTTTTATTTCAAGCAATTCATTCTAGCGGTTTAAGAACTGCTTAAAGTTTCGAGCAATACGGACACTCACATATAACGCAATACAGGCAAATAACAACACCCCAAACACCACATACTTTAAGTTGCTCATATCCGCACGGTAAAACTGCTGAATTTGCTCAGGCGTATAACGCAATGTTTTAACATCTTGTGTGCGTGTATCGAGATAACTGACTTGCTGAATATAGTTATACTGACCCGCTTTGAGTAGTTCAATCGACTGAATTTGGCGGGTATGTTGTCCGTTGTAGTCATCCACACAAATGTCAGTTAAATAATGATCACAGCTGAGTTTGGCGATATAACCCTGATTGGCCATATGCAAATAAATATGATCATCGGGAGCTTTATTGTTTGAAAGTAGAACCAGTGTTTGATCGGGACGAGAGTTCATTTTAAAACTTTGTGCTGAGGCAAAAGTTTGCTCGGCCTGTAAAATTTCTTTGGTTTTTGCAAAGCAGGTCAGAAACAACGCAAAGGTGGTCAGGAAAATAATCAGTGCGAAGAACATCCGAAAGATGGTTTTAAAAGTGAATTGCATAGGAGATCAAACTTGGCCAAAGGGAACGTTCACGCATAAAAAACATGCATATGCGCTATGTTAATTCATCATCAGGAGAAATGTTAAAAAAATTATTTTTTTCGGGCGTTGAACTGAAAAATGATTAAAATATTTCGAGTATCAATGTGTATGAAATGAACTTTTATTCCATAGATAAGTACTGAAAGCCGCCGTCTCCCCAACCGCCCAATTTGGAAGTTCAATGGGAAATTATTTTTTTCTACAAGTTTTTACCGTTATTTTTGCATTATCCATTGCAACGACTATTTTCAATAAACGCATTTTAGGTTTTCCTCAAGCCATTGGCGTACCCATCGTTTCTGCCATTTTTGTCTTTATTTTACAGTGGGGCGCGAGCCTGCTGAGTGGTAATCAGTTTATTACCATTAATATTCATAACATTGAAGAAGCGGTTCGTCACATTGATTTTTATGACTTTTTAATCAATGGCGTGATTTGCTTTATTTTGACCTCTTCTGCACTGAAGTTCAAAGTCTCAGATTTACGTAGTTATTGGAAGCCGATCAGCATTTTAGCCAGTATTGCGCTGGTGCTGTGCGCCGTGTTCTTTGGGGTGGTGCTCTATGGTTATCAGTTCATCATTGGACAGCATGTCGATTTATTGGTGCTTTTGCTGTTGGGGGCTGCATTGGGTGCAACGGACCCGATTGGGATCAAAGGCGTGCTCAGTTCTGTACGCGCACCGCATCACTTAATGGTCAAGCTTGAGGGAGAATCACTGTTTAATGATGCGATGTGTATTGCCTTATTTATGACGCTCTTAAACGTCTTACAAGGTGAAAACTTTACCGTCATGGGTGTGTTGCAGACCTTACTCTATGAAATTTTTGTCGCAGTCATTATTGGTTGGGCCTTTGGTTTAGGGATCTTGCGACTGCTGCGTGGTAAGCACGAAATGGAGTCTCTGATTTTAACCACAGCACTCTTGGCCTGCGGTTCGTACTTAGTTGCACTGTTTGCACATGCTTCAGCACCGATTGCTTGCGTCATCGGTGGTTTGATTGTGGGGAACAAGTGGAAAGAAATTTTACAAGAGCGCGAGATACGGGAAGTAAACCATTTTTGGCATACGGTTGAAGGGATTATTAACTCGTTCTTATTCACCTTAATTGGTTTGGAACTGTTTATTTTAGATCTCAGCTTTAGTCTAATTTTTGGAGGCATTGTTGCTTTTATTATTCTGCATGCTTCACGTTTTGCAGCGAACTATTTATCTTTTGCCTTTTTTCCCTCTTTCCGTAAGAAAAGTTATAACGGAAGTTTAGCGATTTTGTCATGGGGTGGAGTGCGTGGAGGGATCTCATTAGCACTGATCTTAGCGGTAGCCAACGTGCCTGAGTTAAGTGAATACAGCAGTATTTTGATTGGTTATACTTTTATCGCCGTGTTGCTCTCAGGCATGGTCTGCGGTCTAGGATTACCAGCTGTAATGAATGCGTTTTACTACAACCCGAATGAAGAAAAGACAGGTTTTAAAGGTTGGTATCAACGTCTGTGTAATAAAATGAACCGTAAAGGTTTCAAGTACATTATTGGTGAAGATGCACAGGGTTATGAAACCATTATCGTCTATCAACCTGAAGCATTGATTGATGTTAAAGCAGATGATGGCATTGCCGCGGTGCATAACCCTGAGCGAGTTCAGGAAGTGAAACGTCTGGAAAGTCCTGATAACTTTTAGTGATTTGCTCAATCAAGAAGCCCCCTGTATTGGGGCTTTTTAGAATGAATGAGAGGGTTTATTTGAATCATATAACGATGTCATTATGGAATAATTAGAATAGGGCACATTTGAAATGGCAGAATCGATAGTCAAAGAACTGGCACCGATGATTTTTCAGGTGATCGCTCAGATTCCTTATGGGCGGGTAGCCAGTTATGGACAAATTGCACGTTTAGCAGGTATTCCCAAACATTCGCGCTTAGTTGGCTATGTACTAAAACATATGGATGCAGACAGTAGTTTGCCTTGGTATCGGGTAATCAACTCACAAGGGAAAATTAGCCTAAGTAAACTGAATGATCAGGGACAGAACATTCAAGCACAGTTACTTCTGGCGGAGGGTATTTTAGTGATTGGGGACAAAGTGAAAATGAAAGAGTTCCAGTGGGATATTTAAAATAGAAATGCTCTACCTCCTTAGAAGTAGAGCACTCGATGTATTACTGACGAACAACTAAAACAGGAATGTGCGCTTCACCTAAAACACTTTGTGCAACACTGCCTAGGAATAAACGTTTTAAACCTGTACGACCATGAGAGCCAATGACAATCAGGTCTGCTTTAGATGTTTCAGCTTCTTTGATAATTTCACGATGTACGACCTGACCTTCCAGTAGTTTTGCTTCAACTGGAATGCCCAGATCGCTAAATTTAGCCGCAGCTTCCTCTAGCGTTTTCAAAACTGAAGTACGTGCACGTTCAATTAAGTCGTTGGTTTGAGTTGCAGAAATGTATTCAGCTGCAATGTAAGGGTCAAGTGCAAGCACTTGAACGACTGTAATTTTACCGCCAAATGCTTTAGCAAGTTCAGCCGCCTGCGCAACTGCTGCATATGATGTTTCTGAACCGTCTACAGGGACTAAAATGTTTTGGTATGCCATGGTTGTTTCTCCTTATTATCAACTGATTATACGTGCAGATTTCTGTTCTAATGCATCACGGGTTAAATACAGCTTATATCTTGATAATAGCTGTATTTTTTAAAGAATAAAACCTAGTAAATTCATATGGATATTTGCATATGAAATGCTAATTTCTCACTTATAAATTAGCACAAAAGCGTGTGAATAATAATCAATTTAACACTAAAGTTGAATGTATATGTAGCGTTTAAGAAACATAGGCTTTGTCTGAAAAATAACTTATATTTATGAATAACCTACTACTTTATAAATACGATGACAGATACGAATCAACTGAATTGGCAACGAACAAATTTAGAGAATATAGAAACAGCTTGGGAAGGTGACCTTTGGGATCGTAAGCGTTTGGGTATTCAACTAACGAATTATGTTGATCGTTTGCAGTGTGGAGCTGTCTTATTATAAGGTAAAGGAATGTAATGTTTATACCAAAACTGAATGAATAAGCTGATTTTAATAATACTGTACAGAAATTGGATTGAAATGATTTGATGTTTGAAACTCGTGAAAGATTAATAAGTGATTGGAAAAATGATGGTATTCAGGTGATTGAGGAGTCAATATGGAGCTCTTCAATTCAATTGGAAAACTTACCTAGAATTAGAGAGTTTCTATTATTCAATAGCTTTAAATATGTTGATATTAGTATTGTTAGACCACTCAACAATCATACTAAAAGGATGAAATTTAGAATTCATTATGATGAGAGTGGTCAATGTTTTAGTACAAATTATGATATTTCTATTCCTACTAAAAGTAATAATTTAAAGTTAACTGTCGGATTGGAAAAAGAAGTAAAAAATCAAGAATATCAAGATAAAAAGATTCGTATAATTAATGCTTTGAGAACAATGTTTGGCTTACCTATTGCACGTGAATTAATGTTTGTTACACATTTTAATAGTGAAAACCTCCTAACCGCTGGAATTAGCTCTGAATTAGGATACGCATCACCTTTTGATACTCAAAGTTTAAATTTTTATGATGAAATTGAATTTTCAAAATTAAGAAATGTACCAATTGACGCTTTAATATTATTGGATAAAGCATTTCAGCAAAAATTTCCGAAAGAGCGTTTTATCTTAATGTGGGTTTCATTTGAAGCCATTATTAATTCTATTTATTTATCTGATAATAATGGTAATAAAAGAGTTAAATATTTTAAGGAAGGATTAAAGTCTAATATAGTAAATGATGAGGTTTATCGCTTGTTTAAATTAAGATGTGTAGTTTTTAAAGAAAGTAAGTTTGAACACGAACAATTTGATGAGGAAAATTGGTCACTATACACAGCACTACAATTAGCGATGATGGAAGATTGTCCTCAAAGAACAGCATTTTTAAGAGGATATGAGCAAATAATTATTAAAAAATCATAGATTTTCAATATATTGACCTAATTGTGTAACATCATCCGTCTGTAACTGCTCACGCATCTTTAAAAACAGCTTTTCATCTAAGTCATAGAGCTTCAGTGCAAGCAGTTTTTCTATATCTGCTTCGAGAAAGCGATATTTAATAATTTGGGCAGGTACACCACCCACAACTGCATATGGTGGAACATCTTTGGTCACGACAGCACCTGTTGCGACCACTGCGCCTTCACCGAGTGTTACACCCTGCATAATCATGGCACGAGAGCCAATCCAGCAACCATCGCCAATGATGGTATCACCTGCGGGAACAAAACTACGCGTATCAAAAGGAAAAGCTGAAATCCAGTCGGTACGATGTAGTTGGTTACCACCCATCATAATGACGCATTCTGCGCCAAAACAAACGAAGTTGCCGATATAGAGCTGATCAATCGGTTTATCTATGGTCGAGGGTTTATCATGCAAATAACGCACGACACAACGTTCAAAACCTTGATCCCAATACGCTGAGTAGTAAGAGTAATTCCCTTTAATGTGAATATTCGGATTCTTCACCGTTTTAGAGATGAACTCAAACTCACACCAGTGTTTGACAGGAGAATTAATCAGGGGTTCAGACATAAAAAGACAGCGTTGGAGAGTGTGAGGAATTATAACAAATAAAATGCTTCCTTTGAAAAAGAGGGGAAATGGATGCCTTAAATCTATCTCATTCTTGGAGTGAAATTTCCCACGTGCATAAGAAAAGGGCTAGGAAGAGCTATTTGGTAAAATGCAAAAACAAAAAACCCCTCAATCGAGGGGTTTCTACAGCCGTAAATATCAAAGAAACTTAGATATATGCAACTTTTACAATTTCGTATTCAACTTCACCCTGAGGAGTTTGAATTTTTACCTCATCGCCTTCGCTTTTGCCCAAAAGGCCACGCGCGATAGGAGAGTTCACTGAAATTTTATTGATTTTAAAATCAGCTTCGTCGTCACCCACGATCATATAGGTCTTTTGTTCTTCGGTATCTAAGTTTTCGATAGTGACTGTCACCCCAAAAACCACGCGACCGTTCTGTTCAAGTTCTTTTACATCGATAACTTGAGCCGCACCCAATTTACCTTCGATATCTTGAACACGACCTTCACAGAAACCTTGTTGCTCACGCGCAGCATGGTATTCCGCATTTTCTTTTAAATCCCCGTGCTCACGTGCTTCAGCAATTGCCGCAATAATACGTGGACGTTCAATACTTTTTAATTGATGTAATTCTTTCTCTAAGGCTAATTTGCCTTGGGGAGTCATAGGATAACGTTGCATTGTTGTCCCTCAAGTCTATGAGTGTAAAAAATATAGGTTTATAAATGAAAAAAGCCCGCCACCGAGAGGTGACGGGACTTCTCGGTAAACGAATTAACCTACAGTTTGTAAATCTTGCAAACGGTATACATCCATTGGCAATTGAATCGCAAAAGCTTGGCATACAGCATCGGCACCGTTCAAGGTCGTAGTGTTATACACTTTCGCTTGAAGCGCTGAACGACGAATCGAGAACGAATCTTGTTGAGCTTGTTTGCCTTCAGTTGTATTGATAATGAGGTGAACTTCGCCATTTTTCAAGCGGTCCACGATATTAGGACGGCCTTCAGTGACTTTATTTACACGTTCACACTCAATACCCGCAGCTTTAATGAACTCATAAGTACCGCCAGTCGCAAGTACTTTGAAGCCAAAGCCTACGAGTTGCTTCGCAATACCAACAGCACGAGGCTTGTCTGAATCACGCACAGAGATAAATGCATGCTTCACTTCGCCTTCTGTAGGAAGACCCGGTACGCGTTCATTCGAGCCTAACACAGCTTTGTAGAATGCTTCACCAAATGTTTTACCTACACCCATGACTTCGCCTGTAGATTTCATCTCAGGGCCAAGAATAGGGTCAACACCCGGGAACTTGTTGAACGGGAACACCGCTTCTTTTACAGAGAAGTGAGTCGGGATGATTTCTTTAGTGAATCCTTGAGATTCTAAAGACTGACCCGCCATACAACGCGCAGCAACTTTCGCTAAAGACTCACCGATACATTTAGAAACGAATGGCACAGTACGAGACGCACGTGGGTTCACTTCTAGGATGTAAACGTCTTCGCCTTTCACAGCAAACTGTACATTCATCAAACCAACAACGCCAAGCTCTTTCGCCATAGCAACGGTTTGACGACGCATTTCGTCTTGGATTTCAACTGAGAGTGAGTATGGAGGAATCGAACATGCTGAGTCACCTGAGTGAATCCCTGCTTGTTCAATGTGCTGCATAATACCGCCAATCACAACGTCTTTACCGTCAGATACACAGTCTACGTCAACTTCGATCGCATCATCTAAGAAACGGTCAAGAAGAACTGGCGCTTCATTTGATGCTTGAACCGCATCACGTAAGTAGCGTTTAAGCTCTTCGTCGTTGTATACGATTTCCATCGCACGACCACCGAGTACATAAGAAGGGCGAACAACAAGCGGATAACCAACTTTAGATGCTTCAGCCATACCTTCTTCAGCAGATTTTACAATGCTGTTGTTGGGTTGGCGAAGTTGCAGACGTTGAATCATTTGTTGGAAACGTTCACGGTCTTCTGCGCGGTCAATCGCATCTGGTGATGTACCGATAATTGGCGCACCTGCTTCTTCTAAAGCACGAGCCAATTTAAGCGGAGTCTGACCACCGTACTGAACGATAATGCCTTTTGGCTTTTCAGTACGCACGATTTCAAGTACATCTTCCAAAGTGATTGGTTCGAAGTACAAACGATCAGAAGTGTCGTAATCCGTTGAAACTGTTTCAGGGTTACAGTTCACCATGATGGTTTCATAGCCATCTTCACGCATTGCAAGCGCCGCGTGCACGCAGCAGTAATCGAATTCGATACCTTGACCAATACGGTTAGGACCACCACCGATCACCATGATCTTATCTTTATCAGATGGGTTTGATTCACACTCATCATCGTAAGTTGAATACATGTATGCAGTGTCAGATTCGAACTCTGCTGCACAGGTATCCACACGTTTGTAAACTGGAGTCACGCCCAAGTTCCAACGGTGCTTACGGAATTGTTTTTGTGAAATACCCATCAAGTTCGCGATGCGAAGGTCAGATAAACCTTTACGCTTGAACGAACGAATGTTGTCTGCGTTTAGATCACCAAAACCTAAAGTTTTGATTTCATTTTCAGTTTTGATGATGTCTTCGATTTGGATCAAGAACCATTTATCGATTTTCGTCGCTTGGAACACGTCTTCTAAGGTGAAACCATGACGGAATGCGTCAGCCACATACCAAATACGCTCTGGACCCGGAACTTTAAGTTCAACCAAGATCTTTTCTTTCGCGCCTTCAGTACCTACTGCGATTTTTTCATCAAAACCACACGCACCCACTTCAAGACCACGAAGTGCTTTGTTTACAGACTCTTGGAAGTTACGACCAATGGCCATGACTTCACCCACAGATTTCATCTGTGTGGTCAGTGTTGCGTCTGCTTGTGGGAATTTTTCGAAGTTGAAACGTGGAATTTTTGTTACCACGTAGTCAATTGCAGGTTCGAACGAAGCAGGAGTCGTTCCGCCCGTGATGTCATTTTTTAATTCATCAAGGGTGTAACCGACAGCCAGTTTCGCAGCGATTTTTGCAATCGGGAAACCCGTTGCTTTTGATGCAAGAGCAGATGAACGTGATACACGCGGGTTCATCTCGATGATTACCATACGGCCAGTATCTGGACAGATACCGAACTGAACGTTAGAACCACCTGTTTCCACACCAATTTCACGAAGAACTGCTAAAGATGCATTACGCATCAATTGATATTCTTTGTCTGTCAATGTTTGCGCAGGAGCAACAGTGATTGAGTCACCTGTGTGCACGCCCATTGGGTCAAAGTTTTCAATCGCACATACGATGATACAGTTGTCGTTTTTATCACGAACAACTTCCATCTCGTATTCTTTCCAGCCAATTAAAGATTCATCAATCAATAATTGTTTGGTTGGAGAAAGATCGAAACCGCGTTCACAGATTTCAAGGAATTCTTCTTTGTTATAAGCGATACCGCCACCTGAACCACCCATCGTGAATGACGGACGGATAATCACAGGGAAGCCGAAGCGCGCTTGAATCTCTAAAGCTTCTTCCATGTTTTCAGCAATCGCAGCTTTTGGACATTCAAGACCAATTTTACGCATTGCTTCATCAAACAGTTTACGGTCTTCAGCTTTTTCAATCGCTTCTTTGGTTGCACCAATCAATTCAACATTGTATTTTTCTAAAATACCGTTGGCATCCAGTGCAAGCGCACAGTTCAATGCTGTTTGACCACCCATTGTTGGAAGGACAGCATCTGGACGCTCTTTTTCAATGATTTGAGCAACAGTCTGCCAAGTGATTGGCTCGATATATGTTGCGTCTGCCATCGCAGGGTCGGTCATAATGGTAGCTGGGTTAGAGTTCACCAAAATAACACGGTAGCCTTCTTCACGAAGAGCTTTACACGCTTGCGCACCTGAGTAGTCAAACTCACATGCCTGTCCGATGACAATCGGACCTGCACCAATAATTAAGATACTTTTAATGTCTGTACGTTTAGCCATGATCGCTTCCTTAATTACTTCTTAGATGCTTCGATAAGTTCGATGAAATGATCGAACAATGGTGCGCAGTCATGCGGACCAGGGCTTGCTTCAGGGTGACCTTGGAAGCTGAACGCTGGTTTGTCTGTACGATGAATCCCTTGAAGAGTTTGATCGAACAAAGACTTGTGCGTAGCTTTCAAGTTTGCAGGAAGAGTATCTGCATCCACTGCGAAGCCGTGGTTTTGAGAAGTAATCATCACTGTGCCTGTTTCCATGTTTTGAACAGGGTGGTTAGCACCGTGGTGGCCATGCGGCATTTTCACCGTTTTTGCACCTGAGGCAAGTGCAAGAATTTGGTGACCCAAGCAAATACCAAAGACAGGTAGGTTGCGAGCGTCTTCTACAATTGTTTTTACAGCTTCAATTGCGTAGTCACATGCAGCTGGATCGCCAGGGCCGTTCGATAAGAACACGCCATCTGGATTCAATGCAAGTACTTCAGCAGCAGGAGTTTGTGCAGGCACGACAGTGAGTTTACAACCGCGGTCTGCAAGCATACGTAAGATGTTGGTTTTGACACCGTAGTCGTATGCAACAACATGGAATTTAAGTTCAGGTTGTGTGAAGCCTTTGCCTAATACCCAAGAACCTTCTGTCCATTCGAAACCAGTTGGATCACAGCATTCTTTCGCTAGGTCTAAACCATTTAAACCACCGAATGCGCGTGCTTTTTCTAAAGCCTGCTCTTCAGTAATATTTTCACCAGCAAGGATGCAACCATTTTGCGCACCTTTGTCACGCAAAATACGGGTTAATTTACGCGTATCAATATCTGCAATTGCGACAACATTATGTTCTTTTAAGTATTCGCCTAAAGATTGCGTTGATCGGAAGTTGCTATGCAATAAAGGTAGGTCACGAATAATTAATCCGTTGGCCCATACTTTATGAATTCGACCTGACTCAGCGTCTTCATCATTACAACCTGTGTTACCGATATGAGGGTAAGTTAAAGTCACAAGTTGCTGTGCATAACTCGGGTCAGTCAAAATTTCTTGATAGCCAGTCATGGCAGTGTTGAAAACGACTTCACCAGTCGTACTACCCGATGCACCAATAGACGTTCCTTTAAAGATCGTACCATCGGCAAGGGCTAAAATTGCTGGGGTGCTCAAACCAAAGCTCCTGAAATTTAGGCTGTAAAAAAGCGAGTAGACGAAAAAAAAGGAAGGCTATCTAAAAACCTACCCTCCCTATGTCTGCTCGCTTGAACTTAACATGGCACTATACGCAACTTCACTAACAAAGTCCATGCCAATAAGATGGAATTAACAAGATAAAGTGCTTTTATTTTGTAGCGAAAGCTGTTCTAGAGTTTTGTAATGAAAAATGTAACAACAAATAATTGTCTAACAAATCAAAATCTAAATTTTATCGAATCACGCTAAGCTGTCGCTGTGTATATAACAACAGGAATAACATCATGACTGAACAAGACAAAGTGACCAAACCAAAGCCAGCGTTGAAAGAAGTTGTTGCAGAAAGCACTGAAAAGCTTGAGCAAGTGGCGAAAGAAGCAACAGAGCAGGTCACTGAAGCGGTAGTTGAAAGCAAAGAAAAGCTTGAAGCTGAAGCGAAGCAGTTGAATGCCAGTGTGCAAGAGCAACTCCGCCAGTTTAAACAAGATCTTTTACTGCGCTTAGAAACCATTAAAGGACAGTTATCTAACTCTCAAAAAGACTTAACTGAACTAAAAGAGTTTGTTAAAACTGAGTTTACGGCTGTTTTAGATGACTTGACCAAACTAGGTAAAGAGTTAAAAGGTGATGTCAGCGAAATTTCAGTAAAACATAAAGATCAGTTGACTGAAACGTTTAAACGTTCAAAAGAACACACCTTAGATGCGTGGAATAAAGTTTCAAGCAAATAATTTCGCTATACGAAACTCAAGATTAAGTGCATAAAAAAGTGAGGTCATGGCCTCACTTTTTTATTGCTCTGGTTTATTTGTCTGGATTAAAACTGATGCAACCAATCACGTTTATTGTGAAAGTCAGCTTGTTGGCCACTATGCTGCATGGCATAGAACTGTTGACCTTGTGAGGTATTCAACACCGCGGATAAACCTAGATATAGGTCAGCCCATTTCAGTTTGTGTCGTAGCATAAACTCAGTCAGATCAATGCTGACATTTAAACCATAGTGGGTGCGCTTCAATTGATTGAGTTCAATATCGTAAGAGATCTGTGGCGGCATATCTTCAGGATAACGATATTCCTCAAACTGATAGGCCTGCCAAGCTTGCGAAGGGGAGAGATTGATCTCACGATAATAATCTTCGCCTTTTACCCCGATAAAGACTTCAAAACAGGTGTTTTCCCATAAAAAGTCTTGACGAGGATTTGCATTCACGACTTCGGGCCAGTGCATGTACAAATTGGGATCGCGTAACCAAAAGCCGATATTGAGAGCATATGGGCTTTGTTGTTCAATCGCACCAACAAGCGAAATAGCTTGAAAGCGACGATCAAACGCACTGAGTTCGTAACTTGCCATAAAAAACTACAATTATTTTGCTGCGTGAGCGAAACGAACTAAATTAGACAATTTGGCATTTTGTTTCGCCGCTTTTTTGTAAAGCAACGCAATTTTACCAATGGTCTGTACAATTTCTGCACCTGTAGTTGAGGCAATTTCTGCAATGATTGCAGCGCGCTCTTCACGGTCTTCACCCGCGACTTTGACTTTAATCAATTCGTGGTCGTTTAAAGCACGTAAAATTTCTTCAACGACATTTTCAGTCAGACCTGAACCGCCAAGCATTACCACAGGGTTTAAAGCATGACCGATTTGACGCAAACGCTTGCGTTCCTGAATGGATAAAGTCGCCATAAAGATAACCTAATTTTAAAAACGGCTTAGTATAACAAACTGCGAAATTAAACGCTGTATATTCTGTGGAAATAATCGATTTAGATAATAGAAAAAAACAACTAAAACCCAAGATTTGGATACAGATGTATACTGCAAGCCTAGAGAATTTAACGTACAATGAAGTTTAAGAAATTTTAATGTTTTAGAGAGATATGGCAACACGCATTACCAACCAAAAGTTATCCAAAAGTAGCCGTGCGTGGATGAGAGAGCACCTTGATGACCATTTTGTGAAAAAAGCGCAAAAAGAAGGTTATCGAGCACGTGCAGCTTATAAGTTACTTGAAATTCAAGAAAAATATAACATCATTCGTCCTGGCATGACTGTGGTTGACTTGGGTGCTGCACCTGGAAGTTGGTCACAAATTGCAGGAAAGCTGGTCGGTGATCGAGGATTGGTGGTTGCATCTGACATTTTGGAAATGGATGCACTCCCAGATGTAACCTTCTTGCAAGGTGACTTCCGTGAGCAAGAAGTATTCGATAAATTGTTAAATATTTTAGATGGACGTAAAGTAGACGTTGTAATTTCAGATATGGCCCCCAATACTTCAGGTAATAAGGCTGTAGATCAACCTCGCCAGATTTACCTCTGTGAATTGGCCATCGATTTTGCTACGAAAGTGCTCGGTCCAAATGGTCAATTTGTTGTAAAGGTATTCCAAGGTACAGGCTTTGACGAGTTCCGTAAGCAAGTAGTCGACAACTTTGATGTGTTAAAAACAGTAAAACCTGCTGCATCACGTGCCCGATCTAAGGAAGTATTCTTAGTTGGGCAAGGCCGTAAGAAGGCTTTCAAATAAAGTTTACTTGCCAAGTCGTTAAAAATTGTGCATTTTGTACCTTTTTATTATTTTGCGAAGCTGATCTTCAGCAGAAACTTTAAGGTCACCCGATAGGGCATGATCAAATTAGATTGATATGGGAATAAAGCTTTGAGCGATCTCTTCAAGAATGCCATATTGTGGCTAGTGATACTGGGCGTACTGATCCTTATTTTCAGTAATGTCAGTAGCAATGAAAAGCCGACAGCGATGAATTATTCAGAGTTTGTTGCTGCGGTGAATGCTGGTCAAATTAAGCAAGTGACAATTGATGGCGAACGAATTCATGGCCAAAAATCAAACGGTTCAGAGTTTGAAAGTATTCGTCCTGCGGTTCAAGACCCAGAGCTTATGCCTAATCTGATTAAAAATAACGTTGTCGTTGAAGGTACTGCACCTGCACGTCAAGGTTTATTGATGCAACTTTTGATCGCAAGCTTCCCTGTACTTTTAATCATTTTGTTATTCATGTTCTTTATGCGCAACATGGGTGGCGGAGCAGGTGGTAAAAACGGTCCAATGAGTTTTGGTAAGTCAAAAGCAAAAATGTTGGCAGAAGACCAAATTAAAGTGACTTTTACCGACGTCGCTGGCTGTGATGAAGCAAAGCAAGAAGTTGTAGAAATTGTTGATTTCTTAAAAGACCCTTCAAAATTTAAACGTTTAGGTGCAACGATTCCTAAAGGCGTGTTAATGGTGGGTCCACCGGGTACAGGTAAAACTTTACTTGCAAAAGCAATCGCAGGTGAAGCAAAAGTACCATTCTTTAGTATTTCTGGTTCTGACTTTGTTGAAATGTTCGTGGGTGTGGGTGCGTCTCGTGTCCGTGACATGTTTGAACAAGCGAAACGTCATGCACCATGTATCATCTTTATTGATGAGATTGATGCTGTGGGTCGTCATCGTGGTTCAGGTACAGGTGGTGGTCACGATGAGCGTGAGCAAACCTTGAACCAAATGTTGGTGGAAATGGATGGCTTTGAAGGTAATGAGGGCATTATCGTCATTGCTGCGACAAACCGTGCCGATGTACTGGATAAAGCTTTACTCCGTCCAGGTCGTTTTGACCGCCAAGTAATGGTTGGCTTACCAGACATTAAAGGTCGTGAGCAAATTTTAAATGTTCACATGAAGAAATTGCCTTCAGTGACTGGTGTCGATGTACAAGTGCTTGCACGTGGTACGCCGGGCTTCTCGGGTGCACAATTGGCGAACCTTGTGAACGAAGCTGCATTATTTGCTGCACGTCGTAACAAGAACACTGTCGATATGCATGATTTTGAAGATGCAAAAGACAAGTTGTACATGGGCCCTGAACGTAAGTCGATGGTGATTCGTGAAGAAGAACGTCGTGCAACCGCGTACCATGAAGCTGGTCATGCGATTGTGGCTGAAATTCTACCGGGTACAGACCCTGTACATAAAGTGACTATTATGCCGCGTGGTTGGGCGCTGGGTGTAACTTGGCAGTTGCCTGAACATGACCAAACCAGCCACTACAAAGACAAAATGTTGAATGAACTTTCAATTTTGTTTGGTGGTCGTATTGCTGAAGAAATCTTTATCAACCAAATGTCGACAGGTGCTTCAAACGACTTTGAGCGTGCAACTAAAATGGCACGTGCGATGGTGACGAAGTATGGCATGTCTGACAAACTGGGTGTAATGGTTTATGAAGATGATTCTCAGCAATCATTCATGGGCAGCATTGGTAGTCGTACAATTTCTGAAGCAACACAGCAACAAGTAGATGCTGAAGTTCGTCGTATCATCGATGAGCAATACCATGTAGCACGCAATATCTTGGAAAACAACAAAGATATTGCTCATGCGATGGTGAAAGCTTTGATGGAATGGGAAACGATTGATCGCGAGCAAATTCGTGACATTATGGAAGGTCGTGAGCCACAACCACCAAAAGTATATGTTGCAGAAAATCCTGTGATGGATGTAACTCCAACGGATGGTCCAAGCACACCACCACCATTACCATCTGCAACTTAATTTTAAAAAGTTAAATAAAAAGCCACCTTCGGGTGGTTTTTTATTGCGCGATTTTACACTTCCGATGAAGAAAAATAAGCGCGTAAAAGTGGGGAACGCGTTAAGATAACGCGAGTTGAACTGGAGAATATCACATGCAATTGATGGCTTTGCCAAAGAAAATCCTACGTTGTGGAGAGCTATCACTGGATCTGTCTGTACCGCATGTGATGGGTATTTTAAATGTGACGCCAGACTCGTTCAGCGATGGCGGCAAACATAATGGCAAAGCACAAGCGCTTGCGCATGCTCAGCAAATGATTGCGGATGGGGCGACAGTCATCGATGTTGGGGGTGAATCTACACGTCCAGGTGCATCTGTAGTTGAGGTTGAAGAAGAGATTCGTCGTGTCGTCCCAGTGGTGGAAGCTTTGGCTGAACTTGATGTAGTCATTTCGATTGATACCTCTCAACCTGAAGTGATTCAAGCTGCAGTCGCAGCAGGCGCACATATCTGGAATGATGTGAGAGCATTAACACGCCCGAATGCTTTAGAGACGGCAGCTAAACTGAATATTCCAGTGATTATCATGCATATGCGTGGTGAACCGACTACCATGAATGGTTTAGATCAATATGATAATGTCACTCTAGATGTCATGACTGAGCTTTCCCAGCGCGTGTCGGATGCACTCAAGGCTGGTGTCAAAGCTGAAAATATCATGATTGATCCGGGTTTTGGCTTTGCTAAAAATGCAAAGCAGAACCTTAAGCTTTTAAAAGAATTCCATCAGCTAAATCAGCTCGGGTATCCTATCTTGTCCGCATTGTCACGGAAGCGCTTTATCGGAGAAGCTTTAGGCGGGGCAGAGGCAGGGCAGCGGGCCGTGGGTTCTGTAGCGGGACATTTGCTGAGTATTCAACAAGGCGCGTGTATGGTGCGCGCCCATGATGTTAAAGCCATGAGTGATGCGATCAAGGTTTGGCAAGCGATGAATATGGCTTAATGGGGCGGCGGAATGCCGAGGTAATGATTTAATTTGAAAATTTGATCTATATCAGATTGTTAGACTGGCAGCATTTTGAGATGCTGCTTTTTATTTGGTGATTTGTTTGGTTTATGTTATACAGACTCGTTTTTTAAGTTTCTCGTTTTGAGTGCCTGTATGTTTGCAGATTTACTTCTCCCTATGTTTGATGATGAATATTATCCCGATATTCTTGTTGCTGAAGTTAAGCAGCATGTTGAGACTTTTGCTAAAAAAATTGTAAAAGCAAAATCTGAGGGTGATATCTATCAATATGCCAATGCCACAGTGGCTGAAATTAATGAAATGAAGCCGCATTTTGAAGATCTGGATTCATCGTTAGATGATTCTGCTGCTGATTTTATTGCTGAAGCGATGATGATGGTGGTGCAAGATGCTGGGTTTATGGATATTGAAATGGAAGAATTGGTGGTGAACAGAGAGTGGTGAGTCATTCTCTCATTCCAAGTTCAGTTGTTTTTTTGCTTTAGGTGCTGAGATTGCTGTTACAGCTCATCTAAAAGATCGGTGAGATGACAACTTTGGCTTAAATGCTCATCTCCAATCGCATCGACTGTCATCACGTATTCGCCTTCGACCATTTCAGCATTTGCACTGAGATTCAGCCAAAATTTTGGATGCTTTTTCATGAGCTCACGAATATGTTGCTCATCTTTAGTGTGATTAAAGCTTAATTTAAAATGAGTATCTACTGATTTACACGCATGTAAATAGAGTTGACGGTCTTTTTCAATAATCGTGCCTGCAAACAAGTCATAAAACGTATCGCTATCTGTTTGCTGCGAGGTGGGGTTTGCATGGCTGACGTTTGAAAAAATTAGGCATAAGATGATAATAAGAGTGTTCTTTTTCATATTGTGATTGTTATGTGTTTCGATGCATAAATTATAGACATAAAAAAACCAGCATATCGCTGGATTTTTTATTGCACCATCTTAATTAGCTTAAGAATGGTGCCCGAGGCCAGACTCGAACTGGCACGCTTTGTGGGCGGGGGATTTTAAATCCCCTGTGTCTACCGATTTCACCACTCGGGCATGAGCGCAATAATAGAGGACGAAATAAAAGTTGGCAAGTCTATTTGTGATTATTTGCTTTCTTTTCAATCAATTCAGCGGTTTATGTTTAAAAAATAGCAAAATTATCTGTGCTGCACTTGTTCAGGCTTCATAAAAATGTCATCGACTTGAGATATGGGTGTCATCTTTTTCGCATAAATTTCAAGTCCATATCATCTTTAGGCAATCCACATGACAAAAAAAATGAACCGCCGAGAACTTATTCAAAAAACTTTGGCAGGATTTGGTGCTTTATCTTTACCTATTTCACTGACTGCTTGTGGTGATGATGCCGACTCAAACACACAGCCCAACACGCAAGTGCAATTTTTGCATGGGGTTGCCAGTGGTGATCCTTTACAAACTCAAGTCATCATTTGGACACGTGTAACACCATCGGATAGCAGTGCGCGTTTAGAAGTGCAGTGGGATGTGGCAAAAGATGCAGACTTTAAAAACATTACAGCAACAGGAAAGGTGCTGACTACAGCTGCACAAGATTTTACTGTGAAAGTGGATGTGACGGGACTTGCTGAGGGGCAAGTTTATTTCTACCGTTTTAAATCGGCGTCGACATATTCGATCACAGGGCAAACCAAAACTTTGGCAACGCAAGTACAGTCGGTACAGTTTGCAGTATGCTCATGTTCAAATTATCCAGCGGGTTATTTCCATGTTTATAAAGAAATGGCCAAACAGGATGTCGATGTTGTGATTCATTTGGGTGATTACATTTACGAATATGGCATGGGCGGATATGCAACGGAAGAGGCTGTAGCGATGGGGCGCGCACTGGCGGATGATAATAATGCAGAAATTATTCGCTTAGATGACTATCGCAAACGTTATGCTTTATACCGACTAGATGCAGATTTGCAGGCCGCGCATCAACGTCATCCTTTTATTGTGATTTGGGATGACCATGAACTCGCAAATGATACATGGGAAAAGGGTGCTGAAAATCATCAGTCAGATACTGAAGGCGATTTCCTTGAACGTAAACTTGCGGCACTGGCGGCCTATTTTGAGTGGATGCCAATTCGTCCAATTGATGATCAGCATATCAAGATTTATCGTCAATTTGATTTTGGCACGCTTGTTCAATTGACGATGCTGGATACACGTATTATTGCGCGTAATGTGCAATTGGATTATGCAAACTATATGACTGCTACAGGTTTAGATATTGCAAAATTCCAAGCCGATTTAATCAATCCCGCGCGTACCTTGATGGGTGTGGAGCAGCGAAATTGGTTATTGCAGAAACTTCAGCAATCTACGGCAACATGGAATGTACTCGGCCAGCAGATTCTGATGAGCAAAATGTTTGTTCCAGCAGAATTGTTAATGTCGTTGGCAGAAATTACAGCAGGAAATCCTAGTCCTGAGACCTTAAGCAAAATCACCACACAAATCACTGAACTATTAAAAATTAAAGCTCGAATGGATGCAGGTGATCCAACAGTAAGTCCAGAGGAGAAAGCGCGTCTTGCGGTTACTGCACCTTATAACTTAGATGCGTGGGACGGTTATTTTGCTGAGCGTGAAATTTTGTATGGCACTTTGGCACAACTTAAGAAAAAAGTTGTGGTCCTTGCTGGAGATACCCATAATGCTTGGGCTTCGGATTTATCGAGTAAAGATGGGGTATTGGTTGGCGTGGAGTTGGCAACCAGTTCAGTCTCTTCCCCTGGGTTGGAGAAATATTTGTCCATTCCGATGCAGCAACTACAAGCATTTGAATTTGCATTTACCAGCTTGATTGAGGAGTTGAATTATTGCAATTTGAATCAACGCGGTTATTTAAAAGTCCGTTTTACTGCAGAGCAGGTGCAAGCGGATTGGATTTTTGTGGATAGCATTAAGCACAAAGAATACATCGTTGATGAAACTCGCTCGCATCAAGTGATATTAGACTCGACATTATTGCCAATCAGTGCGTTAAAGCAAACGGCATAAAATGACCTTAGAAAAACCGAGCATCATTGCTCGGTTTTTTATAATTTTTCATCGATATAACTGTCGAGATCGATGTGCTTAATCTGCTTACAGTAAGCATGCTCATACTTTAGCAGTTGCACATATAAGTCTGCTTCATGCCCCAGTTGGGTTTTCCGTGCCTGATAATCTTCAGATTGATGGGAGCTAAAGCGTAATTGGAGTCGAGATTTGACCGTTTGCTTATAGGCCCAAAAACAGACACGTCTGAGTTGTTGTAACTGGTGATGTTCAACCGACTGGCTGTGGTCTCGAAATAAATTTTCTTTATAGAAGCGCACAAAACCAAAGTTCACACCAAAATAAAACAAGATCCACATCAGCAAACTGCTTTCAAGGAACATCAGATTTAGTCCACTTAAAAGAATCACTGTAGCGAGTTTGATGGGCGCATGGCGTTGCAGTTGATACAGGGAGTTTGATGAATGTTTAATTTGTTTAATGACAAAAGGTAAGACCCACATCAGCACCAATAAAATACTGATAATGGCATAACTGTGACTTTGGAGCGGATCGAGATTCTCCAAGTGAGTTAAGTAAAAATCTTTCAGAATTAAGCTGATTGGAATAAAAATCATCACCGCCAAAACCCACGGAATAATTTCACGTTGGTCATCTAAAATACCGCGTGTTTTGATTTGACTATAAAGCAAGTAATTACGTTTAAATGCGGCAGGGTAAAGGGTCTCTAATTGTTGCAGTAACAGTTGAACTTGTTTGGATTGCATCGTCAAAAAAGAGCGTATGAGAAAAATAGCCTTTACTATAGTAGATTTGGAAGGGGATGGCTCAAAAAAATACGTGAAACAGAATATTCACAGAGAAAAGTACAACAATTTCGCTTTTTCACTCTGAATTATGCGAAAATGTCGGATTCAATTTTTTTGTCTAAGGGCAGTTCATGACTGATCATTCTCCTGAATCTTTAAGTGATATCGAAATTTTAGACATTTTGCAGTCTATGAAAGACGATGAGCTTGATACAGAGGCAAAAGAAGAGATTCGTAAAGGTGGTAAAGCAGGTCGTCAAGAAGCACATAAACTGGCGATTGTGGCTTTGAACCAATCTTTTGAAAGTAAGTTTGTTGAAGCTGTAGCTTTGGCGTTGGGTCTGAATGAAGGTCAAGCCAAAAAAATTCGCTATAAGAAAGACCGCATCCGTATTTTAAAAGTACGTGGGATTGATTACATGGCGATTGATGGTGCGGAAACAGCACAAGTTTTGTCGCAAGTAGCACAAGCTATTGTACGTGAAGATGCGACTGTGACCCATGATTTGCACAACATCTTCCCATTTTGGAAAGAAGGCTGGCCAATGGTTCAGTTTGACAGCGCATATAAAATTTTATCTGAAGATATTAGTATTCACTATCAAGCGACTTTAGATAAATTGCTTGAATTGTATGGTCGTTAAGATCGCAGTCTCAAAAGCACCTTCGGGTGCTTTTTTATGGCTTCTATTTAACTATGGAAAATCCAAGACAGTAATAAGCTGATGGGCCAAATAAACAGTCGCCACCATGTAATGAGTGGATTCCAGAAATACTGCCCAAAAGACAGAGTCTCGTTAAAGCTTCGTTGCCCACGTTCATAAGCATAAGGTGTAATCAGCCATGCCAAAATCAGCAAAACAATCGCACTTACGATCAGCAGCGTGTGGCTGTATTGGGCGAAATAATAGTAAATCAGATAGAGCGCAGAAAAGAAAGTACACGCCAACACAGCGGGCAATGAAAAAGACATAAGCTTGACTCTATTGTATTGTTATATCAAGGCATTATAAATGAAAATACCCGATGTATCACATCGGGTATTTATCGGTTGTTGAGCTTAAGGTTCGTTATAATTCAGTGTAGGTATTTGATTAACCCAGTGTTGAGTAAAGTGGGAAAATACCAAAGACCATGGCTGTAACCAGCATGACTAAACAAGTAATCACCGCCCACTTGATGGTAAATTCTTGGTGTTCACCGAAGTTAATTCCTGCCAACCCACAGAGTAAGTAAGTAGATGGAACCAATGGAGACAGTAAGTGTACAGGTTGACCGACAATCGATGCACGAGCCATTTCCACAGGGGTAATACCATAGTGCCCAGCGGCTTCAGAGAGTACAGGCAGTACACCAAAGTAGAAGGCATCATTCGACATAAAGAAGGTCAGTGGCATACTAATCACAGCCGTGATTGGTGCTAAATACGGCCCCATACTTTCCGGAATAATGGCAACCAGTTCTTGAGACATGGCTTCAACCATACCTGTGCCCGACAAAATACCAGTAAAAATACCTGCCGCGAAGATAATCCCGACTACAGCTAGGGCACTGGCAGAGTGGTTACCAACCAAACGCTTTTGCATGTCTAAATCAGGATAGTTCACCACCAAGGCAATACACAGCGCTACCATGAACAGAATAGCCGCAGGTAAAACACCCATCACTAAGCAGACCATCAAGACCAAAGTCAGTAGTGCGTTAAACCATCTTAAGTGGGCACGGTTAGCTTCTGGTTCTTGCGAAATCTGAATACTGTCACCATGGCTAATATCTAATTCCACAATACCAATGCGTTTACGCTCCATACGGCCATACATAAAGCCGAGGAAGTATAACCAACCAATTGCAACGAGCATTGGTAAAATCATCGGAACAAAAACATCGTTTGGATCGACATGCAATGCAGTTGCAGCACGTGCGGTTGGTCCACCCCATGGCGTTAAGTTCATGATGCCGCTCGCAAGCATCATCAGACAAGCCATAATTAAAGGACTCATACCAATACGCTTATACAGCGGTAGCATTGCGGCAACACAGATCATATAAGTGGTTGAACCGTCACCATCCAAGGAAACAATTAAAGTCAGTGTAATGGTGCCGAGGGTCACTTTTAAAGGATCGCCTTTAACCTGCTTTAAAATCCATTTTACTGAAGGGTCGAATAAACCCGTGTCGATCATAATTGCAAAATAAAGGATTGCGAAAAGGAGCATTACGCCCGTAGGAGCGAGCTTTTTAATGCCTTCCATCATCATATTGCCAAGTTCAGCAATATCAAATCCAGCAAAGTTGTCAACAAAGAGACTTAAAACATAAGTAAGTAATGCAAAAATGATAGGGATTAAAGTTAAAGCAACAAGAGCGCTCAGTCGTTTGGACATGATTAAGTACATGAAGCACATAATCATGCCTAAACCTAAAATGGTCAGCATGGATCAATCCTTTGAACGTGTTAAGTCTGTTTATTCATCAAGTGACAGCGATAGTATGCAATTCAGCATGATTTTTAAATGCTCTTAAACATATGTGATTTTTCGTTCTATTTTTCTAATAAATAATATATATCTATAAAGTATGGTTAAGATACTTATTTTGTATAACTCCATATACTTACAACTGAAGCCATAAAAAAACCTTGCAGTTGCAAGGTTTTGATTCAAGGCGATGTTTCTATTCATCGACTGTTTTGGTTTCAGGCTGCAGTGTTTCTTCAAGTAAGCGCGTCACTAAAAGTTGGTCAATCTTAAAATGGTCGACATCGACCACTTCAAATTTAAAGCCTGCGTATTCTACGGTATCGGCAGGGCGTGGAATTTTGCGCAGACGGTACATCATAAAACCAGCCAAAGTTTCATAATTTTCTTCATCCGGCATTTCATCAATGGCCAGTGCATGCTTCATGTCTTCAATCGGCGTGCTACCATCAATCAGCCATGAATTATTATCACGTTTAATAATCTGTTGTTCAGCTTCAATAGGAGTGACCCAGTCGCCCATTACGGTAATCATAATGTCTGACAGGGTGATGACGCCCACGACCAAAGCATATTCGTTAATCACAACGGCAAACTTTTCTTTGGTGGAGCGAAAACGGTCTAATAATTCAGACAAGGTTAATGTGTCTGGAATGGTGAGAACATTACGAATGGTGCTTTCATTGAGTTGCAGTAAAGATTGATTATTCAGAATACGGACCAGAATGTCTTTGGCATCGACATAGCCAATTACATCGTCAATATTTTCACTACAGACTAAAAACTTAGAATAAGGATATTCAGCCAATTTTTGACGAATACTGGCTTCGGATTCATTTAAAGTAAAATACACCACATTTTCACGCGTGGTCATACTTGAAGGAACGTTCCGCTCTTCAAGTTCAAATACGTTTTCAATGAAATGGTGTTCTTGCTTTTGCAGTACCCCAGCTTGCGCACCCGCATCCATCACTGCAGAAATGTCATCAAAGGTAATGTTGTCATCACGTGTGGTATTCACTTTAAACAGGCGGAATAACAAGTTGGCAAGGGCATTAATAATCCAAGCCAAAGGTTTGCAGACCTTAATAAACACCTGAATGGGGTTAATCACTGCAATAGAGATTTTTTCAGGGGCAATCATGGCCAAACGTTTTGGCATGAGGTCAGCAAACAAAATAAATAGCGAGGTGACTAAAGTGAAAGATAGAGCAAAGCTAATAGTTTCAGACCAGGGGCCAGTATAAAAACGAGCAACAAAGCTCATGAAGTAAGGACGAAAAGCCCCTTCACCTAAAATACCGCCCAAGATTGCCACTGCGTTTAAGCCAATTTGTGAAGCGGCAAAGAAGTCAGCAGAATTTTCTTGTAAATTCAAAACTTTCTGTGCGCGATCATCACCCGACTCAGCCAAGATTTTCAGCTTGACCTTACGTGCTCCTGCCAGTGCAATTTCTGTCAGAGACAAGAAACCCGCCCCAGCAATCAGGACTAGAATGATAACTATGTTTTGAAAAAGGCTCACGGAATCCACCTGTGATTCATCGTTATTATGAATATTTTTAACACAAAAAAATAAAGACAGTAATCACTTACTGTCTTCTATCATACCTGAGTTATTGGTATGAAAATGAATTATTTAGAGCTTGAATGCTTAATAATGTGAGAATTGCGAGTTATTGCCTAAAAACTCTCGATTTTCTTCCTCAATCATTTGACGTGCCACATACAAAATCAGTTGTCTGAGCCAGCGATGTGCAGGATGGTGATGCAACAGTGGACACCATGCCATTTTCAACTCAAATTCTGGAATATAAAAAGGTGGATCTTTAATCAGGAGGTTTTGACTTTTGGCTTGTAGGCGTGCAATACGGGTAGGTAAAGTCGCGACTAAGTCTACATTTGAAGCCAATAGTGCAGGCATTTGATAATGTCGAGTGAAGACCGAAATTTTACGTTTTTGGCCAATACGCTCTAAAGCTTGATCAATCCAACCGAGGCCTGCTTGTTTTTCAGGGTTAACACCGAAACCAACGCCCATACCTGTTTTAGAAACCCAAATATGCTGTGCATCGAGATAACTTTTTAGGTTTAAGTTGCTGGCAGCGGGGTGTTTACCGTTGAGTAGACATGAAAAACTGTCACGCCAGACCAAAACTTGGTGGAAGCTTTGTGGAATTTCATTGAATCGGTTAATGGCTAGATCAACTTTACCTTGTTCCATATCACGATATGACACATCACTTGGGGTTAAGAAGTCTAAGACCACATTGGGTGCTTCAGAACGCAGTGCTTTAACGAGGCGGGGAACTAAGGTGGCTTCGGCATAGTCCGAAGTCATAATGCGGAAAACACGGTTTGAGGTATAAGGACGGAACTCGGTACGAGGTTCCAAAATCATGGAGAGATCAGAAAGAGCGTCACGTATGCGGGGTTGTAATTCTAATGCTCGTTCGGTCGGTGTCATACCTTCAGAAGAACGAATTAGTAGGGGATCATTAAATAAGTTACGAAGACGACGTAGAATATTACTCATTGCTGGTTGGGTGACACCCAATTGTTCAGCTGCTCGGGTTACATTTTTTTCGCGTAAAAGTACGTCCAAGTAAATTAAGAGGTTTAGATCAACCCGCTCCAGATTCATAAAATAAATACCGAGAATAAAATCATGAAATTATTTGCATTATGCCATAAGCCATCGGGCTTGTGTAATAAACTGACGAAAAAAAAAGCATCGGGTTGTATAAAGAATACCCCCTTCATTTTCACAGAAAATGGGTTTTTATGCTTAAAAATAGAGGGACTATCAGCCCAAAACAATGTTTTAAAGTGCGTAAATTGAGTCTCAGATTATCGCCTAGAAAATGGCTTAATCTTGCTTGTTGTTGGTGGAATAAAAGCGTGATAAATACTCTTTTTACTGAATATTGAACTATTGTCATTTCGGTCAAATTAAGTATTGATTTTCAGTTTAAACTCTTTTTTTCAACGGCTGAGACTTAAGTCTAATGAAGAAATATTCGACAAAGTGTGTATTTTTTAGGTTCATTCTATTTTATTTAAATTTAATAATAACAAATACTTGTTTTGGATATGTCGAAATATAATTAGACTTTTATCTATATATTTTTTAAATAAATACTGAAAATTAATGCAGAATATTGGATTAATTTTTTCTGTCAATCTAATCTGTATTCATCGCAACGAAGCGCTCTAAATCTAAGCAAAAGCTTGAGGGTCTGATTTTAGCTTTTCGTTGAAGAAAATCCTAATATTATTACAGGAAATATCATGACTACATATCAAACAGCGATTGATGCAATCCGCGAATTAAAAGCAAAATTCGGTAGCACTTGGGCAGACATCAGTCCTGAAGATGCTGCGCGTATGCAACTTCAAAACCGTTTCAAAACTGGTTTAGACATTGCGAAATATACAGCGGCAATTATGCGTCGTGATATGGCTGCTTATGATGCAGACTCTAGCAAATACACTCAATCACTAGGTTGCTGGCACGGTTTCATCGCGCAACAAAAAATGATTGCGAACAAAAAATACTTCGGTACAACTGAACGTCGCTACATCTACCTTTCTGGTTGGATGGTTGCAGCGCTTCGTTCAGAATTCGGTCCACTTCCTGACCAATCTATGCACGAAAAAACGTCTGTTCCTGCATTGATCGAAGAAATCTACACATTCTTACGTCAAGCTGACGCGAAAGAATTAAACGACTTGTTCCGTGCACTTAAAAAAGCACAAGAAGCGGGCGACACTGCTAAAGCAGCTGAAATCACTTCACAAATCGACAACTTCCAAACTCACGTTGTGCCAATTATTGCGGACATCGACGCTGGTTTCGGTAACGAAGAAGCAACTTACTTACTTGCTAAGAAAATGATCGAAGCGGGTGCTTGTGCACTACAAATCGAAAACCAGGTTTCTGACGCGAAACAATGTGGTCACCAAGCTGGTAAAGTAACAGTTCCACACGAAGACTTCATCGCGAAAATCCACGCGCTTCGCTATGCATTCCTAGAAATGGGTCTTGACGACGGTATCATCGTTGCACGTACTGACTCTGAAGGCGCTGACTTGACTCAAAAAATCCCAGTGGTTAAAGAGCCAGGCGACATCGCTTCTCAATACATCAGCTACTTAGACACAACTGAAATCGACATTTCAGAAGCTCAAGAAGACGAAATCCTGATCAAGCGTGATGGTAAACTTCACCGTCCTAAACGTCTTGCTTCTGGTCTATACCAGTTCCGTGAAGGCACGCAAATCGACCGCGTTGTACTTGACTGTGTAACTAGCCTACAAAACGGTGCTGACCTTCTTTGGATCGAAACTGCGACTCCAAACGTTGCTGAAATCGCTCACATGGTTAACCGTGTACGTGAAACAGTTCCAAATGCGAAACTTGTTTATAACAACTCGCCTTCGTTCAACTGGACTTTAAACTTCCGTCAACAAGCATATGACCGTTGGGTTGCTGAAGGTAAAGACGTTTCTGCTTACGACCGTGCTAAGTTAATGAGCGCTGAGTACGATGTAACTGAACTGGCTGCTGAAGCTGACGAAAAAGTTCGTACATTCCAGGCTGATGCTGCTCGTGAAGCGGGTGTGTTCCATCACTTGATCACACTTCCGACTTACCACACAGCTGCGCTTTCTACTCATGAGCTTGCTCAAGGTTACTTCGGTACTGAAGGTATGTTGGCTTATGTTGCTGGCGTACAACGTAAAGAAATCCGTGGTGGCATCGCTTGTGTTAAACACCAAGCAATGGCGGGTTCTGACATCGGTGATGATCACAAAGAAATCTTCTCTGGTGACAACGCTCTTAAAGCGCACGATGATGCTAAAAACACAATGAACCAATTCGCTGCTCACTAAGCACTGAACTGATTCAAAAGAAAACCCTGCGAAAGCAGGGTTTTTTTATGACTTAATTTTAAGCTTGTTGAACAGCTTGAGTGTGAAATATTGAACAAAAATGTTAAGGCATCAGAATCAGTAGCCAAACAATAAAGATAATACTTAAAGAAACAAACTGTGCAGCACTGCCCATGTCTTTGGCATTTTTTGAAAGCTCATGCCGCTCCAGTGAAATACGATCCACAATCGCCTCAATCGCTGAGTTGAATAACTCAACAATAATTGCAAGTAAACAGACGGCTACCATGAGGGCTTGTTCTAAGCGACTGACATCACAGAAAAAGCTTGTTGGAATCAGAATCAGGTTAATTAACAGGACTTGACGAAAAGCAGCCTCATGCGTAAATGCGGCCTTAAAACCTGAAAGGGAATAATGAGTTGCATTAAAAATACGTTTAAAACCTGACTTGCCTTTGAGTGGGGAATATTGGCTCATACCATCAACCATTTTAAAATTTCAGCCACAATACATGATCTATATTAAAAGTCACTTAATTATAGTATTCAAAAAGTGCTTAATCTATGTACACCTAAAATAAGGAGAAAGAGATTAAAAAGCCTGCTTTTTAATCTCTATAGTTAAGGATGGATATTGGTTGAAAGTAAACGAGATGCTTAAATGTTTTGTTTAATTTGTGTGACTTATTCTATTTTTTCAAAAAAGCATAGGCGGCTTGACGACCTAAAGCGGGATCATCGGTAAAGACACCATCCACTCCCGCTTTAAAGAAAATCTCAAACTCTGCCAGTGCGCCTTTTTCGCACTTTTCAGCGGTTATCGCACTACAGTCCAAATAGTCTGGTAAGAAATTATTTTCTGGGCGTAGGGTATAAGGATGTACTTTTAAGCCCACTGCGTGTGCATCGTTCACAAAACTGGACGGGGTCGCTGGCTGAGTATTCGGCACGATATAGGTTTTGCTTGGTCCGACACCATGCGCATAGCTTGCGACGTCTTTCAGTCCTTGAGGTGTTGCCATATCACTATAGCGGAGTGTTGATTTGGCAAGCACAGCATCGGTAGGTTGTTCGGACTTGCCACCATAGAGTTGAATAATTTTGGCATGTCGAATCGATTTTAATTGATCCAACTGTTGACGCATCTGTTTTAAGTTGCTGACTTCAAACGACTGGATATAGACTGGCGCAATGTCACGACTATAGGTGTGTTTGGCCAGCGTGGTTAATAAGCGTTGCTCCATGGCCAAATTGAGACCTTGGAAATAGCTGGGATGTTTGGTTTCGATATACAGGCCCACAATTTTTCCTGTCTTTTTATAGTGCGCATCTACGAGTTCAATAATTTCATCTAAAGTAGGCAGATCAAATTGATCATTATATTGGATGTTCGCTGGACGAATCTCTGGAATACGTTCTCGTGCCTTCAGTTGCTTCAGCTCGTTTAAAGTAAAGTCTTCAGTAAACCAACCTATGTAAGTCACGCCATCAACGACTTTACTGGTCTTCCGTTCTGCAAACTGCGGTAAGCTGCTGACATTGGTGGTTCCTCCGATTTCATTTTCATGACGAGCGACTAAATAACCGTCTAGAGTTGGCACCAAATCAGGCTCAATAAAATCTGCACCATCATCAATCGCTTTTTGATAAGCGGCTAAGGTGTGTTCAGGGCGTAGCGCGCTGGCGCCGCGATGTCCAATAATAAGCAATGTAGGCTCAATGTATTCGGCGTTGTTTGATGGTGGCTGGGATGCTGCATTGTCTTTCTCATCATGATGACAGCCCAATAAGCCTAAAAAAATAAAACTCAGTAATGTTCTTTTTAACATGTGTTCCTCAACATTTTATTGTGGTGTTGCGGACTTAGTGTTCAATTTTAATATCTCAGATTAATGACAAATTGCGAAAAATTACAGGATGTCATCAATTGGTCAAAAAGCTTTCTTCATAGTTTCTTCATATTTAGCTCTAATGTTCTATTTCATGTTGTTACGTCTTGTTTTTTAATGATTCGTCATAGAAGATCAAGCATGAAGTGATGCCCAGTTTCTAGATCTAGCCTCAGACCCAAGAGTACCGCAGACCCATGCTGTCTAAATTTTTTATTCATCGTCCAATTTTTGCTGGTGTGCTGGCGATTATCGTGATGGCATTTGGTTTATTTGCCACCTTTCAGTTGCCTGTAGAACGCTACCCCGATATTGCACCTCCGCGAATTACGGTGAGTGCAACATATACAGGCGCGTCGGCAGAAACGGTGGAAGAGAGTGTTACTCAGGTTTTAGAGCAGCAAATTAAAGGGATTGATCATTTACTGTATTTTAGTTCGAGCAGTGACTCGAATGGGCGTAGTCGCATCAGCATTAGTTTTGAAAATGGAACCGACCCAGATACCGCTCAGGTTCAAGTACAAAATGCCATCAATGGAGTGATTAACCGCTTACCCGAAGATGTGCAGCGTCAAGGGGTCAATGTTTATAAGTCGCTTGGCGATACGCATATGGTGATTGGTCTATATGACCAAACAGGCAAAAGTAGCAATATTGCACTGTCTGATTATATGATGACGCATTTGGAGCAAGATTTAGCCCGTATTGATGGAGTTGGTGAGGTTGATGTTTTTGGTGCGC
The DNA here is from genome assembly GCF_001592855.1 of Acinetobacter sp. BMW17. Taxonomy (NCBI): domain Bacteria; kingdom Pseudomonadati; phylum Pseudomonadota; class Gammaproteobacteria; order Moraxellales; family Moraxellaceae; genus Acinetobacter; species Acinetobacter sp. BMW17. The sequence continues at coordinate 126,757 of NZ_LSOD01000027.1, forward strand.
AGTATGCCATGCGCTTATGGCTGAATCCGCACAAATTGCGTCAATATGGACTGATGCCGAGTGATATTCGTGCGGCGGTTGAAGCGCAAAACACGCAAGTGGCCGCAGGGGCAATTGGTGAGTTACCCAGCCTGTCAGACCAATATTTAAATGCCAAAGTTACTTCCGGTACACGTCTAAAAACCGTTGAAGAATTTGAAAACATCATTGTCAAATCGACCCGCGATGGCAGTTTTATTTATTTAAAAGACGTCGCACGGGTGGAACTGGGCGCGGAAAATTACCAGTCGTTTAATACCATCAATGGTTTTCCTTCAGCGGGTATGGGCATTTCATTGTCTTCAGGTGCCAATGCATTGGCAACTTCGGCATTGATCAAACAAGAAGTCAGTCGATTGTCCTCTAAACTTCCTGAAGGCTATCAAATTGTTTATCCGCGTGATAACACGCCTTTTGTTCAAGAGTCGATTAAGGAAGTGGTCAAAACGCTGTTTGAAGCAGTGTTTTTGGTGATTGTGGTTATGTTTGTATTTTTACAAAATTGGCGCGCGACACTGATTCCGACCATTACAGTACCTGTTGTAATTTTAGGCACGCTCGCCATTCTGTATGTGCTCGGGATGAGTATCAACACCTTAACCTTATTTGCATTGGTCTTAGCCATCGGGCTTCTGGTGGATGATGCGATTGTGGTGGTGGAAAACGTTGAACGGCTGATGCATGAACAACAGATGAGTGCTCAACAAGCTTCGATTGCATCGATGCAGGAAATCAGTGGGGCATTGATTGGGATTACTTTGGTGTTAACCGCCGTGTTTATTCCTATGGCCTTTTTCGGTGGTTCGACAGGAGTGATCTACCGTCAGTTTTCAATCACCTTAGTTGCTGCCATGGCGCTATCGCTGCTGGTTGCACTGATTCTGACACCAGCACTGTGTGCCTTAATTTTAAAACCCAATGATAAATCTGCACGATGGGCAACTTGGTTTAATCTGAAGTTGGATCAGTTAAAACAGCGTTATTTAAAGTTGAGTACGCAGACCATTCAGCACAGTAAAATCATGCTGGTGGTTTTTGTGGCGTTAATTGCCGTCTTTGCGCTGTTTTATCGGGCATTACCGACCAGTTTTATTCCCAGTGAAGATCAGGGCATTTTAAGTGTGCAGTTTAAATTGGCCGATGGTGCACCACTGAGTCAAAGCCGTGTGGTGGGAGAAGAAATTCGCCAATACTTCTTAGATCAAGAACATGCCAATATTAATTTGGTGATGATCCGTTATGGGCGTAATTTCTCGGGGACGGGACAAAATTTAGGACAAGGTTTTATTGCGCTCAAACATTGGGATGAACGTAAGGGGAAAGAGAATTCCGCACAAGCGATTCGAGAGCGGGCGATTGCTCATTTTAGATCGCATCGAAATGCGCAAATTAATGTAAATATGCCGTCTTCAGTCAGTGGCTTAGGGCAAACCGATGGAATGGAGTTTTGGATACGTGATATCAATGGCGAAGGTCGTGCCTATTTAGAAGCACAGTTCAAAACTTTGCAGGACGCATCCAAGCAGTATTCTAGTTTTAGCAATTTAGATAAACGTTCTAACCCTGATAAAGCCGAGCTCAAAGTGGATGTAAACCAAAAACAAGCTTTGGCCAATGGACTGAGTCAGACCGCTATTAATAGCACCTTATCCAGTGCTTGGGGGGGAAGTTATATCAATGACTTTATTGACCGTGGTCGGATTAAGCGGGTAATTATGCAAGGGGATGCTGAATTTCGTTCAAAACCTGATGATCTTCAAGCGTGGACCGTACGTAATGATCTGAACCAAATGATTCCTTTTACAAATTTTGCCCAAGTGTCTTGGAGCGGAGGCCCTGAGGTGGTGAATCGCTTTATGGGCTATACCGCACTAGAAATGGAGGCGGATACAGCACAAAATGTCAGTTCGGGACAAGCCATGCAAGACGTACAAAACATGGTACGAGGGCATGATGGTATAGATTTGGCTTGGAGTGGATTATCGTTTGAGGAAAACAAGTCCAATAACCAAGCATTGCTGCTGTATTTGGTCTCCATAGGCTTTATCTTTTTATGCCTTGCGGCACTTTATGAAAGTTGGAGTATTCCAACAGCCGTCATGAGTGCGATTCCACTCGGTATCGGTGGCAATATTCTGTTCAGTTATCTGACGGGTTTTCCGAATGATATTTACTTCCAAATTGCCTTGCTGACCACGATTGGTCTGTCCTGTAAAAATGCGATTTTAATTGTGGAATTTGCTTCACTGGCGCAGCAAAAAGGCCAAACCGCAATGGAAGCTGCCTTGGAAGGAGCAAGCTTACGTCTACGCCCGATTTTAATGACGTCTTTGGCTTTTGGCGCGGGTGTCACACCTTTGGTCTTTGCCTTTGGTGCAGGGGCAGCAAGTCGTCAGGAAATTGGGGTGAGTGTACTCGGTGGCGTGATTTTTGGCACGGTGTTGGTATTGCTGTTTATTCCTTTAATGTATGTCTTGGTTCGCCGTGTGTTTCGTGGACGAACCCCTCAGGACGAAGTCTAAGATCGAATCTGAAGCATTCGTGTGCAGTATGAATAAGCAAAGCGAATCTTTAACCCAATCAGGCCGAAAGGCCTGACATTTAAAGATCCTTTGCTATACTCGGACAGATAAAGAAAAACAATATTTGAGTGGTGTATGCCAAATCCGTCATTTTCACAGCAAGATTTCCAAGCGCAATTAAATCAGCCCGATAACCATGCTTTTATCCAAAGTTTGAAACAGTACAGCACTGCGGATTTAGCTGATATTTTAATGGCCCTGCCTATAAATGACCAAATTCGGCTATTGGAACAATTACCACAAGCCAGTTATGTCTTTGAGTTTTTAGCATTAACCGAGCAGCAGCAGCTAGCAGCGCAATTGCCTCAGGCTTTGCTGGTGAAGTTATTGGCTCATATGCATTCGGATGACCGTACCGATTTATTTCAAAGCTTGGCACAAGAGGTTCAAGGTCAGATTTTTCCGCAGCTAGATGTGCATGTTCAAGCCCAGCTGAATGATTTAATGCACTATCCTGCCGAGTCTGCGGGTGCAATTATGAGCACTGAGGTTATTACGGTACATGCCGAAATGACCATGCAACAGGCGATTCAACATATACGGCAGCATGCAGCGGAAAGTGAAACTTTATATCTCATCTATGTGACCGATTCCTCGCGTTATTTACACGGTGTGATTTCGCTGCGGCAAATTATCCAGTCTCCGCCTGAGCAATTGATTGGACAGGTTATGACCAGCCATGTCATCACGGGTTTAGTCAGTGAGGATCAGGAAAGTATTGCACAGAAACTGGCTCATTATGATTTTATGGCTTTGCCCATTGTCGATGAGCAGCAGCGTCTATTGGGGATTGTGACTTATGACGATGCAATGGATGTGGTACAACAAGAAACCACAGAAGATATTCTAAAAAGTAGTGCGGTTGCGGCCAGTCCGCAGATGAGTATTAAAACGGCTCCAATCCTCTTACTGTATAAGAAGCGGGTGTTTTGGTTGGTGTTTCTGGTTTTTGGTAGTTTACTCTCAGGGCTGGGAATTGCGCACTTTGAAGACTTGATTGCGGCACATATTGTTTTGGTATTTTTCCTACCTTTACTGGTGGGAAGTGGGGGAAATGCGGGGTCTCAATCCGCAACCTTAATGGTACGTGCACTGGCAACGGGCGATGTACATTTTAAAGACTGGTTTTATTTGCTAGGACGTGAAAGTTTGGTTGCGCTGTGTCTGGGTGGAACCATGGCAACGGCAGTCTCCATCTTGGGCTATTTCCGTGGGGACATTCTGGTCGCCGTAGTATTGGCACTGAGTATGATGGGCATTGTGTTGATGGGTTGTCTGATTGGTATGAGTCTGCCGTTTATCTTAAACCACATGAAACTCGACCCAGCCAGTGCATCTGCACCTTTGGTCACCTCAATTTGTGATGCGTCAGGCGTGGTGGTATATCTGCTGATTGCGTCGCAAATTCTGACCTTGTCTTAAGCTTATAAGCAATTGTTTCAGCACAAAGTTAGCACAGAAAAAAGTCATGAAAAGCAGCATAATTCAGTGGTTTTATGATGTTAATGTGGTTGAAATGATGGAGGTCGGTAACAACATGCCTGAACCCTTAGAACAAAAAAAAATGAGCCAGCAAGATGTCATTCGTTTAGAGCGTGATTTGGCCAAATATGCCAATATGATGGATTCTGTGGTGCGTATTCCGTTCACCAAGCAGGGTGTCGGTGCCGATGCTGCGTTGAGTACTGTTCCGATTGCTGGTGATATCGCTGGTTTTGCCCTAACGTGTTATGCCATTTATAAAGCCAAGCAAATTGGCGTGCCGCAAGAAAAATTAAGCCCTGTATTGAAACTGGCTATGATTGACGCCGTCGTCGGTTTTATCCCTGTGTTAGGGACATTGTTTGATATTTTTATACGTCCGAGTCGTAAAGCACTGGATGTGGTTCATGACCATATTCGGGAAGAATACCAAATCCATTCAGAGCATCATGTGACTCATCCTTTTCTCCATGAAAAATTGGAAAAGAAACAGCAAAAGTCCGCATTTTGGCGAAATCCAGTAGTGGCATGGCTTTGGCTACACATCCCCGATTTGTTTGGCCTGATCTTTTTGGTGTGTTTTATGGGCTTATTGTGGTGGGGTGGCAGTGTGATGTGGCATTGGTTACAGGGATTAAACTTAGGATAGCCACTCATGAAATTTGAAGGTCAGATTACGGCAAATTTGCCAGCGATTGATTTGGCGTGCACTGCTTCATTTTATCGAAGCTTGGGCTTTGATCTGGTTTATCAGTCCGCAGAGTGGATGATTATGCGTTTGGGCGAAATGACACTGGAATTTTTCCATCATCCGCATTTAGAGCCAAATAGTTCATGGCATAGTGCCTGTATTCGCGTAGCGGAAATTCAACCCTATTATGAATACTGGTCTAAAGTGAATTGGTCGTTGTGGGAAACTGCCCGTATGACCGATATTCAGGATTTTGATGAGATCCGCCAGTTTTGCATCATTGACCCAAATGGCAGTTTATTACGCTGTATCGAAGTGACGATTGAATAAAAATGTTCTGTTATGCAGAGTCACAAAAAAGCCTCCAAGTGGAGGCTTTTTAAAATCTTGTGAACGAGTTGTTTATGGACAATCGAGCTGTTGTAAAGCAGCAACACGTTGTTCAATCGTCGGGTGGGTTTGGAACAAAGCGGCTAAACTAAAGCCTTGTTCTTGACCTGCCGCGATCGCAAACGCTTTCATTTCTTTAGGCATCGCATCTGGAAGTTGTGACTCCGCTTGTAAGCGTAACAAGGCTGAAATCATTGCTTGTTTGCCTGCAAGACGCGCGCCTGCTTCATCTGCACGATATTCGCGGTAGCGGGAGAACCACATCACGATTGCAGAAGCTAAAATACCAAAGACAATATCAAGCACAATGGTAATAGCAAAATAAGCTAAACCTGGTGCTTCTCCGTCTTCACGGCCAAAGACATTACGGTCAATGAAATCACCTGCGACACGTGCAAAGAACATCACAAAGGCATTCACGACACCTTGAACGAGCGCCAAAGTCACCATGTCACCATTGGCAACGTGACCAATTTCGTGAGCCAAGACTGCACGAAGCTCGTCTTTATTCATACGCTCAAGTAAGCCGGTAGAAACTGCAACTAATGCATCGTTCTTGTTCCAACCTGTAGCAAAAGCATTAGATTGGTAAGACGGGAAAATACCGACTTCTGGCATTTTAATACCAGAACGTTGCGCCAATTGAGCGACTTCTTGTAACAACCATGCTTCAGCTTGGTTGCGCGGGGCATTTGGGTCAATTAACTCTGTACCAGTTGTTTTTTTCGCCATCCATTTTGACATGAATAGAGAAATCATTGAGCCAACCATACCAAAGACAAAACAGATAACCAGTAGGTTACCTAGATTTAAGCCACCCGCGCCATGGTAACTACCGACACCGAAGAGTGACAAGATAATGCCAGCTACAACCAGTACCGCGAGGTTGGTTAGCAAGAACAAACCAATCCGCATCATTGAGAAAATCCTCTTATAATAAAAAAATAATCTGATTTATAAATCGAAAATCATTGCTCTCAATATGAGGTGAAATTCTTCAAAATTCAAGAAAAAATAATAAAACTGCTATAAAAATTATTCTGAAATTTGAATGCGGGCAGAGGCGGTTGCATTGGCTGTGGCATAGGAACCCGGCGCATCAGTAAAACTGCCATCGGCTGCGAGGATAATTTGGCGTGAAGGTGCGCTACGACTCACACTGAGTTGTGTGCTTGGAGAAGAGTCTGCATCGTAATGTGCAGATTGGGCAATGACTTGAGCATTGGCTGGTGTGTTATTCGAGCCTGAAGAGATGTTGATCCCGCCTGCATATAAATTGCTATAACGGCTACTCACGCGGCGAACATAGTCTTGAGTTTCACGGAAGGGTGGAATACCACCGTACTTTTGTACATTGCCTTCGCCGGCATTGTAGCCTGCGAGCGCAAGACTGGTGTTGCCGTTAAAGCGTTTCATCAACCATGCCAAATACTTGGCACCTGCATTTATGTTCTGCTGTGGATCATACGCATTAGAAACATTAAAGCGCCGTGCTGTCGCAGGCATGAGTTGCATAAGCCCCTGAGCCCCAACAGGTGAGCGTGCATTCACATTAAAGCCTGATTCGGTATGCATAACCGCTTTAATTAAGCCTTCAGAAACGCCGTGGGTTTGAGCCGCTTGGCGAATAATGTGGTCAAAAGCATTTTTGTTACGACTATAACTGGGCAACACGGAAGATTCAGAAGCCCCCCAGTTACTATAACTGTGGATATTACTGTCTGGATAATAGGTTTTCTTTTCGACTTTTAAGTTGCTATAACGACTTTGTTTATTGGTTAACAAGGTCGTGCCGTTAGAATCTCTCAATTGGTAGATGGTTTGACCTGCGTGACAATCTAGTGCCATGAACGAAATCGTCATACACCCCAAAACGTAAAAACGACTCAAAAGCAGCTTATTTTTCATTATCTATTATTAATCGTAAAAAAATCGATTTCAGTGACTAGAAATGAGTTTAGCAAAAAAAGAACCGTCTGAAACTATTTTAAGTTCAAAAAATCCATGTCTTTGTAAAAATCAAGTCAAATTGTTGAGCAAGTAATCAAAAAAAATAATTAATTTATTTTTAATGAGGATTGCTTGACTGGGTTAAGTTGTTGAAATTTAATAGCAAATAAATTGATCAAAAAATAATCAATTTAAATAGAAGCCTTAAAGAGTGGGGGGAACACCCTGTCAAGTCGATTAGAATCCACAAAGTTATCCCCAGCTTTTGTGGAAAAATGTGGAAAAGTCCAAAACATAAGCAGTTCAGCTAAAATATGAACGCAATCGTTCAAAGTTAAACCGATTTCAATACATGAATATGACAGCAATGACAATTCATGAGAATTTACATTCTTTAGGTGCGAGATGGCTGTGAATCGGATAAAATTGCGCGGTATTTTTTTTAAGGTTTAACTCGTCTATGTTCTCGCCAGTTGAGTCCAATCAGGGATTTAATTTTAAACCAGAACTACCCACTAGCTCTGCGTATTATCGTCTGTTGAAAAAGTTACGCCGTCAGGTGGGTCATGCCATTCGCGATTTTAAAATGATCGAAGAAGGCGATAAAGTGATGGTCTGCATTTCCGGTGGTAAGGACAGTTATACCTTGCTCGATATTATGTTGCAGTTTAAACGCATTGCACCGATCAATTTTGATGTGGTGGCTGTGAATTTGGACCAGAAGCAACCCGGTTTCCCTGAGGACGTGTTACCACGTTATTTAGAAGAGAATAATATTCCCTACTATATCTTAGAAAAAGACACCTACAGCATCACCAAACGTTTAACGCCTGAAGGAAAAACCTACTGTGCAGTTTGTTCACGCTTACGCCGTGGCTCTTTATACGGCTTTGCGCAAGAAATTGGCGCGACCAAAGTGGCGTTGGGGCATCACCGTGATGATATCTTGGCGACCTTCTTTTTGAACTTGTTCCATGGCGGTAGCTTAAAGGCGATGCCTCCTAAATTGCTATCGTCAGATAAAAAGAACATCTTGATTCGACCACTGGCTTATGTGGAAGAAAAAGACATCATTAAATATGCTGAAATGCGTCAGTTCCCGATTATTCCGTGTAACTTGTGCGGTTCTCAGGAAAATCTGCAACGTGCCATGTTAAATGACATGTTGCGTGAGTGGGATAAAGCACATCCAAAGCGTCTACACAGTATTTTTGGTGCTTTACAAAATGTCTCGCCATCGCAGTTAGCAGACCGAGAATTGTTCGACTTTGAAGCGTTAGATAGCGAACGTGAATTCGACTTTAAAGGTGAAAGTTGTTCAACGGAAGATGAACCAGAGAACAAACGCATTAACATGGTTAATCTTGGCTTTGCAGCAGACTAATTTTGTCAGTTAAGCCAATGCAAAACACCAATCAATGATTGGTGTTTTTTTTATGTGAATGATTTTGATAAACTTTGTATAAGAAATATAAAATATGAACGGTACGTACAAAAAACTTTAGGCACATGTAGGATATACATGCTATAACAATCTCCGAGCGTATTTAGCTTCACAATGATGCCGTCTGGATAGGCAGCACACAACGAACAAAGAATTGAGGAAACATCATGCCTGCTTTTTTAACTGATGATTGGTTTTCAACTGTAGAAACATTAACTGCTCAAGCGGGGAATTTGAACCTGCCGCCAGCACTTGCGAATCTTGCAATTAACTTAGTTGTTGCTGACAATGCGGGTAATACCGAATTATCTTTAGATGGTGGCGCAATTAAAAAAGGCTTGTCTTCAAATGCGAAAACAACCTTGAACATGGATGCTGAAACACTGCGTAAAGTGTTCCTAGAGTTTGATATGGCTGCAGCAATGCAAGCGTTCATGACAGGTAAAATAAAAGTTCAAGGTGATATGTCACAGTTGATGGCATTGCAAACAGCGAAGCCAAGCCAAGAGCAAAAAGATTTATTTAAGAAAGTGCTTGAGCAAACGGCTTAAGCGTTCTGAAATAAAAAAAAGCTTACCTATAAAGGTAAGCTTTTTTTATGCCACTAGAGATGATCTTTTAGATATTGACCAGCTGCGGCGTGGTTTTAATGTGCTCAAGATAAGCACGGATACGTGTCACATACTGTAGTGCTTGACGGTAACGGCCATTCTTCGCTTGGTTCTGTTGTAAGTAAGCATACAAATTGAGCCAGTTATTTGGGTCTTGACCTTGTGCCTGAATCCGTTTTTGAATCTGATTCACCGCACCCGGTCCCATATTGTACGCAACCAGTGCATACCAGTTCCGGTCAGGAAAGGGGATATCATCATAGCGACTCAGCATTTGGTCGTAGTACTTGGCACCACCTTGAATGCTTTGCGCTGGATCGGTACGGTTACTCACACCCATGGCTTTGGCTGTGCTATTGGTCAACATCATCAAACCACGTACACCCGTGGGAGAAACGGAGTTTGGTTTAAGATAAGACTCTTGATAACCAATCGCTGCCAATAAGTGCCAATCTAAATCGTACTTTTGCGCGGTACTTTTAAAACTGGCCTTATAGATTGGCATACGCTGACGCAAATCGCGTTGAATCGTATTCCAGTTTTCAGGCTTCACGACATTACGGTTGTAAAAAGAGGCCAATTGACCAATTGAACCAGATTGTTTACCACGGCAGACAAATCCGCTCGCCGTTTGCGTCAATGGATCATTCGCATGTTTAAATACCCAGTTCAGCTCAGTATTGAGGCCATTTTTACGTAAAACGTTTAAATCACCACAAGTAGCAGAAAAGGTTGCGAGACTTTTTTGCTCAATCGTTTGAACACTTGCCGTCGTCATTGCAAAATTTGCTTTGCCCTGTGCTACCCATTTCAGTGCTGTAGCATTATCGGGGACGGTTTTGAAGTCTAGCTTTACATTTAAGCTGTCTGCATAGTTACGTGCAAGGTCATAACCAAAACCATGCAAATGCTGACCATCTTTAAAAACGGTCGTTGGGTTTTCCACTGAAACGACAGTCAATTTATTATGATTGACGACGTTATCATACTGGTAGGTCTTACTTGCATTAATACTATGAAATGGAATTAACAAAGTACTTAAAGCAAGGGCTTTCAACGGGAGAGAGAAAGTTAATGAATTAAGGCAAAGCCTCGATCCAGAAGTTGAACTACTGTGCATGTTGTCTCCGCTACAAGTAATTTATGCCCTAGAACGCAAAGGCAAAAACATGCCTTAAAACGAGTTCAAGTTGTCTAAATTCAATAAGAGGTTGGGCATTCATGACGTCATTCAAAATGACATGGGATTAAGAAGATTATGTAGAAAAACTACATAGATTAAAAAATAGGCAACTAATTTAAGATGTGCGCATAATATATATCAATTTTAAAAGTGTCAAATTTTGTGCAATATTTTTTTGAAAAATGTAACATAACGATTTAATTTAATTCAGGAATTTATTTTATAAACTTCTGTTGTGGAGAAATAAGGGATAAAATAATCCTTTGTTGTAAATCAATAAGCAGATTTAGACGGCATTCATCATGAAATCAAACTTAATTACACGTGCTGGTCACGACAAATTGGTGGCAGAATTAAAGCAGCTTTGGCATGAAGAACGCCCTGAAATTACCAAGAAAGTAAACTGGGCGGCGAGCCTTGGTGATCGTAGTGAAAACGCGGATTATCAGTACAACAAACAGATCTTACGTAAGATTGATCGACGGGTTCGCTACTTGGGAAAACGCCTCGAAGAACTTCGTATTATCGACTTTTCTGAAGAGCAGGCTGGCAAGATTTATTTTGGCGCTTGGGTCGAGATTGAAAATGACGAAGGGGAACAAAAAACCTTACGCATCGTCGGGGTGGATGAAATTTACGATCATCACCCGCAGCACATCTCTATCGACTCGCCGATGGCACGTGCTTTACTGTCCAAACAAGTCGATGATGAAATTGAAGTGTTGACGCCAACTGGAAAAAAACACTGGTATGTCAATTCAATTCGTTATGACAGACCTGAAATTTCAGAGAACTAAAAGATTTTGTTTTAATTTTAGCCACTTGGTGTGATTTTTGAAGAAAAGTATTTGCCAAGTAGATTGAATGTTTATATGATGTCGCCCATGGAAGCGTGGCAGAGCGGTTTAATGCACCGGTCTTGAAAACCGACGAGGGTGTGAGTCCTCCGTGAGTTCGAATCTCACCGCTTCCGCCAAATTATTTTTAAATACAAATTAAAACTAATCATTAATCGATAACCCAAGTTTAAGTTGGGCTATTACGGCAAGTAGTGTGGGGCACACCACATAGATGGGCAGTGATCAAATTCTAAAAAAAGCAGTCAGACCTTCTCTTGCTGCTTTTTTTATTTAAGGTATTGAAGTCTTCTTTTATAGTATTCAGCTATAGCTTGAGTTGTCTAACTCGATCTTTTTTTAGATTCACTATTCGTTTCAGACAAGCAATTATAGAGACTATGCAGTTGTACTGTGTAGCAGTCATTTTTGTAGATCAGTTTTTTAATTTCATCTGAGCGGTTTTTAGCACGCGTTGTTCAGCTTATATAGCAACTCATTGTATATAAGTTGGAACTACATATGCTGTGTAAAAGTATAGAGCGATTGTTCTGTTTCGCTTTTTATCCACCGCCATTGTAATGGGGTGATTGAAGGGTATTCTCCCGTATTTGATTCATCTGATATTTCCTTCATTAAATAAGCAAAGGTGACTTGAATATTTTTACAGATTCTATAGATTAGGTAGATCGGTCTACTTGGTTGAGTGTGATGAATACCAAAACTGCGAAACAGAAAATTTTAGATGCAGCCGCGATTTTGTTTTATAACGATGGCATCACCAGTACAGGGATTAATAGCATTACCGATAAGGCCAAAGTTGCTAAAATGTCCTTATATAATAATTTCGCGACTAAGGCTGACTTGATCACTTCTTATATAGAAGCACGGCATCAAGAGTGGTTAGATTTGTATGCACTTCGAAACCAACAAGCCCATACTCCTATTGATAAAATTGTCGCGGTTTTTGAAGCCTATCAAGACCATGCTGAGTTTGCCTATGAAAAAGGCTTTCGGGGCTGTGGTTTGTTGAATGCTGCTGCTGAGTTCCCAGCGCACAGCGCCGAGCGCTTGGCTGTGAAAGCGCATAAGGATGAAATTGAAAACATTATCTCTACACAGCTTGCCCTTATCATTTCGGACGCAGACAAGGTCAAACAAATGGCTTTGTTGTTGTCTTTTATTCTAGAGGGATCGATTGCGCGAGCAGGCTTGGAAAGCTCGAGTGAAAAAGTACAAGCTGCAACAGCGATGGTGAAAATACTTTTAGCACAGGAAATCAGTACGTGAATCAGTGTGTTTCTGCGGTACCAAATTATGGTTTTATCGCGGTGCTGTTCGCTGCTTTTCTATGGGGAACGACGGGTACAGTCGCATCTTTTGCACCTAATTTGAGTCCTTTGGCTGTTGGTGCTGCCGCCATGGGCGGTGGTGGACTGTTACAGGCACTTTTGGCACGAAAAAGTATTATCTACCATCTGGCACATATCAAAGCCCATGCGGTGATGCTCGGTGTAGGCGTAATTGCGGTTTTTATTTATCCTTTGGCCTTTTATTCATCTATGCACTATGCAGGCATCACCATTGGTACGGTCGTGTCGATTGGTACGGCGCCTTTATTTACCGCACTTTTAGAAAGGGTGTTTGACCGAAAAGCACTTTCGATGACATGGTTGATGAGTTTCGTATTGGGCGTGACGGGCGTTGCGCTACTTTCTCTCGGGGAATCACATGCTGTGACAACCACGGAGTATTTGTCCCAAAATCGACCAATGTTGGGTATTGCTTTGGGGGCGGTTGCGGGATTGACCTATGCTTTATATTCTTGGGCGGCAAAACGAATGATTGACCAAGGAATGGATGCAAAAGCGTCAATGGGGCTTATCTTCGGACTTGGTTCTTTATTATTACTTCCGACTTTATGGATAACGGGTTCAAACTTGTTTGAAGAAAACATCAACCTTTATGTCGTTGGTTATATGATGCTTATTCCGATGTTTTTGGGTTATGTCTTATTTGGTTATGGTTTAAAAACCGTGCCTGCCAGTAAAGCCATTACCTTAACTTTATTTGAGCCTTTGGTGGCTGCGGTATTGGCAATTCTGTTGGTGGGAGAGCAAATTGCACCAATTGGCTGGTTCGGGATGTTGCTAATTTCGATTTGCTTGGCATTGCAGACTAAAGCAAAGTAAATTTTTTGCTTCAGACATTCGTTGGCGTATAAAGCATATTTGCCAGGTGTTGGGAAATCTGATGCCTAGTTGGACTAAGCATCAATCTTATTTCAGTGAAATTGGCTATACAGCTTAAACCCTTAAAGGTATTTAAGAATGCGAATGTGTTTGTTTTTATGTTTAAAGGCTGAGAATTTCAACATCAACGGATAAAGAGCCACAGTTAAAATAATCGAAATGAGCCAAAGGGTAGAAACGTGATCTACACCAAAATATTCATCATGAGTTTTGCCAAATAGTGCGAGGGCAATGAGATAGAGGGCTTTAAGTGCATATAAATGGACGATATAGAAGAACATCGGCACGGAACCAAAGACAATCAAGGGTTTGACCCAAGGTTTGCTTTCAACCTTTTGAAGTAACACTAACAGGACTAAGCCTAGCCCGACATTCCACAAAATAAACAGCAGCGATGGCGGATACTTGGTCAAGTTCAAAAAACTCATAACGGTTTCAGTGCTGGTCGACATGATTGACCATGCTTGGTCGCCATAGAGATTGATCATTCTTAAAATGATAAATAAGCTGATACTGGCAAGCCCGAAGCCTAACAAGATTTGATTTCTTTTTGCGACATCATGTGTGCTGTTAAATACGGTATGACCGATGCAATAGCCGAGGGTAATTACCCCAATCCAAGGCAGTACTGGGTAAGAGGTTCTAAAACGAATCAGATCTCCAAATTCGATCCAACCACGTTCATGTAAAATAAACCACAGATTTTGCAGGATCGGCATCTGCGAAAATGACACTTGATCCAGCGCATTATGTCCAAAAATAATGCTGAGACTGACCACCCAGAGCCACTTTTGCGATAGCCCAATCAAGCCTGCTAAAACCACCATACTCAGACCAATGGCCCAAATGACTTGTAAATAGATGACATCGGGTGGGAACTGTCCAGTCCAAGCGAAGTTGATAATGATCAGTTCGAGAAAAATCAGAAATAGACCGCGTTTGAGTAAAAATTCACGGGTCATTTGAACGCTGTTGTTTTTTGCTTGGTAAAGATAAGCCGATAAGCCTGTTAAAACCACAAAAACAGGGGCACATAAATGAGCCAAGATCCGACTAAAGAAAAGGGATTCTTCGGTTCCTGGAATCAGCATCGGGTCGGGGACTTGCTGGTGCAGATAAAAAGTTTCTCTGACATGATCGACCATCATAATCAGAATAACCAATCCTCTGAGGGCGTCAATCGCTTGTAAACGTTGTGAAGGTGTAGACATAAGATGAATTGAAAATTAGTGTTATGGTATAATGTAACATTTATTTCAATCATTTATATCTAAAATTTAATCAGCAAAATTTATATGTAATCCAATGATTCGAGATGAAGCATCAAAGGTAGATGCATTATTTTATAGACGACTGGTCTATTATTAATTTATAGTATGGATATGAAACGATCAGATAAAAGTGAAGCGACACGACTACACATTTTAAATAGCAGTTTTCAACTGGTGTTACATAAAGGTTTTGTCGGAGTGGGCTTACAGGAAATTCTAAAGAATTGTGATGTGCCGAAAGGTTCATTCTATTACTACTTTGCTTCGAAAGAGGCTTTCGGCTGTGCGCTACTCCAGCAGTATCTGGCCGACTATAAGGTCAAAATCGATCAGCTGATACAGCAAGAACAGCGAAGCGCCTATGCAAGCCTAATGGCACTTTGGCAAGCATGGATTGATAACTCATCACATATTGAAAGTGATGTTGAACATCATAGCGATGGGGGATGGGCGGAGAACTGTCTGATCGTCAAGTTGGCAGCAGAAGTCTCAGATTTGTCTGAAGATATGCGTCAGATTTTGAACTTCGGGGTGCGTAAGTTAACAGAACGTATTTCGGGTCTAATCCAAGCAGGGCAGCAAGACGGTTCAATTCCAGCGCATATTGACGCTGAAAAAATGGCACAGACGATGTATCAACTGTGGTTGGGGGCAGCTTTATTGGCAAGACTGGCCCAAGATAAGCAACCCCTTTACCTCGCTATGGAAACCACCCAACAACTATTACAACCGATAAAGGAATAGCAAATGCAAAGTATTATTCATCACCATTTTGGTGAAGCTGTTGACGTCTTGGAAGCTGCGGATATGCCGCAACCTGAACCAAAAGCGGGTGAAGTACGTATTAAAATGATTCTATCGCCAATGCATAACCATGATGTGTGGACAGTGCGTGGTAGTTATGGTTATAAACCGACACTGCCTGCAATTGGTGGCAGCGAAGCTGTGGGTGTAATTGATGCTCTGGGTGAGGGTGTACAAGGCGTATCGGTAGGGCAGCGTGTCGCTGTTGCAGGGATTCATGGCAGTTGGGCTGAGTATTTTATTGCGCCAGCACATGGCATCGTGCCTTTAACTGATGCGATTGATAATGAAACAGCAGCGCAGTTGATTGGAATGCCGATCAGTGCACTGATGCTTTTAGATTTTATCGATTTACCAGCAGATTCGTGGTTGATTCAGAACACCGCCAATGGTGCGGTGGGTAAAACCGTGGCGATGATTGCAAAAGCGCGTGGTCAAAACGTAATTCATTTGGTTCGCCGTACTGAGGCTGTAGCTGAAATGCAGGCCTTAGGCATTCAAAATGTGGTAGCAACAGACCAAGCTGATTGGAAAGAACAAGTCAAAGCGATTCATGCAGATCAGCCACTGATCGCAGGTGTAGACTCCATTGGTGGTCAGGCCAGTGGTGAAATGTTGGCTTTGCTGAGTGAAAATAGTCTATTGGTTTCATTTGGTAGCATGACGGGTGAGACCATGCAGATTTCTTCGGGAGATCTGATTTTTAAACAAGCCACAGTCAAAGGTTTTTGGGCAAGTGTGGTGAATAAGCAATTGTCTGCTGAACGCAAAAAAGCGTTAATTGTGGAGTTATTGACGCTTGCTGCACAGAAAAAATTACTGCTGCCTGTTGAAGGTATCTTCAGCTTTGCTCAAATTAAAGATGCAGCACTGAAAGCGACGCAAGGCGCGCGTCAGGGTAAAGTACTTTTGAAACCCTAATAGTTTCGACCTAGATCAGTTGTGAAGCTGATCTAGCATCATTCATCAAAAATAAGGATAAAGCGTATGATGGGACAAATTTTGATTGCTTTAATTGCACTGTTGCATGTGTATATTTTAGTTTTAGAGATGTTTTTATGGGATAAGCCCTATGGTTTAAAAGCCTTTGGCAATACGCCTGAAAAAGCACAGCTGACCAAAGTCATGGCACAAAATCAGGGTTTATACAATGGTTTCTTGGCTGCAGGTCTATTTTGGGCGCTATGTGCACCCGAAACTTATGCACTGCCACTGGCCAATTTCTTTTTAGGCTGCGTTTTGGTTGCTGGAATTTATGGTGGGTTGACCGCCAGTAAGAAAATTATCTACATTCAAGCCTTACCTGCTGTTGTAGCGTTACTTGCGGTGAATTTTCTCTAAACCAAATGAAACAACTGCTTGAGTTCTGCATTAAAAAAGCCAACGTCTTGACGCTGGCTTTTTATTGTGAGTGATGACTTATTTGACTTCAGGCAAATCAAACCAAATCACTTGTGCTTCTTCCAAGGCTTTAACGTCGCTTGCTTCTAAGAAAGCAATCGCGTCGCCTGCATGAAGGGTGTGTTCTGCAACTTGGATTGAACCTGAAATCACGTGCAGATAGTTAATATGCTGTGTAGCTTTAACTTCTAGCATTTGATCTTTTTCAATCACAGCCGTTTTGACTTCGGCATCTTGACGAATATGCATTGCAGCATTGTCATTTGGACCACAGATCACATGCCATTGATTTGGTTGCTCATGCGGATCAAGACGAATCTGCTGATAGGTTGGCGCTGCATCTCTTTGATTTGGGGTAATCCAAATTTGTAGCAAATGTACTGGCTCATCACCCTGATTCATTTCACTGTGCTGTACACCCGTACCTGCACTCATCAGTTGCCATTCACCTGCCGAAATACCGCCGTGGTTACCCATGCTGTCTTTATGGGTGATGGTGCCTTTGAGTACACAGGTCAAGATTTCCATATTGTCATGGGGGTGTTGCCCAAAACCTTGATGACCCGCGATCACGTCGTCATTGATGACACGTAAAGCACTTACGCCCATATATTTAGGGTTATACCAACTACCAAAAGAAAAGCTGTGTTTCGACTCTAGCCAGCCGATATTGACATGACCACGGTCTTGACTGCGATGAATGAAAGCATCCATTTTGAACTCCAATTTTATTTTTAATCTATGGAGTAATTTTAGCGTTTTATATTTATCGCCAAAATAGTGAATTTGCAATGTTGCGTTTCAATATTGAAATGATTAAACGCGACATTGCAGACTTAGTCTAAATCACAATACTGTACGCGGAAATCTTTCCAGACGTAGTTTTTGACTTGCGCATATTCAGCTAAAAATTGTTGATGTAGATTCGGCTGCTGTTGCATCCAGTCATTGCCCCATTTCACACCGAGCGGAGCCGCTTTGTCTTTAAAAACAAAATAGTCATCAAGGCAAGTACTGCTTTCAACGGAGAGGGGTGCATTTTGATCATCGAGATAATTTTCATAATTAATCGAGTTGGGTGGATTCTTTAAGAACACTTTGTCACTGGCGGTGAGCAGAACTTTTTGTTCAAAGTGCTTCAATTGACCTTGTTTGTATTCATAGTGGGTTTCAAGGTTATAAGGGTGTACGGTTTGGTAGTCGCCCGGGGACTTGGTACTGTATTCAAGTATTGCATTATTATAATCTGATAAGTCTTCATCCCATTTGGGGCCAAAACTCATTCCATCTTCAATGATTGGAGCCACAAATTGCACGCGGTGGAGCTGTTTGCCATTCGTGTCGATTTCAATAATTTCATAGCTGTATCGGTAGCGATTGTTGGCATAGATGGCGTTCATGGCCGCATTGGCTTTTAACTCTGTAGGAGTATAGGCATAGCGAGTACGAAAAATCAGTGCGAGATGCTTAGCGACGGGCATAATCGAAAACAACTCATGATCTTTGACTGTATTGTCGAGTTGAGGCTGTAGGGTTATTTTTTCTCGATTTTCAGCATAAGCCTCGCCTATTGAAAAAACTGCCGAGTGGGGTTGGTTTACATAAAGTAGTTTAGGCTTTGCTCCTGTTCGAATCGCGTAATAGTGAATCGGAGATTTACCTGCGATGACGTAATAGCGTGCATTCAAAAGTGGCTCTCTGAGACTGTCTTGCTCTGGAATGTATTGGGGATGGCGGATTTTTTCATGATCATTCAAACTGTCAAATGGATGGTCAGATTCCACCGCATAAGCAGAAGCATCCACGCTGGTCACGATTTCTTCATCTAATTCGGCAAAGCTATAAGTTGAGAAAGATAGTAAGCAGGCCACGGGCAGTATTATTTTTAAAGCGTTCATCGTCATTCTATGTTGTTGTAATTTAAAAAAAGGTGCTCTCAAGAGAGCACCTTTTATAGCGTAAATACCTTAGAAAGCCAATTATTCTAAGAATTTAACCGTAACACCTGACTTCACTTTTTTGCCAAGATCATTGGCATCCCAGTTGGTCAAACGGATACAACCGTGTGATGCTGTTTTAGAAATAGCAGAAGGGTTTGGTGTGCCATGAATACCAAATGATTTTTTGCTTAAACCAATCCAGATATTCCCTACAGGACCATTCGGACCCGGTGGTAGAGAAAGTGGTTTTAAGTTTTTGCCCTGTACAAAGTTGCTAGGTGAGTAGCTATACCAAGGATTTGGCGCAACACCCGTAACTTTATAAGTACCCGTTGGAGACGGAGTGTCTGAGCTACCAATGGTTGCAGGGAAAGAACCAATCATTTGGTTACGGCTGTTAAATAAATACAACTGTTTTGCGCCTTTATGCGCAACGATCAAATGAATGTCTTCTGGCACTTCATTGCGGATATTGGCCACAATAATTTTTTCGCCCGCTTTTTTGAAGGTTGCTTTTGGATTTAACTTCTGCAAGAAGTCTTCATCCATATGGAACTTTTCACCTAGCATTTCAGTCACACGAGTGTAGTACAAACCTTTCATTTTGGCTTGTAGTGCATAATCGCGTGGAATAGATGCAGCATAAGGACCTTTTAGGTCTGCTTCGGTAATGGTGTATTCAATAAATGCAGGTTTAGAACCTTGGCTTGCAAGTAGAGCATCCCAAGTTTCTTTGGTTAAGGTACCTGTTGCTTTTAAACCGCTCATTTGCTGGAACGAAGCAATGGCTTTGAGGGTATTTTTACCGCTCATGCCATCAATTGCGCCCGGAGACGCATGCGCATTATTCAACATCACGTGAGCACGTGCATAGACAGGGAATTGGCCTTTACCAATATTGTCAAACCATTCTGCACTGTTTAAACCATTTAATGTCCACGATGCTTTAGCTGCAGCAGGATTGGTCGTCGTGGTGGTCGGTGCAGTAGTGGTTTTGCTTGGTGCAGCACCAACGTCAGCCGTTTTATCTTCAGATTGTTCAAGTTGATCTAAAGTTTGCGAAGCTTGGTTTAAGTCTGCTTGTTCTTTTGCTGTAATTTGACTATTTGCAACCGCAGTAGAAGCTGAAGCGACATCTGTTGCTAAAGGATCAATAGGATCTTGAACTGAAGTATCAATGATCTTTTTGGGCGTCAAGGGTTGTTCAGTAGTAGATGCAGCAAACGCTGTTCCAGCAAGAATGCAACTTAAACTCATCGCGAGTATTGTGCGAACGAACATGTAATTCAACCTTAAGAATTATTCATTTACAAAGTAAAAACTAGTGAAGTATTACAGAAAAAAGATGGAGATGCAGTATTTGTTTTGTGTAAATATTCGTTTGCATCTTTGTCCTGATCGAATTTTAGTGTTATGAGAAGTTATTAAAAATTCGACCTTTTTGTTATGATGGTGAGCAAATTTAATTGAGATGGGAAAGTAAATGACGACGCTTAAAAATGATCGTTTTCTACGTGCTTTATTACGTGAACCTGTAGATACCACACCCGTCTGGATGATGCGTCAAGCAGGACGTTATTTACCTGAATATCGTGCAACCCGTGCTCAAGCGGGTGATTTCCTTTCGCTGTGTAAAAATAACGAATTTGCGTGTGAAGTAACTTTACAGCCTTTACGTCGTTATGAGCTCGACGCAGCCATTTTATTTTCAGATATTTTAACTGTACCCGATGCTTTGGGTTTAGGGCTTTATTTTGAAGCTGGGGAAGGGCCTAAATTTCATAAAACGGTTCGTACTGAACAAGATGTGGCGAATTTACCTAAGTTTAATGCTGCATCTGATCTCGACTATGTGATGAATGCGGTCAAGACGATTCGTTCAGCCTTAGGTGGACAAGTGCCTTTAATTGGCTTTTCAGGCAGTCCTTGGACGCTGGCAACTTATATGGTTGAAGGTGGTTCGAGCAAAGACTTCCGTTTCACCAAACAAATGATGTATGCGCAACCTGAAGTTTTACATGCGCTGCTCGATCGTTTGGCTGATGCGGTAATTGACTATCTAAATGCGCAAATTGATGCAGGTGCTCAAGCCGTACAGATTTTTGACAGTTGGGGCGGGGCGCTAGCACACCGTGAATATTTAGAATTTTCTTTAAAATACATGCAAAAAATTGTTGCAGGTTTAAAACGTGAAAATGAAGGACGTAAAGTTCCCGTGATTTTATTCACCAAAGGTGGCGGTCAGTGGCTAGAGCCAATGGTGGCAACAGGGGCAGATGCTTTTGGTCTAGATTGGACTACGCCATTAAATGTGGCTCGCCAAACGGTGGCTGGCCGTGCGGCACTGCAAGGCAACTTAGACCCTGCAACATTATATGGTTCGCATGAGACCATTGTGAAAGCCACCAAAGCCATGTTAGATGACGCTTATGCAGGCGGTGAGAAAACGGGTTATGTTGCAAACTTAGGTCACGGTATTACCCAGTGGGTTGACCCTGAAAACCCGAAAGCCTTTATTGATACTGTGCATGAATACAGTGCCAAATATCTCTAAGTTTCACAGCTTCAATTCAATTAGGGTTCATGCGTGATCACGATTTTAAAATCATGTTTTGAGTTCTCATCTAAGGCAGCTTCGGCTGCCTTATTTGGGATATTGCTGTTATTGGCTTTTGCCTTCACAGCCAGTATGGGGAGTCAGGAATATTTCGGTTTTTTCCGTTATGACTATCTACTGTTTTATGCCGTACTGATTCAAGTTTGTCTGTTGTACTTAAAACTCGAGTCTTGGGCCGAGGCCAAAGTGATTGCGTTATTTCATGTGATGGCAATGGTGATGGAAATCTTTTTGACCCATCCGCAAATTGCATCTTGGCAGTATCCGCATCCCGCCGTGTTTAAAATTTTAACAGTGCCTTTGTTTGCAGGTTTTATGTATTCGGCTGTGGGCAGTTTTTTTGCGCGTTCATTACGTCTCTATCACGTTTCTTTTGAACACTTACCCCGTTTCTCTTCCATGCTAACCTTGGCGGTGTTGTCTTATATCAACTTTATGTCCAAGTTTTTTGTTCCCGATATTCGTTATCTTTTGTTTGCGTGGAGCATAGTGCTGTTTTGGAAAACCAAGATTGGCTTTGAATTACAGCAGCACCGTTTTCAACTGCCGATGTTACCCGTACTTTTACTGTTGGCTTTTATTATTTGGATTGCGGAAAATATCAGTACGTTTTACCAAATCTGGCTGTACCCAAGTCAAGTCGATGCATGGCATATGGTCGGTTGGGGTAAGTTGGGTTCTTGGTATTTATTGCTACTGCTCAGTCTGGTGTTGGTGTTAAAGATTTTAGGGAAACGAGACCTACGTGGCAGTTGGTCCTTATACCGCTAAAGCACATTTTTAAATATTCACTTCACTTTAGTATAAATTGTTTTGCGTTATGCGCTTGTTACCGCTATCTTACAAGGGTGTAGCTCAAAATACACACAATAGGAACAATAAAAATACTCGGAGATAATCGAGTCTGGAGAAACCTTATGTTGAAAAAAATAGCATTGGCTGCGGTTTTGGCTGTTGGTTCTACCGCTACATTTGCAGATAATGACGTCGGTTGTGGTATTGGTTCACAAATTTGGGCTGGCCAGTCTGGTAAAGTCGCTAAAATTTTAGCGGGTACAACCAATGGTCTTTTCGCTAACCAACTTTTCGGTATTACCTTTGGTACTTTAGGTTGTAGCGGTACAGGTACAGTGACTGCTCAGGCAGTAACATTTACCAACGAAAATGCGGAAGCATTGGCGCGTGATATGGCAGTCGGTGAGGGCGAAAGTCTAAATGTACTGGCTGAATTACTGAACATCCAGTCTGAAGATAAAGCACGTTTCTTTGAAGTGTCTAAACAAAACTTTGCAAAAATCTATTCAGCTGAAAACCAAGATGCGCTTCAAGTATTAGCATCTTTACAAGCAGTCATGGCAACGGATAGCGTATTAAAAGCATACGTTTAATTGCACCATAAAACCCTGCCATTCAGGCAGGGTTTTTCATATCTAAAAAAGAAGAATAGCTAACACTGCATGAAATCTGTTGTCCTCCTCTTTAGTGTGCTATTCAGCACCAGCATCTTTGCTCAAGCACCTAGCTCAGCAGAGTTTTATATTGAAAAAGCACAGCAACTGAAGCTAGCCTCAAATGTGACTTGGCAACGTTTGATGTATGTCAATGTTTCAGGACAAAGTGAAGTCACTTACCGTCCTTTTTTTTATAGCGAACACGGACAAACTCAGCTCAAACAAGAGCTTGATGCCAATATTGCAGCACTTTTTACTCCAGCCGAAGCCAATCAATCGAT
The DNA here is from genome assembly GCF_001592855.1 of Acinetobacter sp. BMW17. Taxonomy (NCBI): domain Bacteria; kingdom Pseudomonadati; phylum Pseudomonadota; class Gammaproteobacteria; order Moraxellales; family Moraxellaceae; genus Acinetobacter; species Acinetobacter sp. BMW17. Next base: position 149,982 of record NZ_LSOD01000027.1, read on the forward strand.
TCAGTGTCGCTTTCCAGCACGTTCAAAGTGGCTCATAGGACAACTGAATATTGCATCAAACCAACTGCCTAAAGCCTCATGTCCTGAGCTGGATGAGTGGCTTGGGCAAATTAAGCCGTATAAGGCGACTTTAATTTACGCCACGGACTTTATGGGCAATCCCAGTTCGATGTTTGGGCATACCCTGTTAAGGCTCGATCCTAAAGACCAAAAACAGCTGAACTTAGTCTCTTATGCCGTGAATTATGCAGCGACAGTGGCCAATAGCGACAGCTTTTCTTTTGCATGGAAGGGCTTAACCGGGCAGTACCCAGGTGAGTACTCACTCATGCCGTACTATCGAAAAGTGAAAGAATATGGTGATTTGGAAAGCCGCGATTTGTGGGAGTATGAGTTAGCCCTGACGCCAGAAGAAACCAAAACCATGGTTGAGCATATTTGGGAACTCAAGCATGTGCAATTTCCTTACTATTTTATCAGTGATAACTGTGCCTATCGTTTACTGGGTTTAATTGATTTGGTACGGCCAGAGGTCAACCTACAAAAACAATTTAAAACCGCTGCGATTCCTGTTGAGACCATTAAGACGGTCGATGAAAACCATCTAATTGCAGAAAGTGTTTACCGTCCAGCTTTAGAAACTCAGTTGTTGGCACAAGCCAAACAACACGGACAAACCTTGGCAGCGGCTGCGCATCAGGTTGCGCAACTTGAACCTGCTCAAATGCAAGATTATTTGAATCGCTATGCCTTGGTGGATCAGGCACGTATTTTAGAAATGGCCTATGACCATGTGTATTTACAGTTAATTGCACAAAAGATTGCGGCAGAAGACGCCCAACCGCGTATTCGACAACTGCTGGGTTTGCGGAGTCAGATTGACTTGGAAAAGCAACGTCAAGTGGTCGAAGCGCCAAAAGTAGATCCAGTAAAAGGCCACCATGCGCGAACCGTTCAGCTTGAAGCAGGTGAGATACAAGGTGACACTTATTTCCGACTGAGCCATCGTCAGGCCTATCATGACTTGATTGACCCACAAGGCGGCTTTCGTTTGGGTACACAGCTTAAATTTCTAGATGGTAGCATCGAATATCGCGATGATCGACTAAAACTGCAAGAACTAAATGTGCTGGAGGTCAATGCCTACAGTCCACTGACTGCCTTTAAAACACCATTAAGCTGGGGGTTTAACATGGGTTGGCAACAAGAGGCACTAGATCGAGATGGTGCATTTAGTGAACAGGATCAACACGGCGTATTCAATCTATCCAGTCAGTTTGGCTATAGTGTGGCAGATCAAGAGCGTCAACATTTATGCTATGCACAATTGCAAAATCATGTTCAAGCAGGCAAAGCTTTAGACCGAGGCTGGCGTGTGGGACTTGGGCCAACGGTAGGCTGCCAGAACATCTGGAGCGAACATATCAATAGTTTGGTACAGGTCGAGCTGCCATATTGGGAAGATAGCCATCAATGGCAAGTCAGACTGAATACTCAGTTGCAATATTTATTCAATCAGCAAAATGCGTTGAGGCTTCATTGGCAGTATCAACAGCAAAAAGGAAAGGATTGGGATCAAACAGGTCTGAGTTATATCCATTTCTTTTAGTCAGATTGTTTTTTTCAAAGCCTCATTGATGAGGCTTTTTTTATGAAAGTCATTGCTGTTAAAACAACCAAACGTGAGCCTTACTTTTTATAAAGCGCTGAAAATGAAAGCTGATGGTGAAAATAAGTATTGAAATTTGTTATATTAATCACATAAATGTCTAGTAAGTCTCAAAAATATATAAATAGGTAAGTTTTATGAATGATGAATGCATGGCTAAATTGGCCGAGCAATGGGGGAAAATTTGCCAACATTATTCAGTGAATGATCACGTTAAAGCGCAAAATTTTATTCAGCAGCATTCGTCTGTATTGGTCAATGAATTTTATAGCAATATTGTCTTGGAGCCTGAGGCTGCAGATTTTTTTAAAGATGACATCATTCAACAACGTTTAAAAAACAGTTTAAACCAATGGCTCATTGAAAGTTTCGACGTGGCTGTGAATGAAGTTTATTATGCAGCAGTTGAAAAACAACAAAAAGTTGGGCAGGTACATGCGCGGGTGGGCATTCCTTCTTGGTTGATCATGCGCGGTATTCGTGAGATTGAAAACAAGATCTTGGAACTTTTGGCTGGACTTCCGCTAGAAAATAACCACCACATGCTGAGTTATATGCTGCAAATTATGGGTTTTGCGACAGAAATTATGTGCAGATCCTATGAAGCCAATACCGAGCGGAGCCATGAAGTTAAGCATAGCTATCGTTTATTTTCTGCAATGCAAGATGTCGCGGTACAAAAAGATAAGCAGCGTAGCATTTTGCTCGACTGGGAAAATGAGTTGATGTTCAAAGTTTTCTCCGAGCATCCGCAGTTGCAACATATTGCTTTGTCTAAGTCGGAATTTGGTCTATGGTTTGTGCATAAAGCAGCGTATGCCTTTACGGGTGCAGAGCAGGTGGAGACCATTATCAGGCTGATTCAACAGGTCGATACCCTCAATTTTGACGTGCTCGACTGTCAGGATCAGACTCAGAAAGTGGAACGCATTCAGGAAATTCGTGATGTGAACCGACAGATCCAGCATTTGGTCGATCAACTGTTTCAAGTGACTGAATATATAGATTCAGGCAATGACTCTCTGACTCAGCTGTTAAACCGTCGTTATTTAAGTACGATTGTGTCGCGTGAAATTAATTTTGCCCGTAAAAATGATGCAGCGCTGAGCCTATTGGCAATCGACGCGGATTATTTCAAGCGTATTAATGATAAGTATGGGCATACCGCAGGGGACTTGGCACTGCGTTTTATTGCTGAAGTCTTGTTAGATGTTGCGAAGGGCAGTGACTATGCCTTCCGTGTCGGTGGCGAAGAGTTCTTATTGCTGTTGGTCGACAGTGATCTCACGCGTGCTTTACAAATCGCTGAAACGATTCGCATGCGGATACAGGAAACCCCAATTCGTACCGCTCATGGGCAAAATTTTAGTTTTACCGTCAGTATTGGCTGTACGGTTTATAATGGTCATCCTGACTATCAGCGCTTTTTAGACACTGCCGATTCGGCACTCTACGCCGCCAAAAATAAAGGGCGTAACTGTATTCATATGACTGAAAAAGTGTTAAGTGTTTAAATCTCAGACTTAAACACGAACTGTTCTAAGACGTTTCAAATCGGTTGTTGAGGTGCTTATACCTCAACAATCACATAGTATTTTTTTACAGCTTCAATCACTTCAAATGTGCCGATAAAACTCGGTGGAATAATTCCTGCCTGACCTGCTTTGACTTCAATGAAGTCTTGAGTGTGGGCATCATGAATACGGATGCTGCCTTCCATCACTTGAAAGAATTCTTGTTTGTTGTCAGCAAATTGAATATTCCATGAGCCAACTTCACAGTGCCAAATCCCGCAGCCCATGTGTGGGTGTTCATATAGACTATAGGTCTGGCGCTGTGGGTTGCCTTGGACCAAACGGTCTGGACGTGGAAAATCAATACTCTGTTCGCCTTGGGTCAAACCATGACCTGCTAACCAAATTGCTGACATTGCGTATTCCTCTAAACAAAAAATGAATCGTTCAATGATATATGCATAAAAAAAGCCCCAACAGCGGTTGAGGCTTTATGTTTCAATTAATAGCTTTCAGGGACTGCACTTAAAAACTCGCGGCGCTCTTCTTTATTGGTTTTAAAGTCACCAATAAAGGAAACGGTACGTGTAGTCGATTCTTGTTTGCCGACGCCGCGCATCATCATACACATATGTGCAGAATCAATCATAACCGCCACGCCACGTGCACCCGTCACTTCTGCAACCGCTTCTGCGATCTGCTGCGTCAGGTTTTCTTGAATCTGTAGACGACGTGCAAACATTTCGGTGATGCGTGCAAATTTAGAGAGTCCAAGGACATTACCTTCAGGTAAATACGCAATATGTACGCGACCATAGAAAGGCAATAAATGGTGTTCACAGAGTGAATAAAATTCGATATTTTTAACCAGCACCATTTCACGGTTGTCCGATGGGAACACCGCATTATTGGTCACTTCTTCTAAGCTTTTGCTATAACCAGACGTTAAATACGAAAAAGCTTTAGCAGCACGCATAGGCGTATCGAGGAGACCTGGACGGGTTAGGTCTTCACCAACGGCAGTTAAGATGTTAGCGTAGGATTGCTGCATAGACATAAGACGTGTTCACTTACACTGATATTGAACAAGGACGGCATTGTAGCAGAAAACTATTCCAATGCCTTATTTTGGACAAAAATCCGATTACTGTTTAAACTTTGGATTCTTTTCAGCACGTTTTAGCAACACTAAAACTGCACCTGTGCCACCTTGCTTCTCTGGTGCACTTACAAAAGCCAGCACATCGCGGTGTTGACGCAGCCAACCATTCACATAGGTTTTTAAAATGGCTTCTGGACCTTTGCCGTGCACAATTTTAATAACATTTTGATTTTCATCTTTGGCCATTTGAATGACTTGTAAAACTGCGACACGGGCTTCTTCAACGGTGCAACCATGCAAGTCGACTGCTTCAAACCAACGGATGTTACCCGCTTTTAAATCTTCAAATACTTTGTGCTGTAGTGTAGCAATGCGATAACTGAGCGCGGCTTGGCTCGCAACAGGATTGAGCATCGCTTGAGTATCGGACAGCTCAGTTGCATCGGTATGCATTGGGCCTTCAGCCGCTGCACGTTTTGCTAAAGTTTGTGCATCGATTTTTTTCTTTGGATTTTTTTCTATTTTGGCAATGTTCGCGGCCTCCATCTTTTGGACACCTTGCATTTGTTTTTGAAACAACGCGAAATCATCTTCTGGCTCGGGCGGAGCAACTTGAGCTTGGGCCTCAGACTGTTTGATGGCAGTCGAATGCGGATTGGTGATTTGCTTTTTAAAGTCTTTCAGTAAATTAAACTGTTCTTTAGAAAGCGATGAATCATGTTTGCTCATAGTGTCAGAAAAATACGCAAAATAAGAAATTAGGCGATAATTATAGTCTGATTTTCCCTATATTTGAACTGAATTGCATTCATAGAGATTTGCAAAAAATTGCATATCAAATGGCTAAGAGTATTCTGTGGGGTGCTCAAGAGCACTGCTGTTCTGTAAGAACTTAAAATGATTGAACCCGAGCAACCATTCTATCTAGAGAGACAAATGATGTACTCGGGTTCAGGTTTGGCGTGCTAAGTCAGTCGTGACTTAACTTGCACGTAAAGTACGGATGATTTTATCTAGTTTTTTATCGATCTGGTTACGATAAAGGTCAGGCAAGACACGTGAAAGTTTGGCAAGAATACGTGCTTGAGTACTTGGAATAATGATAAATTGAGAAGAAAAAATGTCGTTGTAAATTTCCTGACAGGCCTTTTCTAGTGGGAGGCTGCCGCCCAATTGCTTTAATGCCGCTGTAACTGGTGAACCGTTTTTACGTTCTTCCGTTACAAGTGGTGTGTCCACTTCAGGTGGGCAAACCACAGCAACGTCAATTTTTTGACTGCGCAGTTCCATACGCAGCACTTCAGCCAAACCGACCACGCCAAATTTAGATGAGCAGTAACCTGTATAGCCATAACAACCGACTAAGCCCGCTGCAGAGGCAATAAATACCAATTTTGGACGTTTACCCTGTTGAACGGCTTGTTTGAGATGCGGTAAGGCAGCATGCGCAACATTACGACTGCCAACAAGATTAATATTGATTTGTCTTTCGAATTCTTGAGAAGTCATTTCATCGAAATTCTTAGCAATACTGATCCCTGCTGAGTTTATCAACAAATCTGGTGTGCCAAATGCAGCCACTGCTTCTGCAAATTTCGCCTCCATAGTGCTTTCATTTTGTACATCGACTTCAAAACCACAGACCGCAGGGGAGCACTTTTGCAAGTCAATCACCGCTTGTTCAATCCCCGCATGGGCGAAAATACACACTTGGTAGTTATCTTTGAGTAAACGTTTAGTCAACTCAAGGCCAATACCGCTGCTGCCACCTGTAACCCATGCTGTTTTCATATTTTTTTTCATCACAATATCCTTTTGAATGTTTCGAATGAGCCTTAAACGACTTCGTTTTGAAGTAAAACATCACCAAATTGTTTACGGAGTTCTGCCTTCACAATTTTACCTGTACCGTTGATTGGCAGTGCATCTACAAAAATCACCACGTCAGGAATCTGCCAGCGGGCAATCTTATTATCAAAGTAAGCCAGCACTTCTTCTTCAGTCAGTGTTGAGTTTTCTTGTTTTACGGCAATCAAAATTGGGCGCTCATCCCATTTCGGATGACGTGCTGCAATAGCAGCTGCCATACGAATTTCAGGGTGACCTACGGCAATATTTTCAAGTTCAACCGAAGAAATCCATTCACCGCCTGATTTGATTAAGTCTTTAGCGCGATCACAGATGGTCATATAACCGTCCGCATCTAGAGTCGCAATATCCCCCGTGTCGAACCAGCCATCGGTTGTAGTGGCGCTTTGCTCTTGGTTGAAATAATGATCGACAATCCAAGGGCCACGAATTTGTAAATTCCCTTGAGTATGACCATCATTGGCTAAGACTTGATTGGTATTTTCATCAACGATAAGTAATTCAACACCAAAAGGTGGACGACCTTGGGTTAAGCGTAGCTTTTCAAAGTCTTCAGCACTTGAAGTGGCATGTTTGGCTTTTGGTTGGTTCGCTGTGCCCAGAGGGCTGGTTTCAGACATTCCCCATGCATGAATGGTGTCGCAAGCATAGTTGTTTTTGAAATCACGAATAATCGATGGCGGGCATGCAGCACCACCCACGACATTACGGGTCATGCTTTCTAAAGTTGTACCGCTTTTTTTCGCAGCAGCTAATAATCCTTGCCAGATGGTAGGTACACCTAAAGCCAGAGAGACTTTATAGGTGTCAATCAGATTAACAAGGCTGTCACCATCTAGATTGGGGCCAGGTAAAACGATACTTGTACCCACCATGGCTGCTGCATATGGCACACCCCATGCATTGACATGGAACATTGGAACGACAGGCATGACCACATCACTTGCAGACAGATTTAACGAGTCTGGCAAGCTGATCGCCATAGTGTGTAGTAGGGTAGAGCGGTGGCTATACAGTACGCCTTTCGGGTTACCTGTTGTGCCTGAGGTATAACATAAAGAACTTGGGGTTTCTTCGCCGAATTGTGGCCAGTTAAATTCAGCAGATTGGTTTTGAATCAAATCATCATAGAAAATAACATCTGGCAGTGCTGCAACGACTTTTTCATCATGCGCACCGTAACAGATAAATTTTTCAACCGTTGGCACTTTGCCTTGGATTGCAACAATTAATGGTAGAAAAGTTGAATCAAAGAAAATCGCTTTATCTTGTGTATCATTAATAATGAAGACCAGTTGTTCTGGGAACAAGCGAGGGTTGATGGTGTGGCAAACATAACCACTCCCTGAAATAGCATACCAAGATTCTAAATGACGGTGGTTGTTCCACGCGATCGTTGCAAGACGATCACCTTGGTTAAGATTAAATGACGTGAAAGCATTCGCTAAACGTTTGCTATTCTGTTGGACCTGTAACCAATTGGTGGTGGTCATTTGTCCAGTTACTTCACGTGAAAAAATAGAAGTATCTGCGTGGTACTTTGCCGCATGTTCGATTAAATTACTAATCAATAAAGATTGGTGCATCATTTTGCCAAACATTTCATTCATCCTTGGTGACTATTTTTCTAATAAAAAAGGCTATTAGCCGAAGCCAAAAGCCTTTTGGAATTTATTTGTCGCTAAATACAACATCCGAACCCGGTTTAATATAACGCGGCATTTTTTGCCCTGTATGTTCAGCCACGACGTGAAGGGTACGCTCGATCCAACCTGCATCCATAATAAACATCAGTGAATCATCATCATTTAAGTTGACGTTCGCGCCATTAATGACCATGAACCCTTCAGCACCTTCTGGGGTTGCTAAAGTATGGATCGAACCTGCTGGTTCAAATAAATAGCTGCCAGCCGTTTGAACATCTTCAGGATATTCGACATAATGCCATGAACCTGCTGTTGTATAGAAATGTACAACACCGGTATGGAAGTGACGTGGAAAGATAGTACCCGGTTCAAAACGGGCATGAATAACCCAGACGCCATTATCGGGGTCTAAAAAGCAAGGTGTGACATGCACACCCGGTAGTGCATTTTTGATTTCGCCATCTTTGATGTTAATCGTTAATAATCGATCCTGATGTTTAACTGATTGTGCGATGCTCATGATAAAATCCTTATATGTCTTTGATTTAGAATATGATATGAGATATCAATATCTAAGGTTTCCTTAAGCTTGAGCATAACAAGGTTTCAAAAAATGCAAACCACTCGAAAGAATGGAATTCACATTGTTTGATAAATGCGCGAATGAACAGTTTAAAATAGGGATTGGAATGGTTTTTGATGCTATTTCATATTGCTTAACTACGGTGCCCCTATTAATTTATAAGTGTTTTAGACTGATGAATGGCATAACATGATTCGTAGAGGATGATGTTTTGCCAAATGCAAAATTCAGGGAAATGAATGTTGCAGATGTAATTGAATAAAAAGATTGGATGAATATACATGCAAGTGTTGAAGACTAAACTCAGTCGTCCGAGCATGCTGAATGGCAGGGCAATGCAACGTCCCCAACTGTTAAGTCAGATCGTGGACTATTGTCAGTCTTCTTTGGTTTTTATTCACGCTGCGGCGGGTTATGGAAAAACCACGCTGATGCATCAACTTTCAGAGTCTCTTTTAGCAAAGGGAAAGAAAGTCTGTTGGTTAACTTTGGATGATGATGACAATGATCCGATTCGACTCTATCAATACTTGCGTTTAGCGCTTTTGGATTTAGAACCGCCGCATTCGATCTCTTATGGACAGATCCATAAACAACACATCATTGAGCTGACGCAAAAAGTTGCAGAAGAGGATGCTGACACAGTTTTATTTATCGATGAGTTTGAAGCATTAACGAACCCAGAATGTTTAAATATCTTTTGGTGGTTGTACCAGTCCTTGCCTGAAAATTGTCATTTGGTTATCGCTTAAAGGGTCAAACCCAATTGGAGTTTCGCGAAAGAATATCTATTAGGTCGTTTAAAGTGGGTCACAGAGACTCAGCTCAGTATCAAACAGCAAGAAAGCAGTGCGCTTATTCAGTTTTTACAACAACAAAACTTTGACCAGCTTGCTTTAAGCACAGAGCTTGCAGAACAATTGATTGATAAAACTGAAGGCTGGTTTACAGGCATTCAATTCACCAATTTATATTTGAAAGAACATCAAGATATTCATGGTTTTATTCAAAATTTAACTGGTGCGCATCATCAGATTGTGAATTACCTCAGTGAGCAGGTTTTTTTACAACAAGACCCTGAAATCCAGCAATTCTTAATGCAAATTAGTGTACTGAGAAAAATTAATCCAGCTTTGGTCATTGCCTTAACGGGTAATCCTGCTGCACAGCAGATTCTCGATGCCATTAGCCAAAAAGGCTTGTTCATTCAAGCCATAGATGAACAGCGTACGTGGTATCGCGTGCATCATTTATTTCGAGACTTTTTGCAATCGAAGTTTAAGCTTTTACAACCTGATGCATATCAGCAAATGCATATTAACGCGGCAGAATGGTTCAAACAACAGCGTTATCTGATGGAGGCAATTTATCACGCCCAACAAGCAGAAGATCAGCAGTTGATTTTGTCATTGCTCAACTCGGTGTGTCGTGAACTGATTTTAGAAGGCCGACACTATACTTTCTTGGAGTTGGTCAAACAGATACCGGATTCTGTTTTGGTGCAAAATCCCAATTTGCTTTATGACATTATTTGGACCTTAGTGCTGACTCATCAAGTGACATTAGCCAATCATTATTTACAGCTCTGGCATAGCGTGGATCAACATGAAACCTTATTACAACATGAGGACCAATTAGGTTTAGCTCCTCTCATTGCAGTGTTAGAAGACAAGTTGGATGTGGCTTATACCTTAGCGCAACAAAACTTAGCACAACTAGCAAGTACGGCTTATTTTGCGCGCGCTCCACTCATAGGAATTGTGGGGTTGTATCACATTTGTTTGGGGCAAATGAGCGAAGCACGAAAGTTGCTGCTACAAACGCGTATTATCTATTTGCAAGGGCATAACCTATATGGTGTGGCAATGGTTGATTGTATTGATGCCCTATGTGATTATTTATTAGGAGATTTGACTCTCGCAGCAGAAAAGTTTGCACAAGTTGGACAGAGCGAGGAATATCGTAAATTAGGCTTAGATGATGACAATAAAGCAGCCATTATGAATATTCTGAGCAGCTTTAAAGCAGACTTGTATTATGAAATGAACCAAATGGCGCAAGCTGAAGCTGCATTATTGGATTTCAATGGCGGCGATCATTTGGCTATGCCGGATATGGTGGTGGTGGGCTATATCTTACAAATGCGTTTAGCTACGTTGCATCAAGATCAAGCCGCGATACAAGTGTGTTTGCATCAAGCCCATACCCGCAGTAGTCAATGGTCGTTACCTCGACTCGCACAAACTATACAAGCCTATGCGCAACAAGCAAGCCCGCTTTCTGCATTAGCTGATACTGAACAGGCAGTATTTCAGCCGTATTTAAATTTCACCCATTTGCTGCGTGGCGATGATTTAATGCTGGTGCGTCAGCAAATTTTCATGGGGCAAGCCGAGCAAGCTAAAGAATATTTAAGCCAACAGTTAGCATTTTTTAGGATTTATCCGTTACGTTTTGCGCGTGTTCAAATCCTTTTTGCACTGGCCCTGTATCAGTTGAAACAACATGAACACGCTTTTGACGCTCTACAACAAGCGCTTGAAACCCTCATGCCGACTCAGGCAGTGCGGGTGATTCTAGATGAAGACCCTTTAATTTGGGATATGTTAAATGGCTTAAGTCAGTATTTAAGTCGGCAGAAGCAAAAGCATACAGTTGTATTGCTAGAATATATTCAGCAACTTCAAAAGCTCAATCAAGCTGAAAGCAGTGTTGAAGCCTTGATCGGTAGTTCTGGCCTTGAGGCTTTATCGAAACGTGAAATCCAAATTTTAGAAAAACTAAGCCGTGGCTGTACCGATGCTGAAATATCCGAGTCGATTTTTTTGTCCATCAATACAGTGAAATGGCATTTGCGTAAAATCTATAACAAGTTGCAGATCCGCTCTCGAATGGAAGCGGTGAATGAGGCCAAGAAGCAGGGCTTAATTGAGTAATTTAAAATTGAACAATTTTTTATATGTTACTGTTTAAGCAGATCTTCAACAGCTTTTTGAAAGTGCAAATCATAAAGTATTCAGGGCAAGAGCATGCCTTACCCTGAATATGCGATTAAAGTGATTTAGGTGTTCCAAATAGCTCAGTAAAGGCGTGATCTGGACGGGGCTGCTTCATAAAGCTTTCACCGACCAAGAAAGCATGAATGTCATGCTCTTGCATCATCGCAACATCCGCTGGGGTCGCAATGCCGCTTTCCGTCACCAGTAGACGAGATGGTTCAAGCAGTTTTTTCAGACGAATCGAGGTGTTTAAGTCCACATCAAAGGTTTTTAAGTTGCGGTTATTGACACCCAATACGCAACGCTCAGATAGACGTAAAGCACGTTCAAGTTCTGCTTCATCGTGTACTTCAACCAAGACATCTAAATTCTGTTCAAAAGCCGTTTTAGACATTTCTTCGAGTTGTTGATCGGACAAGCAGGCCACAATCAGAAGAATACAGTCCGCATGTAAAGCACGTGCTTCAATCACCCCGTAAGGGTCAATCAGAAAGTCTTTGCGTAATGCCGGTAGGGCACAGTGAGAACGTGCAATTTGAATATTCTCATCGGCACCTTGGAAAAAATCGACATCGGTTAAAACCGATAAACACGCTGCACCTGCGGCTTCGTATTGCTGTGCGATTTCAGCAGGATCAAAGTTTTCACGAATGATGCCTTTAGATGGTGAAGCTTTCTTAATTTCAGCGATCACACCCGGTTGTTTGCTCAGTAAAGACTTTGCAAAACCACGTACAGGAGTTGCCTCAAGTGCCCATTCTTCAACATCTTTATAGCTACGTTGTTTGAGGCGTGCAGCAAACTCTTCCTGTTTGCGATCCACAATTTTGCCTAAAATCGTATTTGCGATATCTACCATGACAAAATCCTGTCTATCAAGCGTCGTATTGTTTAAGGGTTTTGCTGAATTCAGCAAGGATGCTCATCTTTTCTAAGGCCTGTCCGCCGTAGATGATGTCATGTGCTAAAGCCACGCCTTGTTTATAGCTGGTACAAAGTCCAGAGACATATAAACCGGCACCTGCATTTAAAGCAATCATGTTGGCTGCTTTTTCGCCTTTATCGGATTTGTTTTTACCTAAGGCATCTTTAATTAGGCTTAAACTTTCAGCAGAATCTTGAATGATTAAACCAGTTAAAGTTTGCGATTCGATCCCAACATCTTCAGGTTGAATCTCCCATTCGGTGACTTCGCCATTTTTGAGTTCAGCCACATAGGTGCTTGATGCAAGGCTAATTTCATCTAAACCATCTTTAGAATGAACCACCATGACATGTTCAGCCCCCAGTTGTTTCATCACTTCTGCAATAGGACGGCATAATTCAGTCGAAAACACCCCAATCACTAGACGTTTTACTCCAGCCGGATTCGTAAGCGGGCCAAGTAAATTGAAAATACTGCGAATGCCTAATTCACGACGCGGGCCTACCGCATACTTCATCGCTTTGTGATGATTCGGGGCAAACAAGAAACCGACACCCATTTCACGAATACAACGTTCAGTTTGTTGCATGTTTAAGTCAAGTTGGATGCCTGCTTGCTCTAACAAGTCCGAGGAACCCGATTTGGTTGAAACACCACGGTTACCATGTTTAGCAATGGTTGCACCTGCCGCTGCAATCACAAAAGCAGATGCAGTCGAGACGTTAAATAAGTTCTGACCATCACCACCTGTACCGACGATGTCGACTAAATAAGGCACATCACTGACATCAATTTTGATGGCAAACTCGCGCATGACACGAGCCGCTGCGGTAATTTCATCAATACTTTCACCTTTTAAGCGAAGACCCATCATCAGTGCACCAATTTGGGCATCTGTTGCTTCACCATTCATGATGGTGCGCATGACGTCTTCCATTTGCGGCTGCGTCAACTCAATGTTTTTAGTGATGTTATTTAAAGCTTGTTGCATATTCATTTTTCACTGCACTCATTTATGCGTAAATTTCTAAAAAGTTCTTAAAGATTTGATGGCCATGCTGACTCAAGATTGATTCTGGGTGAAATTGCACGCCTTCAACGGCAAGCGTCTTATGCTTTACACCCATGATTTCTTCAATTGAGCCGTCGGCTTCATTGGTCCAGCAAGTCACTTCTAAGCATTCAGGCAAGCTTTCTTGATCAATCACAAGTGAGTGATAACGCGTTGCTGAAAATGGAGAAGGGAGATTGCTAAAAATGCCTTTATTTGAGTGGTGCATGTCAGACAGACGCCCATGCATCACTTTTTTGGCACGAATGATTTCGCCGCCAAAAGCCTGACCAATGGCCTGATGTCCTAAGCACACCCCTAATAATGGAATTTTTCCAGCAAAATGCTGAATGGCTGGAATGGAAATTCCTGCTTCCGAAGGTGAGCATGGGCCAGGGCCAATCACAAGATACTTAGGTTGCCATCGCTCAATATCTTCCAATGTCACGGCATCATTACGTACTACTTTTACTTCTTGATTTAACTCGCCAAAATACTGGACGATGTTGTATGTAAAAGAGTCATAGTTGTCGATCATTAAAAGCATGAGCTTAACCTATTGAAATTTATGCACATAAATGTGCGTGAAGAGTCCTATGGTATTCGTGCGTTTACATTATAAAGCTATAAGTAAATTATTTTTCTCATTCAATGACTTGAATGGAGGCACAAAACCGAAATTATCATAGCAAAAAATACACAGCTAGGGCGCGACATTTTTTTGTGGGTCTAAAAATTACAATGGGTTTTGTTACTAACTGATATAGAGTTTATGAATATCTCAGATTCAAATTCTAATGAGAAGCCTCGTGGACTATGTGTAAATGTCATGAAGCATGCATATTCAATGAATATAAAAAGAATATCTTCTGATGTTGTGAGCCAAAAACTCACCAAATATCACCAAAACAGAGCATCTTTTTTTGCTTGCTCACATCTGAGATGTCGGCTTTATATTTAGTTTGAAAGGAGAGGTTTTTTATTTTTTAAAAATCAAATAAAAACAGTTAATTACGCTGCTTATATTTGATTTCAGGTATATCGCTCGCCGTGATATGAGGTGTGGAAGTCAAATCAAGGCGAAAATAACAGCTTAAAAAGCGCTCTAATTTATAAAAAACGGGTGTAAATCGACCCGTAATATTTAAAAATGCACCATTATGATCCACACTCAAAATCTTTTAGATTAAATGTGAAGAAGCGTGCTTGAATATGGTGCATTTACTTTTTAGCTCAGTATAATAGAGCCAAAGCAAACAGCTTAAAACTGTTATTCTGATAATGAATTCAATATTTTAGCTAAGCTTTTTAAAGTTGGTACGGTAATTGCTTTAGAACAACCAACTACTAACACGCACTAAAGAGTGCAACAAAAATTCATCGGAGCAAAATGAGCATGGCGAACAAGGTCCTACAACTCATCCAAGAAAGTGGCGCAAAATGGGTCGATTTCCGTTTTACGGATACTAAGGGTAAAGAACAACACGTAACTTACCCAGCAGATACTATCGACGAAGATACTTTTGAAGACGGTAAAATGTTTGATGGTTCTTCTATCGCTGGTTGGAAAGGCATTGAAGCATCTGACATGATCTTACGCCCAGATGCTGCAACTGGTTTTATCGACCCGTTCTTCGCTGAGCCGACAGTAGTTGTTACTTGTGACGTTATTGAGCCATCAACAGGTCAAGGTTATGACCGTGACCCGCGTTCGATTGCTCGCCGTGCTGAAGAATACCTAAAATCGACAGGTATTGGTGATACTGCATTCTTTGGTCCAGAACCAGAATTCTTCGTATTTGACGAAGTAAAATGGGAAATTGATATGTCTGGCGCGCGCCATACATTGATTGCTGAAGAAGCTGCTTGGTCAACTAACAAAGACTACGAAGGCGGAAACTCTGGTCACCGTCCACGTGTTAAAGGTGGTTACTTCCCAGTTCCTCCAGTTGATTCTTCACATGACATGCGTGCTGATATGTGTGCGCGTATTGAAGACATCATGGGCCCAGGTCGTGTAGAAGTACACCACCACGAAGTAGCATCTTGCCAATTAGAAATTGGTGTAAGCTTCAACACAATGGTTCGTAAAGCAGACGAAGTACAACAGTTCAAATATGCTGTTTGGAACGTTGCGCACCAATATGCTAAAACTGCGACTTTCATGCCTAAGCCAATGGTTGGCGATAATGGTTCTGGTATGCACGTTCACATGTCAATCTCTAAAGATGGCAAGAACTTGTTTGCTGGTGATGAATACGCTGGTCTTTCAGAAATGGCGCTTTACTTCATCGGTGGTGTAATCAAACATGCTCGTGCATTGAACGCAATTACGAACCCTTCTACAAACTCGTACAAGCGTTTAGTTCCACACTTCGAAGCGCCGATTATGTTGGCTTACTCAGCACGTAACCGTTCTGCTTCTATCCGTATTCCTTACGTTTCTAGCCCGAAAGGCAAACGTATCGAAGCTCGCTTCCCAGATCCAATGATGAACCCGTACTTAGGTTTCGCAGCATTGTTAATGGCGGGTCTTGACGGTATCCAAAATAAGATTCATCCAGGTGAAGCAGCTGACAAAAACTTATATGACCTTCCTCCTGAAGAAGAAGCGAAAATCCCTACAGTTGCGCACAGCCTAGATATGGCTCTTGAAGCGCTTCAAGCGGATCACGAGTTCCTTCTTAAAGGTGGTGTATTCACTAAAGAAATGCTTGATGCATATATTGAACTTAAAACTGAAGAAGTGCGTCGCTTGAACACGACAACTCACCCAGTTGAATTTGATATGTACTACAGCTTGTAATTCTGAACTGAATTTCACTGTAAAAAACCCGCGCTCGTCGCGGGTTTTTTTGTATCATCTGTTTAACTTGAAAAAAATTGATGAGAGCAATGGCACAGCGTAAGAAGCACACCAGTTTTTATCCGTGGATTGACCCTAAAGATCACGATAAAGGTTTTAAGCTAAATTTTTCGATGGTGACTTATATCGAAGTTGGTCGCACCCCTGAAGGCTACAAGCAGGCAGAATTTGTTGCATTGAAAAGCCCAGAGTTAGCACTGGATTATGATTATCCTCAAAGTTTTTATTTGAGTGCTGAAGGTTTTGTTTTGGTGAAAACTCCGCAAGGTAAATTTGAAACCATTGCAAAAACAGATAATTGCTAAAGATTGATCTTACAATCAAATACATTCTTCATAACTCAAAAAGCGTTTAAGCGCACAGTAAATCAATGGTACAGGTAGGCTTATGCAGCAGATTCCAGCTGAACTGAAAACATGGTTATATGCTTCAGGTTCACTTACTCAGCAACTGACGGATTTGGCTGATGGAGCATTTAGGGTTCAACCAACCAAAGAGCATTTTCAGCGTCTTCAGTTTATCGATGCAAAATGGATGGGCATGCCGTTTCAGCATACGTCATGGGTGCGAGAAAGTTTTTTATATGGCAGTGATGCCGAGCCTTGGGTCAAAGCCAAAAGCATTTTCCCGATCTTAAGTTTGCAAGGCCGCGCACGGCTTTTTAAACATATTGGTAAAAAACCGATTGGTTGGTTCTTGTTTCAGCGCACCAATCCAGCATGTGAACGTCGTGTGATTTGGCTAGAAGATGGTTGGACCAGACAGAGCTGTTATACTTGGCACGGCTGCAAGTTTATTGTTCAAGAAACTTTTTTAGCGAGTTTTGAGCAATTTTTGCAAAAGCAGAATTCAGCATCTGAAGGACAGTCATGACAACTGCGCATCAAATTACTTGGCGTGAACGTTTAGAAGCCTATTATTATTTATGTCGTTTTGATAAGCCTGTTGGCACAGAATTGGTGTTCTGGCCTACCATGTGGGCACTATGGATTGCAGCAGAGGGCATACCGCCAATTGGTATTCTGATTCCGATGGTACTTGGCACGATATTTATGCGTGCGGCTGGGTGTGCAATTAATGATTTTGCTGATCGTAAAGTCGATGCGCATGTAGAGCGCACGAAAACGCGGCCTTTAGCAACAGGGATTATCACGGCCAAAGAAGCCATTTATGTGTTTCTAGCTCTAGTCTTTGCCAGTGCTTGTATGTTGTTGTTTCTACCGATTGAAACATTCTATTGTGCTTTAGGTGGACTCTTTCTCGCATTTATATATCCTTTTATGAAGCGCTATACCCATTTGCCTCAGGTTGTTTTAGGCATGGCTTTTTCGTGGGGAATTCCGATGTCATTTACGGCCATGGGTAAACCATTAGATTTAACCTGTTGGTTGCTGTATTTTGGCAATCTGGCTTGGACTGTGGCGTACGATACTCAATATGCGATTACCGACCGTGAATATGATTTAAAAATTGGGGTGAAGTCGACAGCCATTTTGTTCGGTCGTTTTGATATTCAAATCATTGCACTTTTACAGGCGATGAGTGTCGTTTTGATCGGTACGGCGCTTTACCTTGAAAATTTATTGATGCCATTGGGTTTAATCGCATTGCTGGTAGTCGTGGCTGATTTTATTTATCAATGGTCCAAAACCAAAGACAGAGATCCACAGCGTTGTTTTTGGGCATTCCGTCACAATCGTTGGGTAGGATTCATTATTTTTACTGGAATCTTTTTAGAATTAACTATTTAAAGTGATTGTTTGGTTGAAAAGCGTCCTACACAGGGCGCTTTTTTTATGTCTTAATAAAACGGCATGTAGTTTTATGCTTAAAAAAACAACAAATAAAAGGATATTTTATGAAACGCTCGAAAATAGCATTAGCCCTTATAGTTGCCGTTTCAATGCTGTCTTTAACTGCTTGTAATGACGATGATGATTCGCCCGCTTCAAATCAAAAACAGACCTATGTTTCTGAAAGTGCCTATTCAGAAGACACATTAACCACTGCAGCTTCTATCAAGGTAATGACGTATAACATGGAAAATGTTCAAGGTCAGACCGCTAAAGCAACAGCGCTGGTGATGTTCCCTAAAGTAGCACCACCTACAGATGGTTATCGCGTAGTGGTTTGGGAGCATGGCACGGTTGGGGTTGGTGATAGTTGTGCGCCAAGTAATAATATGATTCACCCACGTTTTAAAATTTTAGCAGACAGTCTACTAGCTGCTGGTTATGTGGTTGTTGCGCCAGATTATGAAGGTTTGGGCACGCCAGGGATTCATCCATATTTAAACTTATCTAGTGCTGCGAAGTCAGCGCTTTCTGCTGTACAAGCGGCAAAAGATCATTATGGTAAGCAGTTGAATGGTGCGTGGATGTCTGTGGGGCAATCTCAAGGGGGGCATGCCTCATTAGCGACCGCAGAATATGCAAATACAGATGCAACCTATAAAGGTGCTGTGGCTGGTGCACCAGCTTCGAGTTTGGGTCAAATTATTCTTGAGGTTGCACCAGCAGCTTTAGCTGGCATTGAAGAGCAAGAATTAAACTTGGTGTACCTTTGGCTGCACGTACTTCGGTCGACTCTTATGCAACTTTATTGGCTTATGCAGCATTAACAGGGGTCGGTATTAAAGCGTATGAGCCGCGATTTAATTATCAAGATATTTTCCAATCACGTGCCAAATCTTTGGCTGAGTTTGCAGAAGGTTGAACAGGAGATAATGGTCTGTGTTTAGATAATGATAATGACCCAAGTCTAAGTCTAATTAATAAATTTAAAGATGATATTATTCAGTTTATGACAGCAAATCCTGATAAAAAAGTTATGGATTATCCAGGTTTGGATACCAGTGTGTTTGCGACCAATGAAACCGTAAAAAACTTCTTAATCAGCAGTCAGCCAGGTACTAAACGAATTGATAAACCAGTCTATGTAATACAAGGTACGGCAGACACAAATGTACCCTATCCAATTACGCAAGCTTTGGTTGCAAACTTGAAAACATTGGGTTCGCCAAATATCACGCTTGATCCCGTTATAGGTGCATCTCATACCCAAGCTATAGTTTGTCGGAATGCAGAGGAGGTAGACTTTATTCAGGCCTATATGTTTGCGGGTACGGGTATTGTGTTAACTGATGCACAAAAAGATGCCAGCACCAATGAAAATTGTACAGGTATAGCACCGACATAAAATTAACCATTTAAACTGAAGACAGAGCCTCATGATTGAGGCTCTTTTTTTGTTATAGTATTGGCCCATCAAAATCTAGATATTGGAAATAGGCTGGCTATGACGAAATCAACTCAAAAACTAACGCCGAAAGTGATGTTTTTGGCGAGTCTTGGTATTGTGATTCCATTGCTTATTTTAGGGATTGCTTTTTTAGCGGTAAAAAGCGATGCAAAAAACCAAGCGGAGTATCAGCGTATTAAGGAAGAGCAACAACAGCGTATTCAAGAAAAGTTGGCTACCGAAAAGCAATTCACACAGCAGGAAGCGAGCAGCGCGGTCTCAAAGTAATTTAAGCACGCATTGCAGGCGTGATACCAATGTGTTTGTGCAGTTGGCGAATACTTGGAATTTCTGTAAAACGCAGAACAATGTAACCTGCTTCATTGAGCATGGCATCACGTTCTGCATCTTCTTGTTTTTTGCCGATGTGGGAATGATCATCGAGTTCAATAATCACCACAACCGCTAATTGTTCATCTAATAAAACGAAATCGGTGACTTTGCGGTTAAATTTGGCCCGTATTTTATAGTGGTCACTGGTAATCAGTGAGCTAAATGAAACTTGAGCTAGAACATGATGGCGTGGGAAGGCTTCTTTTAAGCGAATAAACATTTTACGTTCAAACGGCGTAATGACGTGTTTGGCATAAAACTTTTGCTTACGGCGAAACAGGTCAGGGTAGACCGTCATCACTAGTGTAATAGTGGCAAAGCAGCCGATGATAAAAAAGATGATTTGACTCAGATCGAACACAATATTTTCTAGCACAAAGAAAAAACCCACTCGCATGGAGTGGGTTTTTAGAATTTTGGCTCTCCAACCTGGGCTCGAACCAGGGACCTGCGGATTAACAGTCCGTCGCTCTACCGACTGAGCTATTGGAGAATCTGAACGCATTCTATGTGGCAAAGCTCAAAGGGTCAAGTCCTTGGCCTGATATTTTTATATAATCTGCTTTAAATGATTTAAAAATAAACGGTTTAGCTTTTATTGGTGCGATTTGATTCAGCCAGAGACTTTTCATGAAGATGTTTTGGGGGTGGTGTTTCAAAAAGTATGCTGGCGTTAAACGAATCCGTTATTAAGGTAAAAGAAAGTCAAATCAAAGGCTTTAAAATGATTTTCGAGCTT
>NZ_LSOD01000028.1:0-97473 GCF_001592855.1 Acinetobacter sp. BMW17
AAAAGCTTTATTTTCACCCGATAAAATACCCATAAAACAAGAGGAAGCTCATTTGAGCTTCCTCTTGTGAAAAATTGTGGGACAGCAATGGCCTTGAGCGCCTTTTTTTATGTTGTTTTGCGAGTCATGGAAATTATTGTGTGCGTTTTCAATACCGTCGCTTAATAACAAAAACGCACTGTTTATGGCTTGAAAGTTGCGTAAAATTTATTCTTTTCAAACATTATAATAAGAAGTTGAAAATGAATGGATCAAAACAACATATCTATATTGTGCATGGCTATCAAGCATCGCCCAATGACCATTGGTTTCCGTGGCTAAGTCAAAAACTCAGTCAGATGGATCTGCATGCTGAAGTAAAACGTTTAGTGCTTCCGCATAGTGATGCACCACATTTCGAAGAATGGCAACAGGCTTTGGCCCTGCAAATGACCACTTTGGATGAAAATACCATCATTATTGCGCATAGTTTGGGGTGTCTGGCGACTTTACATTATCTCAGTAGTAAACTGCGTGAACGTCGAATTAAAGCGATCTTCTGTATTGCGGGTTTTAAAGCGGCTTTAAAAAGCTTACCTGAGTTAAGTGGCTTTATTGCGCAAGCGAAGTTGGACAGCGGTATACTCCACTCTCACATCGCTTCACGTGTGGTTATGTTTTCCAATAATGACCCTTATGTTCCACCTCCTTTGGCACTTACCTTTGGGCACTTCTTGAGTGCAGAGGTACTGGAGGTGAAACGTGCAGGGCATTTTATGCGGGAAAATGGCTATGCTGAATTTGAGCTACTGCTTAATACCTTAAAACCCCTTTTACAACAGCAGGCGGTGGCTCAGGGGTGATGCTGAATATAATATTGTAGTCCTTTAAGTAATAAATCATTTTCAATGCATGGTGCATACTCTGCCAAATAGCGTGCAAATACAGGCGCATCACCGCCAGTTAAAATCAGTTGGCGTGGAGACTGTTGCAAGACTTTTTCAATGGTACTGACCAAACCGAGCAAAATCCCATGATGCACTGCGTCGATGGTATTACGACCGGGACCGAGTTCATCAAAAGCCGCATCTGGAATTTTAATGCCTTTGGTGTTTTGGATCAGCGAGTCTCTTTGTAAGTAGAGATTTGGTAAAATATAGCCGCCCAAATGCTGTAAACCATCCGCCAAGTCGATGGTCAACGCCGTGCCACAGCTAATCACACAATAGTTCTGCTCTGGATTACGTGCGACAGCTAACACTTGCAACCAACGGTCAATTCCGAGTTGTTCTGGATGTTCATAACCACACTGTAGGCCAGCATAGTTGGCCTGTACTTGAGCAAAGGTGATCGGCACATTTAAACTTTTTAAAAGTCTACGGATTCGGTCATTATTTTTTTTGTCCTGAACCGAAGAAACACCAATCTGTTGGATGTTTAAGTTTTTAAAATGCTGAATTAGACCTAAAAGCAAATCGGCAGGGGACTGTAAATGTAACTCAGCCCCTTGTTCCAAAATTTGATCTTCCTGCGTAATCCAATACTTCAGACGAGTATTACCAATATCTAACCATAAATTTTTCATGATGATGCTCAATCATTTAAACAGGAATTATTGGGCGTAAACGGCCTTGATAAAAGTTTTCAACACCATTGGCAGTCTGAATTTGTACCGCACCATCATCTTGAATGCCTAAAAAGATGCCTTGAGACAGACCTTTCATGTATTCAAATTCAACCTGTTGCTGCATAAATGCTGCGTAATGATTGAAACGAGAAGCCAAATTTGCACTGTTATGGGTGAACCATAGGCCTGCTTGTTGAATCGCTAGATATAGTTCCGCCATTAAGCGAATTCGCTCTGCTTGGGCTAAACCCAGCTGTTCAAGTGAGCTGGTGGCTTGATCAAGCTGGGTATCTTCGACTTGGTTGATATTGATACCCACCCCAATAATAGCTTGGTGGCTTGACAGTGGTTCAACTAAAATCCCGCCCCATTTACCTTGAGCACTATAAAGGTCATTCGGCCATTTCACTTGCAGAGCAAGGCCTTGCAAACTCGGCATTTGCAAGATATTTAACGCAATTTCTAAAGCCAAGCGCCCATCTATAGGTGTTTTGGTCTGTAGCAATGTGCTTAAATAGATGTTTCCTTCAGGAGAAACCCATTGTCGTTGACGCTGTCCACGACCTTGAGTTTGTCGTGTACTGCAGACCAAAACGCTCTGAATCCCTTTTTGCGCAATTTCACGCACATCGTCATTGGTGGATGTGGTAACTGGCTTAAGCAATAAAACTTCAGGAAGTTGCTGTGCTTCAGCGAGAAGCTGTTGTAATTGGCGTGTCTCTAAATCCATATGAATCTGAGAAAAGTGAAAAATGATCATGGAGTTAATCATATATTTACTGATTGGTGCAATCGCTGGTTTTGCTGCGGGGCTATTTGGGGTCGGTGGTGGACTCATTATCATCCCGATTTTATATGTGGTGTTTACTCATCTGAACTATGACCCGAGTGTCATTATGCATATGGCGGTTGGCACATCACTGGCTACGATTATTGTCACGTCAATGAGTTCAGTGAGTGCACATCATAAACGTGGGGCAGTGTTGTGGTCTGTGTTTCGCAATTTGGCCCCAGGTTTAGTTATGGGCGCTTTTTTAGGTGCAGGCATTGCAGACTATATGTCAGGACATGGCTTACAACTGCTGATCGGTTTTTTTGCGATATGGGTGGCGTACAAAATGTTTAGTGGCGCACATGTTGAGGTCGATCCATCGCGTCAGTTGCCCTCTACAGGCAAACAGTTATTTGTCGGTGCAGGCATTGGTGTGGCTTCTGCGATCTTTGGCATTGGTGGGGGCAGTTTGACAGTGCCGTACTTAAACCGTCATGGTGTGGTTATGCAAAAAGCGGTAGCGACGTCAGCTGCTTGTGGCTTACCAATTGCAGTGGCTGGAGCTTTAGGTTTTATGTGGTTCGGGCATCGGGCTGAAGTGAATGTACCGAATACCATTGGTTATATTCATGTCTATGCCTTTTTCGGGATTGCGGTCATGAGTTTTATCACCGCCAAGTTTGGGGCAAAAGTGGCGCATCTTTTATCGCCTGCGATGTTGAAAAAGTGTTTTGCTGGTTTGTTGGTGGTAGTTGGTTTATATTTTATTTATCAAGGTTTTAGTTCTTAATTTCTTTGACAATGTTGTATGCGTTGCTGTTGATTGGCATTATAGACGGTAAAATTGTTAGACAATGACATAGTGTTTAGCGTTTAAGATCGGGTAAAACCTAAAAATAGGTCACTAAAGACCATGGATTGCATCTTATAAAAACAAGTTAGGAACAGTATGCAAGCACATGATACAGAGAGTTTGTCCGAACAAATTGCCAAGCACATCAGTGAACAAATCATTCGCGGTGAGTTGGTCGAAGGTGAGCGCATACAAGAATTACGTATTGCCGCTGAACTGGATGTGAGTCGCGGCTCGGTGCGTGAGGCCTTGTTACTGCTTGAGCGCACACATCTGATTGAAATCTACCCGCGCCGCGGCGCTATAGTCTCTGAAATGTCCGCTCAGCAAGTGCGCGCCTTGTTTGATATCAGTAGTCTGCTGTTGGGGCAAATTGTGCAACGTATTGCGGAGACATGGCGTAGCTATGAAGCGGAAAGTTTACAGCTGTTATTGGATGAGTTGGGGAATCAACTGAAACAGGGCAGTATCGAAAAATTTTATGATTTGATTTTTGAAGGATTGGCACGCCAGCATGAAATGGTGGGCAATGCCTATTTGATGAAGTTTTACCAAGAACTGTTACCCTCGATACGTCGGAGCTATTTTTTAACCTTAAATACTTCGCGTAGAGAGTTACAAGAATCTTATGATTTATTTAAACTGGTGACTGATGCGGTTTTAATCAGAAAATCACAACAAGCTACTTTATTTATGGAAGATTTTTGTCGACACTTACGTAACTTGGTGTTGGAATCTTTGACCCGAATGAAACAAATTGAACTTGCGTGGGCGAGACGCTCACGACGTTAGTCAGGACATTATGCGTTTAAGCAGTTTAAAACTTTCCGGCTTCAAATCTTTTGCCGACAGTACCACATTACACTTTAAAGATAACCGTACCGCAGTCGTTGGGCCGAACGGTTGTGGCAAATCCAATGTGATCGATGCTATTCGCTGGGTCATGGGCGAATCCAGTGCGCGTCAGTTGCGTGGTGGCAGTATGCAGGATGTCATTTTTACAGGCACGGCAAAGCGCAAACCTGTCAGTGTCGCCAGTGTAGAACTGCGTTTTGACAACACTTATGGCAAGTTAGGCGGTAGCTATAATGCCTATACCGAACTGGCGGTTAAACGTCAGGTCAACCGAGATGGCAAGTCTGAATACTTTTTAAATGGTACCAAGTGCCGTCGTCGGGACATTACAGATATATTCTTGGGCACAGGTTTAGGGCCACGTTCTTATTCGATTATTGAACAAGGCATGATCAACCGTTTGGTCGATGCAAAACCTGAAGAAATGCGGGTTTTTATTGAGGAAGCCGCAGGGGTTTCGCGTTATCAAGCACGTCGCCGTGAAACTTTATTACATTTGGATCACACCACGCAAAATTTATCGCGTTTAGAAGATATTGCCTCCGAATTAAGATCACAGTTAAAAACTTTAAAACGTCAGGCTGAAACCGCGATTCAATACAAAACATTGGAAAGCCAAATTCGCACCATTAAAGTCGAAGTTTTATCTTTTCAGTGTGAACAAAGCAGCCGTTTACAGCAAGAATATACGCTGCACATGAATGATCTAGGTGAGCAGTTCAAGCTGGTGCGTTCAGAGTTAACCACTTTAGAGCATGATTTGACGTCAACCAGTGAACTATTTCAACGCCTGATTCAGCAGTCCACGCCACTACAGAGTGAGTGGCAACAGGCCGAGAAAAAGCTGGCTGAGCTGAAAATGACTTTGGAACAAAAGCAGACACTGTTCCAGCAAAACACCACCACTTTGGCACAGCTTGAACAGCAGAAGGCGCAAACTAAAGAACGTATGCAACTGATCGAGCTGCAACTGGAAAGTTTGCACGAACAAAATGAGCTTCATACCGAACAGTTACAACAGCAAGAAAGTCAAAACCAACAGCAAAGCCAAGGTTTAACGGATTTAAAAGCACAGCAGCAACAGTTGCTTCAACAGTTTGAACAAGTCAAAAGTTTGGTTGAAAAACAGCAGCAACAAAAAACGCAAATGTTGGCGCAAAGTGAACAGTTGGCCAAAAACATTTTACGCTTTGAACAGCAAAAGCAAATTTTAGAGCAGCAAGCGGCGCAAATTCAAAACCAAAGCCAGTTGGATGCGATTGATCAACTGTTACATGCCAAGCAAGATGCTGAGGCACAGCAGTTACAACGTGAGCAAAGTATCATTGAGGTGCAGTTGCAGCTGGATGATTTGCGTATCCAACATCAAGCTGCTCAAACTGAGTTGAATCAGCACAAAGCAGATATACAGGTTTTAAGTGCCGAGCAGAAGCATCTAAAGCAGTTGTTGGTCAAAGTCAGTGCCTTAAAAAATAGTGATCATCCACAGTTGATGCATGTGCTGAAGCTTAAAGATGCGGCTAAAACCCATGCCGCGCTGGTCGAAAAATTCTTAGCCAAATGGCTTTCAGCGCATTGTTTGGACAACAGCGATGCATTCACCGATGCCGTTGCACGTCAGTTAACGCCTCAGCCGCATGTTGAGCTGATCGAAATTGCAGGTTGCGATAGCCTAGCCAGTTGGATTGAATCACCGCAATCTTCTTTGTGGCAGCAGGTAGGGGTGACCACCAACTTAAAACAAGCCTTGGCTCTGCAAAAGCAATTGAAAGATGGTCAGTCTCTTCTGAGTTTAGACGGTTATCATGTCGGCATGGACTGGGTGATTGGTTTGGATTATGACGAAGCGAGCCAAGCTGGACAGGGTGCGCTAAGTCATCGAATTCGTTTAGATGAAATTGAGCAGAGTCTTGCTGAAAAAATAGGACTTCTGACTCAGCTTGAAACGAAAACCACAGAGCTTCGTACTCAAGTCCAAGCTGTGGATGAGCAGTTAAAAGCGGATCAACAACTGTTGAAAAAAGAAGTTCAAGCGACGCAGCAGATTGATTTGAATATTGCCAAAGTGCAAAGTACCAACCAAGCCTTTGAAGTGCAAAAGCAACAATTGGCCAATCAACTGGCGCAGCTAGACAGTCAGCTTGAAGAAGATGCCATGCAAAAAGATGATCTGGAGATTGATCTGCATGCATTGAATATTAAGCTCGAGCAAAACTTGCCAAACTACAAAAGCATGCAGTTCCAAGTGGAGTCTTTGACTGAGCAACTGGATGATAGCCAGCAGCAGGCGCAGCAGGTTTGGCAAGCACTTGAAATGGTGCGTCGTCAGGCGGTGCAAACCACACAGCAGATTGAACTGTTAGAAAAAGACAGTACATTCTTAAAAGCGCAGTACCAGCAAATATTGTCACAGATGGAGCAGGCCAAAAAGTTTATTGACCCTGTACAACTTGAGCTGCCTGCCTTGGAAAGCCAGTTTAGCGAACAAGCACAGATCACTGAAAAGCTGCAAAAAACATGGTCTGAATGGCAAGTTGAGCTGAATGCGGTGCAAGAACGTCAGCAAAGTTTGACCGAACACCGTCATCAACAGCAACAACAAGATGAAAAGCTGAGAACCCAGTTAGAAGAGAAGCGTTTGGCATGGCAAGCGGCAAAGTCAGACTTACAACATTATTCTGAACAGCTGAAAGAGATGAATGTTGAAGCTATTGAGGGTTTGAACATTGAGATCAGCAGCCATCAACAGATTTTGGAAAAAGCGCAGCAGCAGTTTGAGAAATTGGGTGCAGTGAATTTGGCGGCTTCAGAAGAATATGAAGACGTGTCTAAACGTTTTGAAGAGTTGAGCCATCAAATTCAAGATTTGGAAAATACCGTTGAGCAGTTGCGTGCTGCAATGAAAAGTATTGACCAAGAAACCCGTAAATTGTTCATGAGTACTTTTGATCGGGTCAATACCGAACTACAAGATCTGTTCCCGAAAGTTTTCAATGGCGGTGAAGCGAGTCTGACTTTAGAAGATGACTGGCAGTCTGGGGTTAAACTCATGGCCCGTCCGCCAGGCAAACGCAATAGCTCTTTGGCGCTACTTTCAGGGGGAGAAAAAGCCCTGACCGCATTGGCCTTGGTGTTTGCGATTTTCCGCCTTAATCCATCGCCATTTTGTGTTTTGGATGAAGTTGATGCGCCTTTGGATGATGCGAACGTGGGAAGATTTTGTAATCTTGTAAAAGAGCTTTCTGAACAGGTGCAATTCATTTACATTACCCATAATAAACTCGCAATGACGATGGCGACCGACTTGTTAGGTGTTACGATGCCTGAACCGGGAACATCAAAGTTAGTGACTGTAAATTTAGAACAGGCAAAAGAATACGGTTTAGTCGCGGAGGCCTAATAAGATGGAATACACAACAATTATTGGTATCGTCATAGCAGTGATCATTATGCTGTTTGGGGTTCGAATGATTTTTCGAAAGCCGGCAGATGCAGCGCCTTCACTTGAGTCCGCATTGCATATCGATGCTGACAGTCAAAAACCGATTATCCCGCGTCACGTACGTGATCAACTGCAAACGGCATCAGTTGAAGAGGCTGAACGTCAAGAGCCGACTTTAAATGAAAGCTCTGTAGAAGAGACACTGTCTGAAAAAGCCGAACCGAAAGCTTTGGATGCAGACAGTGTGCTCGAAAGCAGCAGTACTGAACCAAGTTTGGATGCGTCAGCTGAGGTAGAAAATAAAGCAATAGACTCAGTCGCTCCTGAAAATGCTGTAGCAGATGCAACGGAATTAACGACTGAAAGCGCAAGCTCCTCGCTTGTTGATGACCAAGCAAAAGCAGATAAAGCTGAATTTAGTTTAAATGCCAATGTCGAAAAAGCCGAAATTTCAGAGTTTGACGATGAAAGCAGCATTTTAGATGCACATTTGTATGAGCAAAAAATTGTCGATGATGAAAGTGCCTTAGCCACAGCAGAGTCGTTTATTGCCCTGAATGTTTATCCTGAACGTCGTGCATTGTCTGGTGAGAAAACTTTAAAAGTTTTAATGAAGTATGGTTTACGTTTTGGCGAAATGTCGTGTTTCCATCGTTATAACGAAGATGGAACCAAGTTACTGTTCTCTGTGTTGCAGATTACTGATACAGGTATGGATGGTTTTGACTTGGAAAATTTGTCGACCGATCCAATTAAAGGCTTGGCATTTTTCTTGGCTTTACCACACCGCGATGTCCAAAATGCCTTTGACACCATGGACAGTATTTCACGTTTAATTGCTCGTGAAATCGATGGAACAGTTTATGATCAAAACAACCAAGAGTTCACGCCACAACTGCGTGAGCATTGGCGCCACTTGGCGATTGATTACCGTGCTGGACAAGCAATCGACGCTTAATCTGATTGAAAGCAGCGGTAACGATTTCTATAATAGACAGTAGAAATACAATTTTTAGGGCGGAACAAAGACCGCCCTTTTTTATGGTGAAATTATGACTCAAACTTCGACTGTCGTTGCGCAAATGCGTCAACTGATCCAAATTTTGGCACAGCATAATCATGCTTATTATGTGATGGATCAGCCGACCATTTTAGACAGTGAATATGATCAGCTTTTTCATCAGTTGAAAGCTTTAGAAGAACAATACCCTGAGTATATTCAGCCAGATAGCCCGATCAATAAAGTCGGTGGTAAACCTTTGGCGAAGTTTACGAGCGTGACCCATGTGGTACCGATGCTGTCTTTAGGCAATGTGTTTAATCAAGAAGAACTCTTTGCCTTTGCACGCCGTGCAGAAGAACGGTTGCCGAATCAAACGATTCAATATGATGTCGAACTGAAGTTTGATGGCCTTGCTATTTCACTGTGGTATGAACAAGGTGTGCTGGTGCGTGGGGTGACACGTGGTGATGGTGAAACAGGGGAAGACATTACTCAAAATGTCAAAACCATTCGGAACTTACCGAAGGTGTTGAGTACAGATCAGGGCGAAGTACCCACGCTACTGGAAGTTCGTGGTGAAGTTTTGATGCCTAAAGCAGGCTTTGAAAAGCTCAATGCCGAAAACGAAGCCAAAGGTGAGAAGACTTTTGCCAACCCACGTAATGCCGCAGCGGGAAGTTTACGTCAGTTAGACCCGAATATTGCGGCTTCGCGTCCACTCGCATTTTATGCTTATGGTATTGCGCAGTGTGAACCGAACCATGGTCAAAGTACCATGTCGGAAAGTCTAGAGTGGTTGCAACAGTTTGGCTTTGCAGTTGGTGAGCGTCATTTTGTCTGCGATAGTATTCAAGAAGTTCAAGTGGTTTATGAGCAAATCAATGCGGAACGACCACAATTGAGTGTGGAAATTGACGGCATGGTGATTAAGGTCAACAGCCTCAAACAACAGCAACAGCTCGGGTTTTTAAGTCGAGAACCGCGTTGGGCAACGGCTTATAAATTCCCTGCGGTGGCTGCGCTCACCACGGTTGAAAATATTGACTGGCAAGTGGGGCGTACAGGTACACTCACACCTGTGGCGCGTTTGAATCCTGTTGCTGTGGGCGGCGTGACTGTTTCAAATGTGACTTTGCATAATATTGGGGAAATTCACCGCCTAGATGTGCGAATTGGCGATACTGTCAGTGTTTACCGTAGTGGTGATGTGATTCCCAAAGTGGAAAAAGTGTGGCCTGAGTTCCGTCCTGTCGATGCGACTGAAGTTGAACTCCCGAGCCAATGTCCCGTGTGTGAATCGCCTGTGGTGATGCCCGAAGGTGAAGCTTTAGCACGTTGCTCTGGTGGTTTGTATTGTGCTGCACAGCGTATTGAGGCAATTCGCCACTTCGTGTCACGTAAAGCACTTGATATTGAAGGTTTGGGGGATCGTTGGGTCGAATCACTGTTACATCTTGATTTACTTAAAGATGTGGCTGACATTTATCACCTACATGAGCACCGAGAAAAACTATTAACCATTGAAAAAATGGGTGAGAAGTCCGTTCAGAACTTGATTGATTCGATTGAAAATAGTAAGAAAACCACTTTGGCTGCATTTATTTATGCCCTCGGGATTCGTGGAGTGGGTGAAACCACAGCACGGATGTTGGCCAATACTTTCCAAACTTTAGATGCGCTACGTGTCGCAGACATTGAAGCTTTAAAGAAAACCCCTGATGTCGGGGATATCACGGCGGAGTGGATTGTCGACTTTTTCCAAGCACCGCATAATCTTGAAGTTTTAGACCGATTATTGGCAGCAGGTATTCACTGGGATGCGCCTGTGGCACCAAGTCGCCAGCCTTTAAATGGTGAAAGTTGGGTCGTGACGGGTACACTCAGTACGATGGGGCGTGATGAAGCAACACAGCTCCTACAAGCACTGGGCGCACGTGTGAGTGGTAGTGTGTCGAGTAAAACCAAGTGTGTTGTTGCAGGTGAAAAAGCAGGTTCAAAGCTGGATAAAGCGGAGAAGCTTGGGATTGCTGTGATCAATGAAGCTGAGTTTATTCAACTGATGAAAGATTATGGACAGTTAGAGGCTTAGATTTTTGATTTGGATCAAAAATATACTGTTCAGATAATTGCGTTCAGTTAAAGCACATGACTAAAACGAATTTTAATGATGAGGGTTACAGCGGAGTCTTAGGTATTCGCATCAAATGCTTGAAGTTCGTATGTTACTTTGGATTAGCCCAAAGTAACCAAAGGCATTAGTCATCAGCAAAACTCGTTCATTGCCATCAATGAATAAAATTGTCGCAGAAACAATTTTTTTTCTAATGTAGTGTTGTCTCGAACAGTTGCTGATGACATTTCGTGTATCCCATACCTTCATAAATTTAGAAAAAGCATAATGCTCGTCAGTTATGAAATTGACTAGTATTATGCTTTTTATTTATTTTTAAGGAATATATTGTTTGATGACACCGTCATCGAGCAATTGTTGGAAGTGCTCAACGAGGCTTTCTCTGACATCTCGGTACTCTAATCCCAATTCTTTTTGGCTCTTGTTTGCATCAAAATAAATCGGATAACCCATATTCAATTCAACAAACTCGCGGCTAAAACCAATGAATGGGCCAATCACCTTAAAAGCTGCTTTGGGCAGTTCATTTCGTGGAAATGGAAACTTCCAACCAAAATGTGCTTTAAGCAATTGACCGATTTCAAGCAAACTTAAAGTTCCACCACTTACAATGTAACGACCTGTTGCTTCTGGATTGAATGCTGCTTGTAAGTGCGCTTCAGCAACATCTTGAACATCGACTACACCATTCCACATAGGTGGGACACCAGCTAAAGTCAAACCATTGGTAAACTGTTGTAAGACCTCAATTGAGCCTGACTGTGTATTTGGTGTTAATGAACGACCAAAGACCAACGCAGGGTTAATACATACCAACTGCCAACGATCTTGTGCCTCAGCCATTTCCCAAGCTTTACGCTCAGCCATCACTTTAGAATATGGATAAGGCTGATGGGTCTCGGAACTGCTGGTGTTCCAGTGACTTTCATTAAAAGTATTGTGGTCTGTTTTTAAAATATCAATGGCATCGCCATAGGTCGACGCAATACTCGAAGTGACAATGACGCGTTTAACGGACTCAGTTTCATTCACGGTGTTTAAGACATTTTCTGTACCCAAAACAGCAGGTTCAATGATGTCTTTCACCGCATCTTTATAGTTGGTAACGACGAAAGGAGAGGCCATATGAAAGACAATTTCACAACCTTGCATCGCTTCTTTAAAGGAATTGGGCTCGAGCAAATTGGCTTTAAATAGTTTCAGTGTTCCAGCACTGCTGTCTGCAATTTTAGATAAATGTGCGAAGCTTTGGGTTTTGTTCAAGTCACGTACAGTGGCATGAACGGTATACCCTTGGGTTAATAATTTTTGAATCACCCAACTGGCAATATAACCCGATGCACCTGTAACCAGTACCGGTGCTTGTGTTGCTAAGTTTGTCATAGATTACCCATTGTTGTTTTAAGTATTGGCTTAGTGTAAACGTGAATGCCATGAAAGTCTTTGCCTATGGGGTGAACAGGTGTCTGACTTATGCGTCATTTTATAATATTGCACCAGACTGTATTGAAAATGAGCGAGTAAAACGTATTTTTTCGCAGTAAGCTTAAATTTGTATTTTAGATCAGATAGATAAGTCAAATGATAAAATACAATAAATAATGATAATTATTTTACATATAATAATGATTCTCATTAAAAATAAGTGTTGTTTAAAATGAAATCCTTCTCTAAGAAAATTCTTGCAAGCTCTGTTGGGCTTTTGATGATGGGTGGAGGCTGTTTACAGCTTGCTTTTGCAGAGGAGGTTTCAGTTTTACCTGTCTTAAAATCAGAAGCGCAATCACAACAAGGCTATGCCGATGGTAAATTGGCGAAGGCGGCTGACTTGGGTGCTTTAGGGAATAAGTCAACGATTGATACGCCATTTACGGTTTCTACTTATACAGAGCAACTGATTCGTGATCAACAAGCATCGACAGTGGGGGAAGTTTTAGAAAATGATGCCAGTATTCGTGCGACGACCAATCAAGGTCATTTAAACGAAAACTTCCAAATTCGTGGTTTTAGTGTCGGCTATGATGATATGGCTTATAACGGGTTATACGCTGTAGCTCCTATGGGACGTATACCAACAGATCTACTAGAATCGGTGACAGTATTGAAAGGACCGAATGCTTTGGTTGCAGGTATGGCACCAGCAGGAAGCGTTGGCGGAGTAGTGATTGCGAATTCTAAACGTGCCGACCAAGATCTAACACGTATTTCGACGTCATTAGAAGATGAGAGTTATTATAAAACCAATGTAGATGTTTCTCGTCGTTTTGGTGACCAAAAACAATTTGGCGTTCGTGTAAACGGCACATATGGAGACGGTGAGCATCTTATTGAAGGTATGGATGACCGTTTAGCACTGGGTTCGATTGCAGCGGACTATACGACCGATAAATTAAAACTAAACTTTGATGCTTATGCCATTCGTGAAAACCGTGATAATGGTTCACCTGCAATGGTCTCTATGCAAAAAACAGGCGTAGTTGCTGCACCAAAGGGGGATAATAATTACTTTGATCAAATTCATGGGGAAACCTATAGCCGTTATGCGGGCTTAAATGGTGAATATAAATTCACTCCTGATACTAAGGTTTTTGCAGGTGTGGGTTATGTTGAAAAAGGTTATTCGGGGCATATTTTTGGTACGCGTATGATCTTGCAGAACAGTGCAGGTGATGCAACTTCGCAGTATTATCGAGTCGCATCTAAAGAAAATAACCTAAGTGGTAATACGGGTATTGAAACTAAATTCAATACAGGCGCCATTAAACATACCCTTGGGTTACGTGCAGATTATGTGCATCGCGAATACGATCAACACTCTCGTGCGACCAGTTCATCATTTACAACGAATCTTTATAATCCTAACTCGAACGGGACAATGCCAACGACCTATCCAACAGTTGTACCTTATGAAGATGATAAATTCATGAGTTATACCTTGATGGATCAAATTTCAATGTTGGATGACAAATTGCAGTTGATTTTGGGTGCTCGTTATCAAGATATGCAGTTAGAAAGTCTCACTACAGATGTGAAATACGATGAAAATAAGCTTTCACCAAGTTTAGGCATCGTAATCAAACCGTTTGGAGAAAATTTATCTTTTTATGCAAGTTATGTTGAAGGTTTATCAAAAGCAGACTCAGTAACTTCTACCGCGGATGTGAATGAAGGAAAACTGTTTAAGCCTTACGAAACGAAGCAATATGAAGTGGGGACGAAGTATCAAGCTGGTTCTTGGTTAAATAGCTTGGCGCTTTATCAAATTGAAAAACCGACTCTGATCACAACAGCTTTGGCGACAGCGGTTAATGGTAATACACAGATCACTGAAGATGGTGGGGAAAGTCGATCACGTGGTATTGAATGGTCCTTCTCAGGGAGTTTGACAGAGGACTTAAGTCTACTGGGAAGCATGGCTTATATTGATGCTGAATATACAAAAGGTTCTACAAGCACCACTGATATTTCAGGCAATACGATTTATGGTGTACCAGACTTTACTGCCTCATTAGGTTTGGATTATGCCGTACCTGTGGTAGATGGTTTAAATGTTAATGCTCGGGCTAACTATGTTAGTGAACAATATTTAGATAGTTTGAATACCTATAAACTTCCTGACTATACTATTCTTGATGTTGGTGCGCGCTATAAAACAAAACTGGGTGGTGTAAACACGACTTTCTTAGCCAATGTAGATAACGTGACTAATAAAAAATACTGGGAAGGTGTGTTCAACTCTTACTATGCAACGGTTGGTGGTGCACGTACCTATAAACTTGGCGTCACTTTCGATTTCTAATTTTTATGATCAGCCCATTGCGATTCAGTGGGCTTTTTTTATGTCTGAATGCTGTCTCATTTAAGTTGAACGCAATGATGAAATTTCTCGGTTTACTCCTGTGCTGTGGTGGTTGTGTGCTGCTGTATTTGACACATCCTAACCAAACGGTTCTTAAACAGGCTGTGGCGAAAAAGTATCGTTGGGTCGGGTGGATTGGTTTTGTTTTGGCATTGGTTCTTTTACTGGCGGTATTACCAAAACTGGTGGCGGTGTTGATGTGGTTACTGATTCCATTGGTGTTGTGGTCAGCACTACCATTTATTCCTTTATTACATGGGGCTTTGACGCATGAGGTTACTACGCGATCAAAAGATACAACCTGACTGGTGGACGAAAAGCTTTGCAGGAGCAGTCCTTGGACTCAGCCTAGCTTTCGCTTTAGCTGCATTAATCACAATGTGGGGACTGCAATCTGAGTATCGTAGTCTTGCTCCACAGTTAGGGATGTGGTCGATTCCTTGGATTTGGCTACCGTTATTTTTTGTGGCCTATTTTATTCCACGCGGATGGCAGTCCATTGTGATTTATCTGTTTTTCAATGTTGTGGCTTACACACTCGTATTTTGGCTCAGAGGGCAATAGGGCATGAAGGTACGTACAGATATTCTCCGACTGGCCAAAGAGTTACATACATGGGTGGGGATTTGTGCAGGCATTCTCTTGTTCATTTGCTTTTTTGCAGGTGGGCTGAGTATGTTTCAGCATGATTTGAGTAAGTGGGCAACGCCACCGCAACAAAGTTTAAATACGGTTGAATTCCATCAGTACAACGATTTGGTGTCACAGGTACAGCAGCAGTATCCTGAAGCGCAAAAAAGTTTCCAGATCAATTTAAACTCCAAAGAGTTCCATTATGCCCCGATTCAGTGGCAACCTGCGCAAAGTCAAGCACATGATGATCATGCCTTTGATACCGATCAAAGCGCGATGTTAGCAACACTGAAACCAGATGGGACTTTACAGGTTGAACAAGAAAACTTATCTAAACTGGGTTGGTTGATTGAACAACTGCACGAAACGGCAGGCATTCCAGGGATGCTTGGGCATCATACACTCGGTGTTTATGTGATGGGTGTGGTATCCGTCTTATATTTTTTGGCGTTGATGACAGGCTTGATCGTTCTCTTGCCAACGTTGGTCAAAGATTATTTTGCGATACGGCAAGGTAAGAACAAAAAACGCTTTTGGCTTGATGCGCACAATGTGATTGGCATTACCAGTTTACCGTTTCATATTTTGATAAGTGTGACGGTGATTGTTTTTGCATTTCATGATCTCTTTTATGATGGTTTAGGGCAATTGGTGTCCAAAGGTAAGCCATTGTTTGAGCGTCCCGCTACGGTACAGATTGTAGATCCAGTTCCTCAACTGGATGTCGAAAAAATACTCTTACAGATACAGCAACAAGCACTGGGCTATGAGGTCTCGTCTGTAAGCTTTAACAACCTAGACCAATCTGCCAAGGCATCGGCACGCGTCAGTTTATATAGTCCAGATCAGATGTTACGCGGTGACAACTTTGATGTGATGTTTTTCAATCCTTATCAGCCTGCACCTTATAGTACAGCCAATTTAAATACCCAAAGTTCTGGTCTAGATCAACTGATTCGATCGATGTTCAGTTTGCACTTTGGTAACTATGGTGGAGATTTTACCCGTTGGTTGTATTTGGCCTTGGGTCTGGGCGGAGCATTTTTATTTTACTCAGGCAATATTCTATGGATTGAATCGCGTGTAAAGCGACAAAAAAATCCAAATTTAGCACCACTTGCCCAACGTAAAGATGTGCAATTCATTGCAAACTTAACCATAGGGGCATGTTTGGGAACGATCTTTGGCATTGTTATCAGTATGTTGATCGGGCGTTGGGCCTATGTCCTTAGTCCTGAGCTACACAGTATCAATGCATGGTTTATGTATATCTATTATGCGATTTTTATCTTCAGTTTAATGCTTAGCTTTGTACTGGGCGCGGCGCGAGCATTACCAACGTTACTGCTGTCGATTGTGATTGTTTTACTGCTCATGCCCTTGACTTCTGCTATAGCACTGCTCTTACCTGAGATTGGACTATGGTCATCTTTTTCCTCTTTATGGTGGATTGACGTCTTTGCTATTCTTTTTGCAGGGTTATTTTCCCGTTTTTATCGCCAAGCTCAGGCCCGACTCCAGTCCGCAGAAGTGGGTTCTCTTTGGTCCGTTGCTCAGAACAAGTGAAAGAATGAATACCGTTCCAAGGCTGAAATAAGAAGCATTTTTAATGGTTACAAAATGAAGCACAGGGCGGTTCAAGCCTAAAAAGCCTTTGTAAAAGGGATGAAGTTTTGCAAAGGCTTCTTTTATAACTATTATTTTGATGATTTATACTGCAAATGCGTATGTTTCTCATTTTAATTTTATAAAAATCATAAGCTTACATAATTTATCTTTTGCAAAGTGAATTAAATGTGTCCATAATGGTTGCATTAGAGAATGGAGATTTTGAAATGCGTGGCAATCCTGAAGTCGTAGACTACTTAAATATGTTGATCGGTGGAGAATTGGCTGCACGCGATCAATATCTCATTCATTCACGTATGTATGAAGATTGGGGTTTGAGCAAAATCTTTGAACGTATCGATCATGAAATGCAAGAAGAAGCACAGCATGCGGATGCGATCATTCGCCGGGTTTTGTTTTTGGAAGGCACACCGAATATGCAACGTGATGACGTTGAAATTGGTGAAGATGTGTTTTCATGCTTAAAAGCCGATTTAAAGCTTGAATATCATGTACGTGAAAAATTAGCACAAGGCGTAAAATTGTGTGAAGAAAAGGGTGATTACATTACCCGTGATATGTTACGTCAACAAATGTCAGATACCGAAGAAGACCATACCTATTGGTTAGAAAAACAATTACGTTTAATTGAGTTGATTGGTCTGCAAAACTACATTCAGTCTCAAATGTAAGAGATGCCAGCTACCAGTTTTATGTAAAGGTGGCATGTGTATTTACATACTGAGTAATCAAAAAGCCTTCGAATCAATGTCCGAAGGCTTTTTTGTATGGGTTATTTTTTAGAGAATTTTTGAATATCTGCCAATACTTGTCCCGCATGGGTTTGGGTATTCACACTGCTGTAGTGATAGACCACCGTACCTTGTGGGTCAATCAGAAAGGTTTCACGTTTCGCAATTTTCGTGATGCCTAAGTTCCGCACGATGCCGAGTTGATTTGCCAGTTGATGATTGTGATCAGCCAAAATAGGGAAATTCAGTCCCAACTTTTTAGAAAATTTTTGATGTGACTGTACATCGTCCAAACTCACGCCTAAGACCACCGCATTTTTTTTGCTAAATTGTGGGTAGAGTGCTTTGAACTGATTGGCTTCTTGGGTGCAGCCCGGCGAGTCATCCTTCGGATAAAAATAGAGAACGACCCATTTGCCTTGATATTGTTTGAGCTCATGCCATTTGGCATTTTGATCTTGTAACTTAAAACTCGGTGCGGGCTTGCCTACCCATTGTTTTTGGTCTGATGAAACGCTTGAAAAAGCTGGTGCTGCATAAGTGGCGCTACTGATGGCACAGAAACTACCTAGCGAAATTAAGCTAATCGTTGCCATTTGCATTATTTTCATTGTGTAGGCTGTCCAGAAATGTATTTCATTGATCTTAGCAAATTTTAAGGCACTAAAGTGCTGAAATTCTGGTGTCTAAATCTGAACTATTTATGTAAATTTACTGTTCATTCAAATGACTTGCTTTGCAACGGAGTCTGAGGTTTTATACTGTTTGAAATTTACAGTTTTAGAGTCTGCATTGAATCAACGTATTTTACTCATCACGGGCTGGGGTGGTGGGACCAAGTTACTGCAACCTTTGGCTCATGCTTTGCAGCACAAAGGGCATATGGTTGAGCTGATCAATATTTTTAATGGATTGGATACACAGGCGTTGCAGCAACATGCTGAACAAGCCAAAGATTTTGATGTCATTATCGGTTGGTCTTTGGGGGGGCAACTAGCGACTTTATTGGTCGATGCTATTGAACAGCAGTATCAACAGCAAAAAATATTAATCACTTTGGCTTCAAATCCGTGCTTTGTGGCGTATGAAAATTGGCAAACTGCAATGAGTCCAGCGACATTTCAAAGTTTTAAACAATCCTTCGAAGCAGATGCGATTGCAACCTTAAAAAAATTTGGATTTATGGTGTGCCAAGGGACGGCAACCACCAAGCAAGATTTTTTGCAGTTGCAAAGTTTGATTCAGCCTCAGTCTTTAGATCTGTTAAAACAGGGACTAAATTGCTTAGAGCATTTAAATACGGTTGAGATCTTACAAAATTATACGGGGCATCAACTCCATCTGCTGGCTAAACAAGATTTTTTAGTTAGCTACAAAGTCTTGGATAATTTAAAAGCTTTAGGTGCAAATTTTTTAGATGCGATGCTTTTAAGTGGCTCACATGGACTTCCAGTTTTTCATGCCAATGAAGTAACTGACAAAATCTGCCAATATTTACAAAAAATGGATTAAACAATTCGCTGAGTGGCGAATATCGCAATTTCTTTTTGATGCGCGCAGGTTTAAGATCAGTCAAATTGAAATTTTGCTGTAACTGTAGTCGATATGGAGTTAAGGATGACTGAGATCAATGCCAAATTGGATGGTGAGTTGGATGACTTAGCATTTGATCGGGAACATATTTGGCATCCTTATACCTCGATGACCAATCCACTCCCCACTTTTAAAGTCAAAAAAGCCTTTGGTTCAACCATTGAGTTAGATGATGGTCGTCAGCTGATTGATGGAATGTCTTCGTGGTGGTGCACCATACACGGCTATAACCATCCTGAATTGAATCAGGCCGTGACAGATCAACTACAAAATATGTCGCATATTATGTTTGGTGGTTTTAGCCATGATCCGGCCATTCAACTGGGCAAATTACTGTTGCAAATCACCCCGCCAAGTTTAGATAAAATTTTCTATGCAGACTCGGGTTCTGTTGCGGTTGAAGTAGCGTTAAAGATGGCAGTTCAATATTGGACTTCGCTTGGGAAACAAGACAAAACCAATTTTGTCACCCCGCGTTCGGGCTACCATGGTGATACATGGAATGCGATGTCGGTCTGTGACCCTGTCACTGGGATGCATCAAATTTTTGGCTCAAGTTTACCCAATCGTATTTTTGTTCCTGCCCCGCAAGTTGCCTTTGATGCAGCATGGAATCAGGATGATATTCATGAGCTTGAAAATACTTTAGCTAGACAGCATGAAAGTATCGCCGCGCTGATTATTGAGCCGATTGTTCAGGGTGCAGGTGGGATGCATTTTTATCATCCTGAGTATTTACGACAGGCCAAATTGCTCTGCGAAAAATACGGTGTTTTACTGATTTTTGATGAAATTGCGACGGGTTTTGGGCGTACGGGGAAACTCTTTGCTTGGGAACATGCGCAGGTCGAACCTGACATTATGTGTATTGGTAAGGGTTTAACAGGCGGCTATATGACTTTGTCTGCAACCTTAACCACAAAGCATATTGCTGAAACCATCAGTCGAGGCGAAGCGGGCGTATTTATGCACGGTCCAACGTTTATGGCCAATCCCTTGGCGTGTGCGGTGGCGGCGAAAAGTACAGAACTCCTCATTTCACAAGATTGGCAAAGCAATATTCAACGCATTGAAACACAACTTCGTACCGCCTTGACCCCGTTGCAGTCACTTGAATATGTTCATGAAGTTCGTGTATTGGGTGCCATCGGTGTGGTTGAGCTGACGTTTAATGTGGATATGAAGACCTTGCAACAGGAGTTTGTCCGCCGTGGTATTTGGGTGCGACCCTTTGGAAAACTGGTTTATGTGATGCCCCCTTATGTGATTACCACACAGGAACTGAAGACCTTGCTTGAGCAATTGGTTGAAGTGGTGGTGCAGATGCAGGAGCCTGTAGTATGAAGCATGTAGAGCATTTTGCAGCGCAGTTGGATATCCTTAAACAGCAAGGCAATTTGCGCCGGTTTACGTCCAATGTGCAGCAAGGGCGGATGATTCGAATCAATGATCATGAGATGTTGAATTTGGCATCGAATGATTATCTAGGATTGGCTGCAAATATCGAATTACGAGAACAGTTTTTCGATGAAACACCGAATGCGCAGCGCTGGATGAGTTCAGCTTCTTCACGTTTATTGACGGGTAATTTTCCTGAATATGAACAGTTTGAGGCCAGTCTAAGTCAAGCTTTTCATGGTCGAGCGGCTTTGGTATTCAACAGCGGCTATCACATGAATATTGGTATTTTACCTGCGTTAGCGGACAGTAAAACTCTAATTCTGGCTGATAAATTAATCCATGCCAGCATGATTGATGGTATTCGCTTATCGACAGCGAAGTTTGTACGTTATCGCCATAATGACTTGGCGCATTTGACTCAACTTTTACACAAGTATCATACCGATGATGCTTTTGAGCGAATCATTGTGGTGACGGAGTCCATTTTTAGTATGGATGGTGACGAAACCGATTTGGCTGAATTGGTCCGCATCAAAAAACAGTTTGAAAAAGTCATGCTCTATGTCGATGAAGCACATGGTATTGGTGTGCGTGGTGAGCAAGGTTTGGGCTGTGTCGAGCAATATCAAGTGATTGATGAGATCGACTTTTTGGTTGGTGCTTTGGGTAAGGCTATGGCTTCAATCGGCGGCTATCTGATTTGTCATCCTGTGATTCGAGACTATCTGATCAATACTATGCGTCCATTGATTTTTAGTACGGCACAACCGCCGATCTGCATGGCGTGGAGCAACTTTATCTTGCAACAAGTCTTGCAGTTAAAGACCGCACGACAGCATTTACACAGTATCAGTCAGACCTTGCAGCAAGCAGTTCAGACCAAAGGTTTTGCTTGTCCTTCAACGTCTCAAATTGTCCCTGTGATCATCGGTGATTCGAGCAAAACGGTGGAGAAGGCGAAAGCTTTGCAACATGCAGGTTTTTATATTATGCCTGTACGACCACCGACTGTGCCGCAGCATAGTTCTAGACTACGTATTTCCTTGACCGCTCAAGTTCGCCATACTGATTTAGATCAGTTGATTCAGTTGTTGTGAGTGAGTCGTGAAGAATTTAGAGATTGATAAATCCCAAGTCGCATTGCGCTTTGCTCAGGCAGGGCAAAGTTACACTGAGCATGCGATTGTGCAAAAGAAAATTGCACGACGGCTTTTTAATTTAATCCAACGTTATACCGCTAAAACGCAATTTGAGCGGGTGTTTGAAATTGGTTGTGGTTCAGGAAATTTAAGCCATTTATTGCTGAAAGATTTCCAAATTTCACACTATCTACTGAATGACTTATATGCCGAGGTGCAGCAGCACTTTCAGGGTTATTCAAATATAGAGTGGTTGTTGGGCGATATTGAACAGCTTGTTTTTCCAGCTCATTTAGAACTGATCGTATCGACCTCTGCACTACAGTGGATGACAGATCTTGATGCTGTTTTGCAGAAAGCGAATGACAGTCTGCTTCCACAAGGTCTATTTTGTTTTTCCACTTTTGGTGAGCGGAATTTACAAGAGATTAAGACCTTAACGGGGCAAGGTTTAGATTATGTCAACCTCGATCAACTACGGGAAAAATTGCAAAACCAAGGATTTGAAGTTCTGCATTTGTCTGAACAGATTGAGTACTTAGACTTTGCGACCCCGAAACAGATACTGCAACACTTAAAAGCCACAGGGGTTACGGCAACTGCCTCTAGCTTTCGCTGGACCAAGCACTCGCTTGAACGCTTTTATCAAGATTATCAACAATTTTCACAACTCGATACATCAGGTCAGATTCATTATCACCTGAGTTATCACCCTATTTATTGTATTGCACGGAGAATGCCATGACTGGATCAGTTTACTTTATCAGTGGAATCGATACAGGCATTGGGAAAACCTATACCACGGGCTACTTAGCCAAGCTTTGGAATGAGCAAGGCCAAAAAACCATTACCCAAAAGCTAGTGCAAACGGGCAATGTTGATGTTTCTGAAGACATTGAACAGCACCGTAAAATTATGGGTATGGGTTGGTTCCCTGAAGATGACAGTAAGCTGACCATGCCTGAAATTTTTAGTTATCCTGCATCGCCACATTTAGCGACTAAAATTGATGGTCGTGAGATTGATTTTGCAAAAATCGAGCGTGCTACTCAGCAGCTGGCTGAAAAATATGAGGTGGTGTTGTTAGAAGGTGCGGGTGGTTTGATGGTGCCTTTAACCACAGATTTACCTAGCATTGACTATATTGCAGCCAAGCAACTGCCTGTCATTTTGGTGAGTTCGGGGCGTTTGGGCAGTATTAACCATACCCTTTTAAGTTTAGAAGCACTGAAAAGCCGTGGTTTAGAGCTTTACGCTTTAGCCTATAACTTAAATGATGAGTCACAAGATGAGCTCATTTCTAAAGATACCGCGACCTATTTAAAAGCTTATTTGGCGACACATTTTCCGCAAGCATTGTGGATCGACATTCCCGTGTTGAAGTAATTTGTAGAGTCATAAAAAACCGCTAACAGCAAAAGTTGTCAGCGGTTTTTTTGACGGTTTTATTTATTGATTACTCACGACTCCAATTTTTTTCACATCAAGGCGTTGCGCTGCGGCCATGACCATCGCAATGTATTTATATTCCGTTGCACGGTCAGCTTTGAGTTTAATTTGGTCTTGATCTGCTTTTTGAGCAACGGTTTGAAACAAGGCTTCGAGCGCTTGTTTGGACTCCACAGCGTGTTCATTCCAAAACATTTTGCCTTGAGCATCTAGGCGTAATTCCACGATTTCAGGTGGTTTTTCCTGAACTGGTGGTGGTGTGCCATTCGGGAGGTTGATATTAATGGCGTTGTTTGGCAATGGAATCGTGATAATGAACATAATCAGTAATACCAACATGACATCAATCAAAGGCGTCATGTTGACATCAAGCATCACATCTTCATCATCTTGGTTGGAACCAACATTCATACCCATAGCTGAATCCTTTTTTGATTAAGGTGAAG
Organism: Acinetobacter sp. BMW17; assembly: GCF_001592855.1. Taxonomy (NCBI): domain Bacteria; kingdom Pseudomonadati; phylum Pseudomonadota; class Gammaproteobacteria; order Moraxellales; family Moraxellaceae; genus Acinetobacter; species Acinetobacter sp. BMW17. The sequence continues at coordinate 23,543 of NZ_LSOD01000028.1, forward strand.
AGGGCGGTGTGGTGACAAAGGCAATTTTGCCAATGCCCGCTTGCTGCGTAGTGGTAATGACTTGGTCAATCGCATCGTATGGCGTAAGTTGGTCACCACGAATGTGGACATCGGGCTGAGGTCTCTTTTGTGCCTCTGTCTGTAACCGAGTGAGTAATGTTGCTTTATCGGCAATGTAACTTTCATTCCAGAAAATATCGCCATTTTTATTGACTGCGAGTTGAATATTTTCAGGTTTAGTTTCATAAGGTACATTCTTTTCTTCAGGCAAATTGACTGGCACGGTATGAATCGCAACAGGCACTGTAATGAGGAAAATAATCAGTAAAACCAACATAATATCAACCAATGGTGTGGTATTAATGGTTCCGATTACATCATCATCGCTGTCATTTGAATTTACCGTCATTCCCATGGCTGATTCCTCATGTTCTTATTTCATGTCACGGTTAACAGGATTGTTGGTGCTGATTTCACCACTTAACAACACAGCATGCAGGTCTGAACCGAAGGTACGAACTTCTTCCATCACGGCTTTATTCCGGCGGGTTAACCAGTTGTAACCAAGCACTGCTGGAACAGCCACGGCTAAACCAATTGCAGTCATAATTAGGGCTTCACCCACAGGGCCTGCGACTTTATCAATAGATGCTTGACCCGATACTCCAATTGCCGTTAACGCATGATAAATGCCCCAAACGGTACCGAATAAACCCACGAAAGGTGCGGTTGAACCTACAGTTGCTAGAAAAGCCAGCCCACCACTTAAATGGCTGTGAATTTTGTCGATAGCGCGTTGAATCGAGATAGTGACCCACGTATTAAAGTCGATACGCTCTAATAATGTTCCACCATGGTTTTTTGTGGATTTAATGCCTTTTTCAGCAATAAAGCGATACACACTGGCATCATCTAAACCTTCAGTTGCACTATCGAGAGAGGTTGCTTCCCAAAAGTTTTTATCAGCATGTTGGCCTTGTTTACGAATTTTGCCTTGCTGTAAACACTTGGTGATGATGATGTACCATGTCCCAATCGACATAATCACCAAAATAAACAGCGTCACTTTAGACACCAGATCACCTTCTTTCCACATTGCTTCTAAGCCATAAGGGTTATGTACTTTTTCTGAAGCAGAAGGTGCTTTCTCAGCTAAGGGTGGGGGAACAGGTGTTGTTGCTTTTTCAGTCGTGGTGACTGGTGTAGTTAGTGCTGTAGTGGGCGCAGCTGTTTCCTCTGCGAAAACAGCTTGTAGAGGAAGTAATGTGCTCATTCCAAGTAGGCTTGCTGCGGTAAAGTTTTTTAATTTTTGCATTGTGTAACTCCTAATGTCGGCTGATCTTTTTCAATTATTCGAGAACAAATTCGTATGGGATGTCGAACCAAGCGCTTTGAGCTACGCCATCTTTCATTGCAGGTTTAAATGTGCACAAGCTATACGCTTTTGTTGCTGCTCGGTCTAAAGTACGGTCACCTGTTGAGCGTTTCACTTTGACTTCTTGCGCCTTACCATTGGTATCGACAAAGACCGAAATCAGTACGGTGCCTGAAATACCACTCATCTCTGCTTCGCGTGGATAGCTTGGTGCTTTACATCCAGCTTCACCTTCCGATACTCCACGTGTAACACCTGTGGGTTTGGGTGCCGGTGATGGAGCAGCGGCAGTCGGTGTTGGGGTTGGAGATGGGCTTGGAGAAGGCGATGATGCAACTGGCGTCGGCGTGCTTATCGTCGGTTTAGTGACGGGTGTAGCAACTGTTTTTTGCACTGGGACTACTTTTTCTACAGGTTTGGGGTCAGGTTGCTGCGCTACTTTTTCCACCATTTTTGGTGGCTCTGGTGGAACTTCTTTAGGTGGTTCAGGCTCAGGTGGCTTGATATCTTGCAGAATGACCAACTCCACAGGTTCGGTTGAGGGTTTAACAATATCTTTTGCCAAACCTGCCATTAGCACTAAGCCAACAAGAACATGTAAGAAAATCACAACGCCAATACCTGTGAGTTTTTTGGCGGAGTTTTTTTCTAAATCTTCAAATGTAGTGCCCATAATTACTCCTAAAATTTAAGCCAAATCTACTTTTTAAAAGCATTGGATTGCACTTGGGAAAATCCATATATATCTGGTTAAAGTTGAGCATGTATAAACATCACCACAGATTGAATACTTCAATCTGTGGCTCAGATCCGCTTAGAACGTATATGTACCTCTTACGTAGAAAGTACGTCCTGTTGGGTCGCTGTAACGTGGGTCATAGCCGTATTGGAAGTTATCGAGAACATTCGATGCAGCAGGTTCTTCATCAAATAGGTTTTTGATGCCACCCGTTAGGGTTAAGTTTTTGAAACCTTTATAGGTGCCTGCAATGTTGTAGAGGGTATAGTCGGGGACTTTGTGGTTATCAAAGCCTTCTTCACCTGTTGCATTTTGGTCGTGATAACCTCGGAAAAATTGCTGTTCAAAGACCAATTTCCAGTCTTCGTAGCTCCAGTTGATGTTTGCGGTATGTTTCCAACGCAGTACAGCAGGGTCATCATAAACGCCCACTAAGCCCTCCCAGTCTCCATCTTTTTCTTCTTGGTAGTCATTTTTGATGACATAAGTTCCATTAATTCCAAAGCCAAACCGACCTGTTGATGTCATAGGAGTGAGGTAATCTAAGCTAATGTCGATCCCTTCGGTTTTGATGCCACCTGTATTCATTAAAGTGGTATTGATGTATTGGATACGGCCATCTGCATCTCGCACAAAGCGATCTGCATATTTGGTTGGATCTTCGAAAATGGAAGTTTCACCCGTTAAGCCAATAAGATTTTCGATTTCGATATTGTAGTAATCGACTGCTAAGACTAGGTTTTTAAGGGGCTCAAAAACAAAGCCTGCTGTAAATGTGGTTGATTCTTCGGGTTGAAGCTCAGAGTTACCACCTTGCATACGCTTAAACTGGGTATTACATTCTGTTTGATATTGCGGTGAAGTTGCTACGCCACCTGGACAGAGCACAGGGTCATCGTATTTTGCCCCAGTGTAAGTTTGGCTTTGCGGCGCATTAATTTCATATAAGCTTGGAGCACGGAAACCTGTGCTGTAAGTACTTCGGAACATTAATTGCTTTAAAGGTTCCCAGCGTAAACCTACTTTCGGGTTGAAGGTGTCGCCAAAGTCACTGTAGTCATCATAACGTGCTGCAAGTTGCGCTTCTAAAGTGGAGGTAATTGGAATTTGTAACTCTGAGAAAACGGCTGTAATGTCACGGTCACCCTTACTGATAGGTTTGTCAGGGTCAATGCCACTACCTGGGACAAGTCGAACAAGGTCTGAGTTTACCCTTGCTTCCCAGTCTTGCGTGGTAAAGCTACCGCCGAAGGCAAAACCCACGTCACCCGCAGGAAGGGTGAAAATTGGACGGCTGATCGTAAAGTCAAAGGTGGTGGAGTCTAAGGTCGCATCATTGGTCGTACCGCTGACTTCTAATGAATTCCAAACACTTGAATCCGCTGAAGGACCAAAGGGGTTAATGGTGCCGTTATCTAGCCCTTCTTGCAGTTGACTACGATTTAAATAGCCACTAACGAAACTGTCCTTTGCTTTACCTTTTGCATAGGTCACGCCGCTGTCGATGTTCCAGCCATATGCTTCACCTTCAATCCCTGCAAAAATACGATGTGATTCATTGGTTGTCTTAGAAACACGGTTACCCGCTTGTGAGCGGAGATAGAGTTGTAAAGGATCACCACTTAAACCGGGAACAGCAGGAGTAATACCTTCCCCTGGATAATATTGACTTCCTTTGGGAAGTGTCACAGATCGGCTATAGACATCGGGTGCGATTGAGGTAGTGACTTCATTTTTTGCATATACATATTCAGCAATGGCGTTGAATTGGTCACTGAGTTTGAACGTTGCACGCCCTAGGGCCGATAAGTCTTCTGTTTCTGGTTGAATACCAATCAAGGCTTGAGTGTTTAAAAAACACAGACCATCTTCCGCAACGACATTAGGAGTGTTATTACAGTTGGCATTACCGTAAGGATTGGTTAATACACCACTGGTTGGGTCATAGAAGTTAGCAGGAAAACCATTCGCAGAGCCAGCATCGATCCCTAATTCAGGTAAAAGCCCACCACGACGGCTAACTTTACGGTCTTTGGCCATAATTTCTTTAGACTTTTGGTAGCTGATTGCGCCATATACGTTAAAACCTTGTTCGTCTAAGTCGCCATAGCCACCAAAGATAGAGACATCGTATTCTTCCCCCCCTTTTTCTTCGGGTTTGAGTACACCGCTGCTGATACCGAAACCTTCATATTGTTTTTTTGTGATGAAGTTGATCACCCCAGCAATGGCATCCGCACCATATACCGCGGATGCACCATCTCGAAGGACTTCAATTCGTTCAACCATTGCTAGAGGAATCGTATTGAGGTTGGTTTCAGAGGTACTAAAAGGGCTATAAGCCAAACGACGACCGTTTAATAATACTAAGGTTTTGTCTGGGCCTAGGCCACGCAAGTTAGCTGTTGAACCAGAGGTATTACTTGCCCCCACGTTTTGCGCGGTTGTGTAACCCGCTTGGTTGGCACTGATTTTGGTTAAAGCTTCTTCGGCAGTTGTGACGCCTTGTTGCGCAAGCTCTTCAACTTTAATGACGGTAATGGGTGAAGAACTTTGAGCTGCAACTCCTTTGATAGAGGAGCCAGTGACAGTCACTTTAGCAACTTTTTTAGTTGGTTCTGCTGAGACTGAGCTTTCGGTTTCTTCTGCATGAGCTAAAGACAAACACATCATACTTAAAGTCAGGGTACTTAGTTTAAGTATTGATTTGCTGATGGTTGGGGTCCCCATAGATCGAACAAGTTTGTTTTTTTGCATCGTAAATTCAACCCTTCTTTTTCTATATTTAGCGGTATTGCTGTGCTGAGGGAGTGCAAGGCAAATGCCAACTTTCAGGGATAGACAAAAGACTGTGAATTAAGTTATTGGAAAATATTGTTTTATTTTATTATTTAGATAGATTTGTGTAACTTGTTTTCATTTTTCTAGAATTTAAAAATTTAAAATGGCAAAAAATTACTTATAAATTGATTAAAAAATAATCATAAAATGATTATTCATATAATAAGTGATCAAAAATGAGTCGTGAATTTTTGAATTTTTAATACAAAATCTTATTAGTAATTATACTGAAATATTAATTTTTATCTTTAATAAATAAATACTTGAGATATTTTATTTGGTTTTTTGTATTTCTTTAGATGTTCGAATTTGAATCATTGGTGTATTAAATCTGTGCAATAGTTTATTTAAACTGAATGTTTAAAAATAGCTACTAATTGGCAAAATGTTCCGATGTGAGTTGAGCCTCTCATTTATAACTAATTAATATCCATATATTTTTCTTACAAAATGTTAAATTAGAATGATAAAAAAATAGGCGTGGCATGATATTCGCTTTGTTGCAGAGGTGAATATTTGCCCATGACCGTTTTTTAAATTTTGATAATTAAAATTTAATTTATAAAACATGGGTTTATGTTTTAAGTTTTTGTCAGTGTTGTCTTAAAAATAAAACACTGACATTGAACATGGATGGCATGAGATCACCTTGCTTAAAAAAAAGATGTGTATAGGTATGAACTTGAATTCAAAAAAACTGAAGCTTGCTGCTTTATCCCTTGCGATGGGTTTTGGCTTTTCTGCCTATGCAAAGTCGCCTGCAGATCCAAACAAAGTATTAAATATTGCTTATGAAGCGCCTGATGATGGTTTTGATACGGTTAAAACCTATAATTTTTATAGTGGTAGTATTGCCCAAGCCATTTTTGAACCACTTTTAAAATACGATTATTTGGCGCGCCCCGCTCAATTGGTTCCAAATACAGCAGTGGCGATGCCAAAAATAGAACAAGAGGGCAAAGTCTATATCTTTAAAATTCAGCCCAATATTTATTTTAGCGATGACACTGCCTTCAAAGGCAAGTCGCGAGAGTTGGTGGCGCAGGATTATATTTATTCCATGATGCGGATTATGGATCCGAAAAACCGCTCACCGACCTATTCATTTATTGAAGGCAAAATTGTCGGTGGCGATGCTGCTGTTGCTCAAGCCAAGAAAACAGGCCAGTTTAATTATGATGCCGCGATTCCGGGTTTAAAAGCCCTCGATAAATACACATTACAAATCACATTAACTCGTCCTGACTATAATTTCCCGTATATCTTGGCTTACGCCACATTTAGTGGAACAGCGCGGGAAGTGGTGGAGTTTTATGGGGACCGAATCGCGCAACATCCCGTGGGAACAGGGCCTTATCAACTGAGTAAATATGTACCGCGGAGTCGTATTGAACTGGTGGCCAACCCGAAATATCGTGGTTTTACATGGAGTTTTAAATCTACAGGTTCGAGTTGGGACAACCGTCTGGTCAAGGAGATGCAAGGCAAAAAAATGCCACAAATCGGCAAAGTCAGCGTCAGTATTATTGAAGAAGAACAGTCTCGCTGGCTCGCGTTCAAATCGGGACAACTCGACTTTGACAAACTGACTTCCAATGCGGTACCACAGGCTTTAAATGGCAAACAACTCAAACCTGAACTGGTCAAGCAGGGTATTCAACATTTCCCCAATAAAGATGCTGAAATCACCTATACCATGTTTAATATGCAAGACCCTACAGTGGGTGGTTTTGGGCTTGAAAAAGTTGCATTAAGACGTGCGATTAGTCTGGCCTATAACCAAGCAGAAGCGATTAAACAACTGTATAAAGGGCAGGCGGTGAAGTCGGAGATGTTGGTGCCTGAGGGGGTACAAGGCTTTAATCCGAATTATCGGAGTAGTGTGGCCTATAACCCGCTTTTGGCGAATAAATTACTGGATCATTTCGGTTATAAGAAGGGAGCAGATGGTTACCGCCGACTACCGAATGGTCAGCCTTTAACGCTCAAGTTTATGACTGAAAACAGTTCCAGTTCGGTGATTCAATCTGAACTATGGAAGAAAAATTTAGATGCGATTGGTCTGCGTGCTGACTTTGTGGTGAGTAACTTTGCTGACAATTTAAAAGCAGCGATGCAATGTAAATACATGATTTGGGGTGGGGCTTGGATTGCCGATTATCCTGAAGGGGAAAACTTTGCCCAGCTGCTGTATGGGCCCAATTCGGCTCAGGGCAATCTCAGTTGCTACCAGTCCAAAGCCTATGATGCACTTTATACACAAGCAATGGCACTCCCACCACCTCAGCGTTTGCCATTTTATGAAAAACTCAGTCGTCAAATTGAAGCCGATAATCCATGGATTATTCATAACAGTCGTATTCGAAATTGGTTGTTACATCCACAAGTTCAGGGTTTTAAAGCACATCCGATGATGAACACCAACTGGCAGTATTTGGATATTCAGCCCATAAAAAAATAATTGAGATGTAGAACAAAATGAGAAATCTAAATCAGAAATTGAAACGATGGGGTTTGGGAATTTTGGCAGGCAGCATTCTGCTGAGTAGTTCAGTTTCCAGTTTTGCGCAAAGTCCTGCCGACCCGAAAAAAGTTTTACGTTATGTTTTTCCTGTGGCTGAAACAGGCTTTGACCCTGCGGGTGTGCATGACTTGTACTCGGCGCATGTCAATGGTTCGATTTTTGAAACTTTGTTTACCTATGATTATTTGGCCTCACCTGCGAAATTGGTGCCACGAACAGCTGCGGCTTTACCCGAGGTGAGTGCGGATGGATTGACCTACACCATTCGTCTGCAAAAGGGGATTTATTTTGCTGCTGACCCAGTGTTTAAAGGTAAAAAGCGTGAGCTGACCTCGGCTGATTATGTGTATACCTTTAAACGCTTACTGGATCCGAGTTTGCGTTCACCTAACAGTTGGCTGCTCGATGGGCGAATCTTAGGGATGGACACTTTGCTGAAACAGGCGCAGAAAACGGGAAAATTTAATTACGACCAATCTGTCGCTGGTTTACAAACACCAGACCGTTATACCTTGGTTATTCGCCTGACCAGCCCAGATCAGAACTTTCCAATGCTGCTTGCGCATCAGCCTGCAGGTGCGGTTGCACGGGAAGTCATCGAAAAATATCGTGACAAAGCGGGTTTTGTGATGGGGCATCCAATAGGAACGGGGCCGTATATGCTCAGTCGTTGGACGCCGGGTTCGCGGATTATTTTAAAGGCTAACCCTGATTTCCGAAGTTTTGTTTGGAACTTTAAGGCCAGTACGCCTGAGGACCAAAAGATCGTCAAAGCCATGCAAGGCAAAAAGATGCCGCAAATTGGCGAGATTGATATTCAGGTGATGGAAGAAGGTCAGTCGCGATGGTTGTCCTTTATTAAAGATGAAGTGGATTTGTTTGCCTTAGATGGTGAGCTGACGGTTCAAGCCTTGCAAGATGGAAAACTTAAACCGGAATTGGTTAAGAAAGGTGTACAGCTGTCACGGATCACCGATCCTTCGATTGACTATCATTATTGGAACATGCAAAACCCAATAGTCGGCGGCTTAAGTAAAGATAAAATTGCCTTACGCCGTGCTATGGCGATGGCTTTTTCAGCCGATAATTACATCAATATTTTACAAAAAGGCGATTCGCAAAAACTGCAAGCACCGATTCCAAGTGGTGTGGTGGGCTACGATCCCAATTATCGAAGCAGTATTCCTTACTCAGTCAAAGCGGCAAATTTATTGTTAGATCGTTATCACTATAAAGTAGCTGCGGATGGTTGGCGTACTCAGCCGAATGGCAAACCTTTGGTGATTGAGATGACGCTTTCGGGCAATAATTTACGCAGTCAACAACAGGCTGAGTTTTGGAAGAAAACCTTAGACAGTATCAAAATTAAAATGACCACCAAGTCGATGCCTTTTGCTGAAGCTTTGAAATTAGAAAAACAATGTAAAACCATGTTTAAAGCATCAGCATGGATTGCAGACTACCCAGATGCAGATAACTTTATGCAGCTGTTTTATGGCAAAAACATCAAGATCACCAACAATGGCTGCGTCAAAATTCCTGAATATGACCGCCTATATGAACAAGCACAAAAGATGGCACCAAGCCCAGAGCGCGATGCAATCTACGCCAAAATGTCACGCCTGTTGGAGGTGTATATGCCTGTACAGGTGATTGGCGCGCGTTACCGCAATATCTTGGCACAACCGCGTGTGATTGGTTTTAAAAAGCATCCCATACTGCCCGCAGAGTGGATGTATATCGATATTGATTTGAAGAAATAGAAATTAAACAAAACTGGAGTCATGATGAAAAAGCAACATTTTAAATTCACTGCATTGTGCATGTTGGGCCTAGGGATGAGTCAGATGGCTTTGGCGGAAACAGCACCGCGCCAAACATTACCCAGCTTTCAAGCTAAAGACATCCCTGCAATGTGTAATGCCAAAATTGCGGATGTGAAAAAGCAACTTAAAACGTTTGAAAATAAGCCCCTTAAAAACGAAACGGCAGCAGCGCCTATATTGGCTGAATGGGATCGTATTTTTGCATCATTTGAAGATTTTTACGGCCCGATTGGTTTGTATAGCAATGTTGACCCTGATGAAGCACTGCGTAAAGCGGCTGAAGACTGTGAAATTAAAATTAGCCAATTCCAAACCGATGTGTATCAAAATCCAAAGCTGTATCAACAAATTAAGAAAATAAAAATTGCTGATCCAATTGAAGCCAAGTTCCGTGAAGATATTTTGGAAGGTTTTGAAAAAACAGGGATACAGCTTTCAGCAGATAAACAAGCACGCTTAAAAGAGATTTTTGATGAACTGGCAAAAATTGAACAAGAGTACGCACGTAATGTACGTGATAATCCTGAAAAACTCGAATTTACCCCTGATGAGCTAAAAGGCCTACCACAAAGTTATATCGACGGCTTAAAGAAAAATGATAAAGGCAATTATTTACTCGGTTTTGAGTATCCCGATTATCGTCCGTTTATGGAGTTGGCAGATAACGATGATGCACGTAAGCGTTATCAAATTGCATTTACCCGACGTGGCGGTGAGAAAAATCTAGTGCTGCTGAAGCAAGCCATGGACTTACGTTATGAGTTAGCCAAACTGTTTGGTAAGTCCAGTTATGCCGAGTGGGTATTGCAAAGCCGGATGGCGAAAACGCCTGAAACCGTGAATAAATTCTTGGCAGAGGTACATGCTACCGTAGCACCCCTAGAGAAGAAGGAAGTCCAAACTCTACGTGAGTTTAAAGCGCAAAGTTTAAATATCCCTGTTGAGCAAGCCAGTATTGAGCGTTGGAGCGAAGCATATTGGAGTGAAAAGTTACGCAAAGCCAAGTATCAGGTCGATCAAGAGCAACTACGTCAGTATTTTCCAACGCAAGCCTCTCAAGACTGGCTATTTGCCATTTCTGAAAACCTGTATGGCATCAAATTTAAGCCTGCCAAAGTCGAAGTTTGGCAAGATGAAGTGGAATATTACGATGTGACCGATGCCAAAACAGGGCAACTGCTCGGTGGCTTATATATGGATAAATTTCCACGTAAAGGTAAATATGGACATGCTGCTGTGTGGGGTGTTTATGGCGGGAGTAGCTTAACTGGGCGCAAACCGATTTCAGCACTGGTCACTAACTTTAACCGCAATGGTTTAAATAGTGATGAGTTAGAAACTTTTGTACATGAGTTTGGTCATGCGTTGCATGGCATTTTATCCAACACACGCTTTTCATCTCAGTCAGGAACTTCGGTTGAACGGGACTTTGTTGAAGCGCCGTCACAAATGTATGAAGAATGGGCGCGACGTAAAGAGACTTTGTCAAAGGTGGCAGACTACTGCAAACCTGACTGCCCACGCGTGGATGATGCGTTGATTACTAAACTCAATGCAGTGCATAGTTATGGGCGTGGTTTGCATTATGCTCGTCAGACGTTGTATGCGCAGTATGACATGGCGCTACATGGCAGTGATGCACGAGAGGTTCAGCCCTTAAAGGTTTGGGAAAAAATGGAAGGCGCAACGGCCTTGGGCTATGTTCCAACCACCGAGTTTCCAGGGCAGTTTGGTCACATCATGGGTGGTTATCAAGTGGGGTACTACGGCTATATGTGGTCAGAAGTGATGGCGTTGGACATGCTTTCAGCCTTTGGTGATAACTTAAATAACCCTGAAGTGGGACAGCACTATCGTCAAACGATTTTGTCCCAAGGCGGTCAAAAACCTGCCAAAGCATTGGTCAAAGACTTTTTGGGTCGTGAACCTGATAACAAAGCCTTTTTCGATGAAATTACTGGTCAACGGGTGAAATAAGGGGCATTTTTATGCTGGCATATATTATTCGTCGAATTTGGCAAATGATCCCGACCATGCTTGGGGTGGTGCTGCTGATTTTCTTCTTGTTTAACTGGGTCGGTGGCGACCCTGCCTATATTTTGGCAGGGAAAATGTCGAACCCTGAACAGATTGAAAATATCCGACAGCAGCTTGGGGTCGATCAGCCCTATTATGTGCAACTGTGGATTTTCATCAAACAGATTCTGACTTTTGATTATGGGTTAAGTTGGAGTACAGGAGAGTCAGTATCGCAAATCATCACGACACGACTCGGGCCTTCACTGACTTTGCTCATTCCACTGACGATCTTACAAACCATCATTTCTATTGTGTTGGCTTTGGCGGTAGCAGCGGTACGCGGCAGTTTAACGGATCGTATGGTGATGATGCTGTGTACGATTGGCATGTCGATCAGTATCTTGGTGTATATCATTGTTTTTCAGTATGTCTTTGCCTATCAGCTGAGCTGGTTTCCAGTCCAAGGCTGGAGTGATAGCTTTAGCGAAAACCTGTTTAAGTATGCTTTATTACCTATTCTGATCATGTTGGTGGTCAGTATTGCCCCGACTTTACGGTTGTATCGTAGTTTTGTTTTGGATGAAGTCAATCAAGACTATGTTCGTACTGCACGTGCCAAAGGAATTGGCGAACGGCGCATTTTAGGTGTGCATGTGCTACGCAATGCCTCGATTCCAATTATTACAGACGTGATGGCAAGTTTGCCTGCTTTGCTGATTGGTGCATTTTTGATTGAGCGTTTCTTTGGTATTCCGGGCATTGGTCGTGAAGTGATTATTGCGGTAGAGCGTAGTGATTTTCCTGTGATTAAAGCCATTACTGTGTACGTTGCTCTCGCAACGATGTTTTTCAACTTGATTGCCGATTTGATTTATAAATGGGTCGATCCACGTGTACAGTTGAAGTAGGTGAATTATGCTCAGTGTTCTCACTAAAAGAAAACCAGATACTGCTGAACCTACAACAGCATCTACAGGGCTATGGCAACTCGCCATGCGCCGTTTAAAGCGCGATCGAATCGCCATGTTTTCCCTCCTAATCGTACTGTTTTATTTGGTGCTGTTAATTTTGTCATCCACAGGATTGATTGCAAAAGACTGGAATAAAGAAGTCGCGGTGAGTTATGCACCGCCTACGTTTATCGGTGCAGCAGCGATACCTGCTACGCAAAGTGAAACACAAAAAGTCGAAGCGGCTGTGCCTGAAAACCCTGTCGATCCTTTAAAAGATGTGATTCGTGAGCTCAACGCAGAAATTGCTGCTGAACAGGGTGTAGGTGGTGCTATTGATTACTATGGGGTTGTTGATCCTTTAGCTGAAGACATGAAAGCGATTGACCAAGCGCTGGATGGTCATTTACTAGATCAGCAAGCGGAACTCAAGCAAAGCCTGATTTTAGGTGCCGACAAATGGGGACAAAGTGTTTTACTGAAAACCATTAAAGGCGCAGAAACATCAATTATTGTGGGCTTAGTCGCAGCTTTTCTTGCTGTCGTGATTGGTACCGTTCTAGGTGCAATTTCGGGCTACTTTGGTGGCTGGGTCGATGATGTCTTGAACTGGTTTTATAACATTTTTACTTCGATTCCTTATCTGCTCTTGGTTTTAGCGATTGCTGCAGTACTACAACAAAAAGGCGTCTTATCCATTGTTTTGATTTTGGGTTTAACGGGGTGGACGGGAGTATATCGTTTAATTCGTGCCGAATATATGAAGCATACTTCGCGGGAATATGTGCTGGCGGCAAAAGCGATTGGAGTGAGTCATAGCCGACGTATCTTTGTGCATATATTTCCCAATGTCAGTCATATTGCACTGGTTCAAATGTCAATTTTAGTGGTGGCCTTTATTAAGTCAGAAGTGATTTTGAGCTTCCTAGGTTTTGGTGTCCCTGTCGGTGTGGTGTCATGGGGCAGCATGTTGAATGAGGCGCAAAGTGAATTGATTTTAGGCAAGTGGTGGCAGTTAGCGGCTGCATCTGTGGCGATGGCTGTTCTGGTCACTGCATTTTCAATGTTTACCGATGCACTGCGAGATGCATTAGACCCGAAACTGAAATAGGAGCATGAGAATGTCTGAACTCAATCATATGACAGCGCCAGCCTTACTTCAGGTGGAAAACTTGCGTGTCAGCTTTAAAAATGAAGAAAAGCAGTACATTGAAACGGTCAAAGGCATCAGTTTTAGTATTCCAGTGAATACAACTGTGGCCTTGGTTGGGGAGTCTGGCAGTGGTAAATCGGTCACATCGCTAGCGACCATGGGACTATTGCCTCCTGAAAGTAGTCAAATTGCTTTGGACAGTAAAATTCTGTTTGAGGGGAAAAACCTACTCGACTTACCTCGCCGTGAAATGCGGAAAAAGTGCGGCAAAGATATTGCCATGATTTTTCAAGAGCCGATGTCATCACTGAATCCTGTGTTTACGGTAGGTTCACAAATTGCAGAAATTTTGCAGTTACATTTGGGTATGAGTCGTAAGCAGGCGCGTGCACGTGCTTTGGAACTCTTGGTAGAAGTTGGGATTCCATCTCCTGAAACCAAAATTGATGCTTATCCGGGGCAGTTGTCGGGTGGGCAGCAGCAGCGCGTCATGATTGCCATGGCGATTGCGTGTAAACCCAAACTCTTGATCGCGGATGAACCGACAACAGCACTGGATGTCACTATTCAAAAGCAAATTTTAGATTTGCTGGAGTCATTGCGGAAGAAGCACCAAATGTCGATGCTGTTTATTACCCATGATTTGGCTTTAGTCGGGGAAATTGCCGATCAGGTAATTGTGATGCGGCATGGTCAAATTCGTGAACAAGGCTGGGTTAAAGATGTGCTTGAACGCCCTCAAGATGTCTATACCAAAGCATTGTTGCACTGCCGTCCGCAACTATCTAAACGTCCCATGCGTTTGCCCATGATCAGTGATTTCATGCAGCAAAAGGGTGATGACTATATTGAGACGCATACTATCGATGTCGAGTCACTTCAACAAAGATCTCGCGGTTTAACTGGCCAAGAAGCGGTTATTTTAGATGTGCGTGACCTTAAAAAGTCATTTTATAGTCGTAAAGGACTATTCGGAAAAGAGGAATTTCAAGCGGTCAAAGGCGTGAGTTTTCAACTGGCAAAAGGCAAGACTTTGGGCTTGGTGGGTGAGTCTGGTTCGGGGAAAACGACCATCGGATTATTGCTGATGCGCTTACAGGCGGCGACAGGAGGAAAAGCGCTGTTTGAAGGTCAAGATATTTTGGCCATGTCAGAAAAAGAGTTTGCTCGGTATCAACGCAAGATTCAAATCATTTTCCAAAATCCCTATGCATCACTCAATCCTCGTTTTACTGTCGGGCAGATTTTAATGGAGCCGATGCAAGTGCATCGTATCGGGGCGGATGATACTGAACGCAAACAGATGGCTTTGGACTTGTTGGAACGCGTGAGCTTACCTGCACAGGCTTTTTATCGTTATCCACATGAGTTTTCAGGCGGACAGCGTCAACGTATTGCTATTGCCCGCTGTCTAACTTTAAAACCTGAGGTTTTGATTTGTGATGAGTCGGTATCAGCATTGGATGTTTCGGTACAAGCCCAAGTACTGAATTTGCTACAAGATTTACAGGATGAATTTGGACTGAGTTATATCTTTATTTCACATGATTTATCAGTGGTGAAATATATTTCAGATCAAATCATGGTGATGAACCATGGTGATTTGGTGGAAATAGCCAATTCAGATGATTTGTACCAGTCACCGCAGCACGAATATACCAAACGCTTACTCAGTGCTATTCCACAAAGTGTGTCATGAATGGGTGGTGGCTGTTGGCGGGAGAATAAAAACGCTCAATAGGTTGGGCGTTTTTTATGAGGAGCTTGCAGCTTGTTCGTGTTACAGAATAGAAAGTGATTATTGCAGCGTAAACACATATAAAAAGAGCCACTCGAAAGTGGCTCAAATTTTGACTTTAAAAATTAAAACTTTTTAAAGCCTTTATTTCCAAAAGGTTTACGTGGCGCATTTTCATCACGCGTGTCGCGTTGACCATAAGTGCCTTTGTTGCCAAAGTTCTCTGGACGGCTGTCACGTTGTGCATAGCCTGAGTTTTGGCGTGGTTCACGTTGACCATAACCAGTTTGTGCATTGTCCTGACGACGTTGGCTATGTCCATTTGGATTTTCACGGCGTTCACGATTGAAAGCTGGCTTCGCTTGTTGTTGGCCTTCATCTTCATTGTCACGGCGCTGTTGGCGTAAGAAACCACCACGACGCGCAGCCATTGGTTTTTCTTGCATACGTTCAGTACGACGTTTTGCCATGCCGTATAAACCAGTGCCTTGGCGCGGCTTTAGCTCAACCGCTTTGGTTAAGTTGTCGATGTCGTTTTTGTCCAACTCCATCCAACGACCCGTACGTAGTTCGCGTGGTAAAATAACCGTGCCATAACGTGTACGGAGTAGACGGCTGACTTTTAAACCTTGCGATTCAAAAATACGACGTACTTCGCGGTTACGGCCTTCTTTTACCACCACTTGATACCAGCGGTTAATCCCTTCACCGCCAATTTCAGAGAATGACTCAAACTTCGCTGGGCCATCATCTAACACCACACCTTTGAGCATGTTGTTCTTAATTTGAGGCGTCACTTCACCCATAACACGTACAGCATACTCACGTTCAACTTCATTTGATGGGTGCATCAAGCGATTCGCGAGTTCGCCATCATTTGTGAACAACAGTAGACCTGTTGAGTTAATATCCAGACGTCCTACCATCACCCAGCGATCATTCGCGATTGCAGGTAATTGATCGAATACCGTTGGACGTGACTCAGGGTCGTTACGTGAACAAATTTCGCCTTCTGGTTTATAGTAAATCAGAACACGACGACGAATTTCATCTTCAATTTGGAACGATACTTTACGACCATCGATGCGAAGCTCATCACCTGGTTCAATACGTTCGCCTACTTGGGCAACTTGGCCGTTGACACTCACACGACCAGCGGCAATGACTTCTTCCATATAACGGCGAGAACCCAAACCAACTCGTGCGAGTACCTTTTGCAACTTTTCACTCATGACAGCATAACCTTAGAAATTATCATCAACAGTTCACCTATTTACGACTTCGGTGCATTCGCATCGAGCGCCATAAAAGCTTCCTTGGCATCCTGCAGGGGAGGCAACTGACCTAAAGAATTTAGGCCAAATGCATTTAAAAATTGGGGCGTCGTAACTAACAACGCAGGTCTTCCTGGGAGTTCACGAAAACCAGATTCTTTAATCCAGTTCCAATCAAATAACGTGCGTAACAGTTGACTGTTATTTGAGACTCCTCGAATTTGTTCTATATCTGCTCGAGTGACGGGTTGATGATAAGCAACCACGGCCAACATTTCGAGTAGCGATGGCGAGAGACGAGTTGGTCGCTCTGGCCACGTTTGTGCAACCATTTGACGGTATTTTGCTCGAACCTGAAAACGAAAACCTTGAGCAGTTTCAATCAGTTCAATCGAACGACCATGCTGTAGCATGGCAAGTTGTTGTAAAAACTGGCGTAAATCTTGTTTGCTATATTGATTTTGGAACGATTCTTTCAATCGTGCAAGTGAAACAGGTGCATCACTGGCAAAAATAATCGCTTCTAATTGCATCAACACTTCATGCAAGTTGTCTTCATTCGTTACAGGAGCGGTTTGTTCTAACATTATTTTTTGACTCCTTGTATCGAAAGCGGTGCTTCAACACCTGAACTCACAATTTGAATACGTTGCTGACGGGTTAACTCTAAAATGGCCATAAACGTCACAACCATGCCCATGCGACCTTGGATGGGGCGCAGCAAAGATTCAAAAACTAAAACTTCACCTGAAGCGACTTTACTTTCAATAAAAGCCATACGTTCTTCAAGTAAAACGGGTTCTTGTGCAATTTGATGGGTGATCGGCTCAGGTCGGTTAAACACGCAGAACAGTGCATCACGCAGCTGTTGCACATCATGACCGTCATTATTGTCTAGAGTTTGGCCTAAGCTGACATTGGTTGAGAAGGTGTCTCGCTCTAATATAGGCATTTGCCCCAAGCGTTCAGCCGCTTGTTTAATACGGAGATAAGTTTCTAAACGGTCAATCAGCTCTTGTTTTGGATCTTTTTCAATTTGGATTGTATTGGGTGCTTTTGGCAACAGCAAACGTGACTTTAAATCAGCTAAGAGTGCGGCCATCACCATATAGTCTGCTGTCAGCTCAATGTTCAGCGACTTCATGGCATCCATATAAGACAGGTATTGCGCTGCAATCGGGGCAATATCTAACTGTAATAAGTCAAAGCCGTTTTTTTGAATCAGGTAAATCAGAAAGTCGAGTGGTCCTTCAAAATGCTCTAAAAGAATTTCAAATGCAGCGGGAGGAATATATAAATCCTCGGGGATGGAGTCATGCCACTCATCCATAACACGGATTTGTGGAAGATCTTCCATGGCATTATGGACGGATTGATTCATTACAGTTATTGGCCACGCGAATTTTCAAAGGCATGATTATGTTTTTTCGAATCAGTACTTAGGAGAAAAAGTAGAGGTGATTTAAAAAATACATAATTTTAATAGGGCTTAGTGTAAAACAAATTGCGGTGTGAATACATGATTTCACCGACCAAATAACAAAAAAAGCTGTAAATAAATATAGAGTATTTATTTGTGTGATGCTTTTTATCCACTGATGTCGTAGCTAAATTTGCAGAAATGGGGTGGGTTTGAGAGAACTTGGCACACTTAGGGCATAGTCCTGTAGTTTGCAAAATAATCGATTTACTGCAGATAGGTAGATGGGCGATACAGATTTATTGAGATTAGAATAGTGAGGGCAACGCTTTTATTTGATAGATGGTTTGAATGAGTGAAGAGAGTAGCTGAAGCTCAAGTAAATAGGTCAGTTGACGCCAAGGAAAAGATTCATTCACGATTTACTCAGGTGCTTGTAGCGCAAATTCAATGATGCGCTGACAGCTATCTTGTAGGCAGAGATTTTTGGGTTCAAGATATTTAAAGTATTGTTGGATGGTCGCGATCGAGAGAAAATAGCTGTACAGATTGTCTTTCTGCATATTGCAGTTGATTGAGCTATGGCGTTGCACCAAGGTCTCGGACTCAAGCGTCCAAGGACGCTGCACATATAAATTATGTTGCTCGGGAAATTGATCCAGATTGAGCAAAACCATAAACAGCGTCATGTTGATCTCTTGAGAATGTGAGATTCAGTTTCACTAGCGAATAAATGTAGCGCATCATTCAAATGCGCTGACATCGCCAAGCCCACGGCGGATCACTTCAGGGTGATCACCTGATAAGTCGACAATACTGGTGGTGCTCAAGGTGCCCAGCCCGCTGTCGATAAACACATCAATTCGTTTTGATAGTTGCATTTCAATATCATAGGGATCATCCAGCGGTTCTTCCTGATTCGGCAGGATTAAGGTACTGGTCAGTAGCGGCTCGCCTAACTCTTTAAGTAACATTTGGCACACTGGGTTACTTGGAATACGTAAACCAATGGTTTTTTTCTTCGGATGCATCAAGCGTTTAGGTACTTCACTGGTTGCAGGCAAAATGAAGGTGGTCACGGCTGGTGTATTGTTTTTCAGTAAACGATACATAGCATTGTCCACTTTGGCATAAGTGGCAATATCGGACAGATCTGCACAAATGATGGCATATTGATGTTTGGCCCCAAGGCCGCGAATTTGAGCAATCCGCTCCATGGCATTTTTATTCCCAATCTGGCAGCCAATGGCATAAGCGGCATCGGTCGGATACACCACCACATCGCCTGCGCGAATCCGTTCTACTGCTTGGCTGATTGAGCGTGCTTGAGGGTTATCAGGATGGACTCTTAAATGAAGCATCGTTTTTATCTCCTGATGGTTTTTTCAACATTATCGCGCTTTATCTCAGTGATGTTCAATGACCAAAATGTGAATCGTGCTAAATTTAGTCGAGCATTTCTCTTTGAAATTCATTGCTCTGTAATGTTTTGCCAGCACGGGTACATAGGCAAATGCAGTCAATGAAGTGTTTCGCATCGCGCGGTAATTGGGCTTGGCCTGAAAAATAAGCCTGAACTTGAGCGAAAACATGGTCTTTGAAGCGGTTGCCGTCACCACCTTCACCAGTCAGATTGTCTAAGGAAACACGGAACTTCCGACCAAAAGCTGTGGCAAATAACCATTCAATGGCTTGCGGCTTAATTTCAACCTGTTCAAATAAAGCTTGTTGCTCAGCCGTACGACCATCGGGTGCATACCAGTAGCCTAAGTCGGGGAGTAGACGGCGTTGGTCTCCTGCAATGCTCCAATGGCTGATTTCATGCAATGCACTATTAAAAAAACCATGGGCAAATTGGATACGCGCAGGGGTGCTGTCTATCGCGGGAAAATATTCAGGTTCAAAGTCACCTTTAACCAAGTTGACATTCAGGTGGGAAAACCAACGATTAAAGTGTAAGATGAGCCAATCAACTTGTTCTGCTTCTGTACACAAATTCTCCCACGTCGAGAGTTGCACTTGGCGGTTTGAAATGTCAGAATCGACAGTTGAAATTGTGCTCACAAGTGATGAAATACTCACTTCTGTTTGCGGCTGCAACAGATGCATGACTTAAGTTACCCAAATGGTCTGTCTAAATAAGTACAAAATTGTATCTTAATCTTTGACAGAGTACTGATGAATTTGTAGAATTGCCGCCTTAATTATGTCAGCAAATACCTTTCCGGCACAGATTGAGCCGTTTAAATGGGCCGAACAAGGCTTTACATGGTCAGGAACACTGCCATTGTCTCGCTTTGCTCGTATAGCCCGTGAAGCTGTTGGATCAATTGATGATCAATTGATTAACATAGACTGTAAGCTATCAATGGATGCGTATCATCGTATTGTATGGCTAGATGGTCACGTTGAAACGAATGTTCCAATGGAATGCCAGCGCTGTTTAGGCACGGTAAACATTGAACTCGTTTCAGATTTTCATCTAGCTCTAGTGGATGATGAGTCACTGATAGAGCGCTTGGATGAGGATGCTGATTTCATCGTCTTAGGTGAAAGTGAAGCAACGACGAAAGGTAGCTATGATGCGCCTGCGACGGCTGATTTACTGTCTCTGATAGAAGATGAATTGTTATTGTTGATGCCTTTGTCTGCTAAGCATGACGCTTGTGAACATAAGCACCAACCTGCCGTTGAAGAACTTGTTGAAGAAAAGCGGGATAATCCGTTTGATGTTTTGGCAAGTTTGAAGGGTAAACTTAACTAATTTTTGTGTTATACTCTTCCGTATAAGACAACTGAATTTGTTCTGATCCATATTTTTCGATTTGTAAGGAGCCATCATGGCCGTTCAGCAAAACCGTAAAAGTCGCTCTCGCCGTGACATGCGCCGTTCACATGACGCTTTAACCGAGAATGCATTAACTGTAGACCAAGCTACTGGCGAGACTCACCGTCGTCACCATGTATCTAAAGATGGTATCTACCGTGGTCGTCAATTATTCGCTAAAGCATCTGCTGAATAATTGTCGAAGCATTAAGCTTAAAGCTTAGTCGAAAAAAGGGGAGCGTAAAGCTCCCTTTTTTTGTTGTCGAATTTTTATCGCTGCTGTTTTTGTTGTATTTGGCAATTACATCGACCTAAATTAAGTGTTAAATTTTCGCTCCATAAACGAGAGCAAAGACAAGAAAGGACTTTTTTATGTCTGCGAAACAACTTGATCAAGTCGCTCAGGCAACAAAAACAGCTTTTGTATTTCCCGGTCAGGGTTCACAAAAGGTTGGCATGTTGGCTGAATTGGCAGAACAATTTGCCAGTGTTGAAGCAACATTTGCAGAAGCCTCTAAAGCGGTTGGATTCGATTTGTGGCACATTGCACAATCTGGTGAAGGTTTAGACCAAACTGAATTTACCCAACCGGTATTGTTAACTGCCAGCATTGCTTTGTGGCGTGTATGGTTAGAACTTGGTGGTGTTGCACCAAAGTATTTGGCGGGACACTCACTTGGTGAATACAGTGCGTTGGTTGCAGCAGGAAGCCTAAGCTTAGGCGATGCAGTCAAGCTGGTAAACTTGCGTGGCAAGTTGATGCAAAGTGCTGTACCTCAGGGTAAGGGCGCAATGGCGGCCATCTTAGGTTTAGATGATGCGCAAGTTGTTGCTTTATGCCAACAAGTTTCGAGTCAAGCTGAAGGTTCAGTTGAAGCGGCTAACTACAATGCTCAGGGTCAAGTGGTGATTGCTGGTGAAAAAGCAGCAGTTGAAGCAGTCATGGCTTTAGCCAAAGAAAACAGCGGCAAAGCGATTGCACTCCCAGTTTCTGTTCCATCGCATTGTTCATTGATGAAGCCTGCTGCAGAACAGTTCGCAGAAGCTTTGGAACAAACTGCCATTGAGCTGCCTAGCATACCTGTAATACAAAATGTGGGCGCGGAAATTGCTACAGATGTAGCACAAGTCCGCCAAGCACTTACCGCTCAGTTATATGAGTCTGTACAGTGGACCAAAACCATGCAGTTTATTCAGGATCAAGGGATCCAATATGTTGCAGAGTGTGGTCCAGGCAATGTTTTGGCAAACTTGGCAAAACGTCTACCTAATATTGAAAAAGCATTTCCACTCGATAGTAAATCACGCTTGGAAGATGCACTAAATGCCATTTTAGTGGCTGAAGGAAAAATTGCATGACACAGGAACGCAAAATTGCACTCGTGACAGGTGCAAGTCGAGGGATTGGTGCTGCCATCGCTCAGCAACTTATTCAAGACGGTTATTTTGTTGTGGGTACTGCGACATCTGAGTCAGGTGCAGAAAAACTTGCTGTAAGCTTCGGTGAACACGGTGCAGGTAAAGTGCTTGATGTTCGTGATGGTGCTGCCATTGATGCGCTTGTCACTGACATTGAACAAAACTATGGCCCTGTGTTGGTTTTGGTGAACAATGCTGGGATTACCAAAGATAATTTGTTACTACGTATGTCAGAAGATGACTGGGATGACATTTTAAATATCCATTTAAAAGCAGTTTACCGTTTGTCGAAACGCGTTTTAAAAGGTATGACCAAAGCGCGTTTTGGGCGAATTATTAATATTAGTTCTGTGGTTGCACATTTTGCTAACCCAGGTCAGGCCAACTATTCAGCAGCGAAAGCTGGTATTGAAGCATTTAGCCGTAGCCTTGCAAAAGAAATGGGCAGCCGTCAAATCACTGTAAACTCAGTGGCGCCTGGTTTTATTGCAACAGAAATGACTGAGCAATTAAGCGAAGATATCCGTAAAAAAATGAGTGATCAAGTGGCCTTAAACCGTTTAGGTGATCCACAAGATATTGCAAATGCGGTGAGCTTCTTGGCATCAGACAAAGCAAATTACATTACTGGTACGGTAATGCATGTAAATGGTGGTCTATACATGAGCTAATTGGCTGATGGATAAACTTTCAAAATTTTAAAGATTCAATTAAACTAACGGCATTAAAAACGCCACAAGCAATGAGGAGAATTCCTGTGAGCGATATCGAACAACGCATCAAGCAAGCAGTTGCAGAACAACTTGGTCTTAAGGCTGAAGAAATCAAAAACGAAGCATCTTTCATGGATGACTTAGGTGCTGACTCTTTAGACCTTGTTGAGCTTGTTATGTCTTTCGAAAACGACTTTGACATCACAATCCCAGATGAAGATTCTAACGAAATCACAACTGTACAATCTGCGATTGACTACGTTTCTAAGAAACTAGGTTAATACATATTGTTTCAGCTTTGCTGAATGAAAAGGCCACCCAGTTGGGTGGCTTTTTTATGCCTTTCAAAAAATGCAAAGCACCTAACTCACCTTTAAAATCTGCTATTTACTCGGGTAACTTACAAAGCTTTACCTTAAGAGGACTATTCGCTACCAAATCTGTTGTCTTTTTTGGGTATAAAAAAGGGTGTCTCATTTTTGAGCATTCAATATAACAACACTGATATAACAAGATGGAGCATACACATGGGTCTTTTTGATTTTGTTAAAGGCATTGGTAAGAAAAACACAGCAGCCGCCGAGCCTCAAGCCGCACCAACCACACCAGCAGAGCCATCGGCTCAAGAAATTGCCAACAAGTTATTGGGTCATATCAAAGCATTGGGCTTATCTGTGACGGGACTTTCAGTCAGCTATAACTCCACCACGGATTTGGCGACCGTGAAAGGGCAAGTTCAGACTCAAGCCGATAAAGAAAAGATTGTTTTAGCCGTCGGTAATATTGACCATGTAGCACAAGTCGATGATCAACTCACTGTGGCTAGCCCTGAACCTGAAAGTAAGTTCTACACAGTTAAATCGGGGGATAACTTATCGAAAATTTCCAAAGCATTTTATGGTGATGCCAACCAGTACAATAAAATTTTTGAGGCCAACCGTCCGCTATTGAAAGATGCAGATGATATTTTCCCAGGCCAAGTCCTACGTATTCCTGCTTAAGTTCAAAGGTTGAAGAAAAGGCGCATGAAGCGCCTTTTTTATTTGAGAGTGGAATGTTGATCGAGTGCTTAGTGACTTGCTTTCACAACAGCATGCTGATTGAGCATACCTAAAGTAATTTTTTTTACTTCATCTCGACTTTGTTGAATGTGAGCACTGATCTTTTCAACGGCAAGCTCCGTCTGTTGCTGTGCTATATAATTCAAAATGGCTTGATGCTCCGCATAGGTGGCTTCAATTCGATCCATTTTTGAAAAATCGAGGCGCCGAATAATGCGAATTTTTTCACTGACCTCTTGGTGAATTTTGATCATTTCTTGATTGCCAATGGCACGAACCAATGCACAGTGAAAATCTTCATCAATTTTCGCCATGGCTTTTAAACTTGACAGATACTGCTCAGGTGCAACCATCCAAGTCTTGTGCAAGTGTTTCATTTCCTTCGATGGCTGAGATGCACTGCTGCATAACTTTCGAATTGCATACTGCTCAATCATGATGCGTAGCTCATACAGCTCATCGTAGTATTGCAAGTTCAATGGACGGACAGTCCAGCCACTACGAAATGCTACCTCTACATAGCCTTCTTGTTGCAATCGATATAGCGCCTGCCGCGCAGGCGTGCGGCTGACCTGATAGTTCAAGGCGATTTCGGATTCGGTAAAACGTTCACCCGGCATCAATTTGAAATCAAAAATATCGTTCTTAATTTTCTGGTAAACCAGTTCAGACAAATTGTCTGAACTTGAACCTGCACGTGTCATATTGGGCATGTGTTATTCCATATAAACCAAAGGCTCACCGCTATGAACGGTTTGTCCAGCCCGACAAATAATGGCTTTGACAGTACCATCATCCGCAGCGTACACCGGTAATTCCATTTTCATGGCTTCAATGATAGCAATGGTTTCCCCTTTTTTCACAATCTGACCTTGTTCCACTAATATTTTCCAAATATTACCGGTCATCGAAGCATGTAGTGCTGCATAGGCGCTGTAGTCGGTCTCATCAGGTACTTCTGCAATCAGATGTTCTTGATGATCAACACTTTCTTTCCATAAGCCGACTTCAGCGCTAAAAGCCTGTTGTTGCTGTGCTTTAAACTCGGCAATGCTGTCTTTTTCATCTTCAAGTAGTTGTAAATACGCTGCATAGTCAAATTCAGTGTCTTCAATTTGAATTTGTGTTTGACCATTTTCAAAGTCGGCACGCCATTGCTCTAACTCTGACTCAGATACGGGGAAGTATTTGATTTGATCAAAGAAGTTTAAGAACCATTGTTTGTCGCCAAACTGTTTGTTCTTTTTGAACTTATTCCAAATGGGTAGAGTGCGTCCGACCAGTTGGTAGCCGCCTGGAGAGTCCATGCCGTAGATACACATATACATGCCGCCAATGCCTACGGTACCTTCAGCGGTAAAAGTACGTGCAGGGTTGTATTTCGAGCTTAATAAGCGATGGCGTGGGTCAATCGGGACTGCACATGGGGCGGTGAGGTAAACATCGCCGAGGCCTAAAATGAGGTAATGGGCATTGAAAATAATTTCTTTGACTTGCTCACGACTGTCTAAACCATTTATGCGTTGAATAAAATCGACATTGTTCGGTAGCCAAGGCGCTTTGGCACAGACACTTTCTTGATAGCGTTCAACGGCACCTAAAGTTGCGCTGTCTTCAAATGCCATCGGCAGATGGATGATCCGTGACGGGATCTTAATTTGGCTTAAATCTCCCATTTGCTGTTCAAGTTTGAGTAGAAATTCGATCAATTGATGCTGTGGAAGCGTGAGTCCATCATATTTGATTTGCAGCGAGCGTACACCGGGGGACAGTTCCAATATGCCTTTAATATTGGCTGCGCGGATTAATTGTATCAATTGGTGAACGCGCAAGCGCAGGGCCAAGTCTAAAACGTTGTCACCGTACTCCAGTAAGATATAGCTGTCACCCGCTTGGCGGTATACCGTGCGTGGAGACACGTCAGTTGCCTCTAAGCTGGCAAGAATTGCGGATGGCGGAATGTCACTGCTTGGCGGCTCAGAATTAAGGGCTGCGTGGGCAAAGTTTTCGATCCGTTCAATTTGTTGTTGTTCTAAGGCATTGGCTTGTTCAACAGTTAAAGGATAAAAGCTGATTTTATCATCGGCTTTAAGCTGACCCACTTTCCAAAGTTCAGCTTTGGCAATAGTTACAGGGCAAACGAAGCCCCCCAGGCTTGGCCCATCTTTGGCGAGAATGACAGGAAAGTCACCTGTGAAGTTAATTGCACCAATGGCATATTCACAGTCATGGACATTCGATGGGTGAAGTCCTGCCTCACCGCCATTTTCACGTGCCCAGCTTGGTGTTGGCCCTGACAGTCGGATGCCTAGACGGTTGGAGTTAAAGTGTACGGTCCATTCAGATGCAAAAAACTCTTCAATATATTCGGGTTTAAAGAAGTCAGGTGCACCATGTGGTCCATACAGCACCCCAATTTTCCACTCTTTGCCATAGCTTGGAATCAGTGCAGGAGATAGAGCTTGTGGTTCTTGTATGGCTAAAGGGATATCGCTATTTGGATGGGCTGTGTTGACGAGTTTGATCATGTCACCTGCACGAAGCACACGTCCTGCATGCCCGCCAAAGTTACCTAAAGCAAAAGTAGAACGACTGCCCAAATATAGGGGGACATCGAGCCCATGACGCACTGCTAAATAGCTACGACAACCAGACTCGACCTGTCCTAAGCTGAGTACTTGACCTGCGCAAATGTGAATCGGTTGCCAAAAGTTCACGGGCTTATCGTCGAGTTGCGCAGGGCATGGTGCACCTGTGAGTGCAATCACAGTGTCTTGGTGAAACTTGAGACTTGGGCCTTGCAGAGTGAACTCGAAGCCTGCTGCGCTAGCATCATTCCCTACAATTTGATTGGCCAATTGAAAAGCATAGTCATCCATAGGACCCGATGGTGGTACACCGATATCCCAATAACCAACACGTCCCGGAAAGTCCTGAATCGAGCTTTGTGTACCAGCTTGGAGTACTTCAATCACATTCGGTACGTAGTCAAAGTCATCTAGCAAGCGTGTCCAGATTTGCATTTGTGCAAAGCGTTCATCAGAGATCACGCTATGTGCATAGTCTAAATTGGTGCTGATGCCATTTAAACGAGTTTGAGAGAGCACACTTTTTAGTTGCTCAATGGCTTGTTCACGGGTGTCCGCATGTACGATGATTTTGGCAATCATTGGGTCAAAATATTGCGAAATTTCTGTTCCTGTTGAAACCCATGTATCAACACGACAATTGTCTGGAAATACAACTTCGGTCAGTACACCAGGGCTGGGTTGGAAGTTTTTAACTGGATCTTCTGCATAAATACGTACTTCAATCGCCGCACCTTGTGGTTGGATGTTGCTAAGTGCATTCCAATCCAGTGCATCGCCCGCAGCGACTTTAAGCATGCATTCAATCAGGTCTAAACCCGTCACCATCTCAGTGACAGGATGTTCTACTTGTAGGCGCGTATTGACCTCAAGGAAGTAAAATTCATCACGTGCAGCATCATAAATAAATTCGACCGTACCTGCGCTGCGGTAATTGACCGATTTGCCTAGTTCAACTGCTGCTTGGTGTAGTTTTTGACGTGTGGCTTCGGGGAGATGAGCCGCTGGGGTCTCTTCCACTACCTTTTGGTTACGACGTTGCAATGAACAGTCGCGTTCGCCCAATGCAACCACTTGACCTTGGCCATCACCAAAAATCTGAACTTCGACATGACGCGCACGGTCAATAAATCGTTCTAAAAATACGCCCGAATCTTTAAAAAATTGTGCGCCTAAACGTTTGACGCTTTCATAGGCTTCAACTAAGCCTTGTTCGTTATCACAGCGGGTAAGACCAATACCACCACCGCCTGCGGTACTTTTCAGCATGATGGGATAACCGATCTCTGTAGCCGCAGAAATTGCCTCATCTAAGCTTTCAAGTAAGCCTGTACCCGGTGTCATAGGAACCTGTGCAGCCGCCGCCAGTTCACGCGCACGGTGTTTTAAACCAAACTCTAAAATTTGTGTCGCGGTTGGCCCCATAAAAGCAATATTATTTTTTTCACAAGCCTCTGAAAATTCAGCACTTTCTGATAAAAAGCCATAGCCTGGGAAAATAGCTTCTGCCCCCGTTTTTTGTGCAGCTTCAATCAATTTTTCAATGCTTAAATAAGTGTCGGATGGTTTTAAGCCGTCTAAAGCAATGGCAATGTCTGCATCTTTGACATGTTGTGCGTAACGGTCACTATCTGAATATACCGCTACACTGGTCAGCCCCAGTTTTTTTAAAGTGCGAATTGCACGTACGGCAATTTCGCCACGGTTTGCAATCAATACAGTTTTAAACATTTTATAATTCCTAAATTTGACTAAGCTTGTTCTACTTTTGAATTGTTACAGTGTTGGATATAGGTGCGCCAACCGCCAAAGTGACTGATATTTTCGGCATCGTTCAAGCCATAAGGTTCGCAAATGAAACCTTTAACCCATCGACCGTCTGCCAGTTCGACATTGCCCATGCCCAGTGGTGTCGGAATCTCTGCGACAAATTCTCCAAAGCGAGCGGTGGGTACATCCCACAGTTCAACAATGATCTGCTGACCGTGTTCATCGACTCGGGCTAGACCGGGTTTAGGTGGGATCGTGCCATTCAGTGCAAACAGGGCATAGTGCTCAGCGGTATACGTGGTTTCCACAAGCACAGCATCACGTGTGAGCAATTGGAAGTTCAACGGCATTCCAGTCAAGTGTGCTCCAACCACCGCAACACGGATATGATGTGGAGAGACTGAGTTCTGTAGCCTTGGAATGGGTGCATAGCGGTCTAAAGCCCCCAGCTTTAAGTTCAAATGCGTCTGCCAAATTTTTCCGAATTCAATCAGAGCTTGGTCATACCATGCAGGTGCAATTAGGCTGATGCCGAAAGGTAAACCGTCGGTGCGGAAACCTGCGGGTAGGGCGAGAGCACTTAAATCGGCGAGGTTGGTAAAATTGGTATAAGTCCCAAACTCAGAGTTCAGACTAATCGGTGATTGTTCCATTTCTACAAGGGTATGAATGGTTGGGGAGGTAGGAACAATCAATGCATCAAATTGGGCCAAAGTATCTTGAATTTTTCGGGTCAAGTCTTGCTTTAAGTACTCTGCGTTATAGGCATCAACTGCACTAAAATCATGACCTTTTTGAATGATTGTGCGCACTGTCGGATCGAAAACCTCAGGCTGCTGAGCCAATAATTCGGCAACCGCCGCCGTACGTTCTGCCACCCATGAGCCTTGATAGAGTTGAGCTGCCAATTGTTCAAAAGCCGAAAAATCAATTTCAGTAATTTCAGCACCGAGAACTTTTAACTGTTCTACAGCCAGTTGGAAGGCATACTTAGCTTGGTCATCTCCAAAGAATTCCAGTTTTTGGGGAATAGCAAAATGCGGTTTAGCCGAGAGTTTCGCAGGTGTAGTCTTTGGATGCTGGCGTGAATAGCTATCTAGCGCATCGTAGTGTTCTATCATTTGGGCAATGGTGTCGGCGTCTGTTACAGTTAATGCGAAAATCGAAATACAGTCCAAGCTTTTACAAGCTGGTAATAAACCACGATTTGAAAAACGGCCTTTAGTCGGTTTTAGTCCAATAATATTGTTAAATGCAGCAGGAACACGGCCAGAGCCTGCAGTATCTGTTCCGAGTGCAAAGGGCACCAAGCCACGAGCTACAACACTGGCTGAACCAGAGCTAGAGCCACCACTGACATAGTCAGCGTTAAACGTGTTACTGACTGCACCAAAAGGAGAGCGTGTCCCGACAAGCCCCGTTGCAAACTGGTCTAAATTGGTTTTTCCCACAACAATGGCCCCTGCATTTTTAAGCAGGCGAATGGTTTTCGCATCTTGCGTAGCAACAGTTGTCAGGGCCTTGCATGCGGCCGTGGTGATAAATCCAGCAACATCGATGTTATCTTTCACTGCAAACGGAATGCCGTATAAAGGAAATTCTTTGCTGAGGTCTGTGGCTTGATCTGCTTTTTGCTTTAAGGCTTCAATTTGTTGGGAAAGTATTTCTGTCGTAGCAATTGAAATCCATGCATGATCAGGTTGTGGTAATTGCGCTACATAGTCGATTAAATCTTCAAGATGAATGTCTTGGTTGAGATAAGCGGTTTGCCATTCTTGAAGTGTCCAGCCAATGCATTTGTTCTGACTCATTTTTTGCATTCCAACTTGTATACATGATGGAATACAAAAATGCAGAATCTATGCCAATCTAATCAATTTGATTTGTTTTTGGTTATAATTGTTATAAATCAATTGGTTGTAGTTAAGTTTTTGGTTTAATTAAGTGATTATAAGTGTTTTTAGAGTTGCACCAAAACAAGCGCATAGGGGAGCTAATGGTGCTTTTTATGATCAAGCCTTGGATAATTTGACGTTAAACTATTTAAAAATAGGGTTTAAATCATATTCGTTTTTTATGTGAATTAAAGCCAAAAGAATTGAGGTTAAAACATATTCTAAAATAGGATGATTCAAAGAAAATATACACACTCAGTTTTTAATTTTTATGTATAACTTAATGTAATTTGAGCTATACCAAATCTGGAAAGTTGCAAGTTTCATTTAACTCTTGACCAATACAACCGTTGAAATTTGCAGAGATAATCAATAAATCACGCGTATAACTTATAATAAACTATAATTTTTCATTCAGATTTTCTCATCTTTCCTGTGTAATTAATTCTATGCCATATATTGATATACATAAGCAGGCTGGATCTCAATTCAAACATCTGACGTGAATAACTGGGTCTTTTTTTCGAATAATAATTGATGTACTTAACTTATATTTATCCTGCATAAGGTGATGATCTAAACTGTCTGTCGATAGCAGATCAATTGCTACTATGTATAAGCTATTGGTAGTAGCCTACTGTATCATCTATTGGGGAATGCCTATATTTCCTGATAAGCAACAGCTTCAAGAATTGCGGGTTATGTAGAAGGCTGTAATTGTTAACGGGTTAAATGAAAGTTGAGCAAATTGCAAACCAGTATGAAAAAAATAAAATTTTAGTGGTTTGGTATTAACTGAAAAACTTTAATATTTCTAGAGTGGATAAAGGAATGAATTTGGTTAAGGCTGAATATGACTGGGATAATATCAAAACTATAAAAATAGAAACTTACAGATGGATCGGTCATTTATTGAAAAAAGCTCTGAAACTTAAAAATTCTATTAAAGTTACAAAAAATTAAAGAAATTTTTTGAGACTTTTGTACAATCAGCCACAACTTAAAATTTAATAATAAAGATGCCCAATAATATTTATGCTGCAATAGAGCAACTTGGACTTAGTGCACAAAAACGTGCCATTCATATTCAGTTCAGCAATACCTCGCTTAACGAACAAGTATTCCTTCAGCGCATAGATGGAACACATGAACTGAATGCAGGTATAGAGTTACAGCTCCTTTGCTTATCTACCTCCGCTCATATTCCGTTAAAGCAATTTATTGGTAGTCAGGTGGCTGTCGATATTGTCACTGATAAATCAGAACTCAATCGTATTTCAGGCATCATCACCAAGGCTGATGTAGGGGCAAGCGATGGCGCTTTAACCATATACCGTTTAACCGTGGAAGACCCGACAGCCTTATGGAAGCATCGACGTAATTCTAGAGTTTTCATGGCGAAGTCTGTTGTTGATGTAGTTCAAACCATTTTTGCCGAGTGGCAGCAACGTAGTCCCTTATTTGCTTCAAGTTTGATTTTGGATAAAAGTGGTTTAAGTAAAGAATATGATGTGCGCCCATTTATTATGCAAGCGAATGAGTTGGACAATGAATTTATTCAAAGGTTACTCTCTTCAGAGGGGATTAACTGGCTTATTGATGAGTCTCAGCTCAAAGTGTCCAGTTCAAGTGAACCTATTCAGCCACAAAAACTTAGACTGATTGATGACAACGCCCAATATCAAAGTTTAGAGCGCCAGAATATTCGCTTCCATCGTAGCAGTGCTGTAGAAAGCAGTGATTCGATTACAAATTTGGTCGGGCAGCGTTCTATACAACCAACATCTGTGCATATTCAGCATTGGCAAGCAAACACTTTAGAAGTAGAAGAAGGTGCGGGTTCAGTTCAAAGCAAACATAGTCATAGTGATAATCAAGACAACGCCAGCCTAGGTTTAGAGCAAGCGTGGCATTTCTCACCTGCATGGATACAAGATCTTAAAGGTGAAGATGGAACGACCAAATCAGGCAATAGTCAGATTGAAAAGTTTAATCAAAATCTTGGTCACTTTTACGACTTACAAGCCAAGCAATTTATGGCTACCTCGACCGTACGAGATGCACAAGTGGGTTACTGGTTTGAACTCAATGAGCACCCTGAAATTGATCAGCATAGTGGCTCAGACAAAGAATTCTTAATCACATCCAAAAAATTCTATAATCAGAATAATTTACCTAAAGATTTGACCGATCAAATCACAGCTTTGCTGAAACAAACCAATTGGCAACAGGTTGAAATTACAACAAATAATAAAGAAGAACGCCAAGCCAATCACCTCGTCTTACAACGACGTAATATCACAATTGTTCCAGAGTACAATCCGCTGCGACAACGGCCTATTGCATCACCACAACGCGCGAAAGTGGTTGGACCAAGTGGTGAAGAAATTCACGTGGATGAATGGGGGCGTATTAAAGTCCGTTTCCTGTTCACGCGTAGTGAAGACAATACTCACGATGGCGGTGCAGGTTCAAATGACAATGACACAGATTCTGCTTGGGTTGATGTGCTCACACCTTGGGCAGGTGAAGGTTATGGTGCACGCTTCTTACCGCGTATTGGTGAAATCGTAGTTATCGACTTCTTTGATGGCAATATCGACAGACCCTTTGTCGTGGGGCGCATCCATGAAGCACAACGTCATCCAAGCAAGTTTGACAATACAGGCAAACTGCCTGATACCAAAAAACTGGCAGGGATCCGATCAAAAGAGGTTCAAGGAGAGGGCTTTGGGCAACTACGCTTTGATGACACGACGGGTCAGATCAGTACCCAACTACAAAGCAGTCATGGTGCAACACAACTGAATTTAGGGAATTTGAGTCATCCTAAAGAAACGGACACGAGTGAAGGGCGAGGTGAAGGTTTTGAACTGCGTACTGACCAGTGGGGAGTCGTCCGTGCAGGGCAAGGCTTACTTGTTTCCACGTATAAACAAGATCAAGCCAAAGGTGAGCATCTAGATGCTGAAGTTGCCAAGAAACAATTAGAAGGTAGTCAGACGAACAGTAAAGCTTTAAGTGATATTGCTAAAAATCAAAAGACTGATGAAATTGAATCGCTTGAGCATCTTAAAGAATTTGCAGAACAACTCGAACAAAAAATTGCAAAATTCAAAAAGGCAGTTTTATTACTCAATTCACCTGATGGAATTGCGCTAAGTACAGCTGAAGATATTCATTTCTCTGCTGATTCACAAATCAATCAGATTGCAGGCGATAGTATCAACTTCAGTACTCAAAAGAACTGGATTGCTCAGGCGCAAAATAAACTGAGCTTGTTTGCTGCGCAAGGTGGTATCAAAGCTGTAGCAGCACAGAGTAAAGTTGAGATCCAAGCTCAATCCGATGCGTTGGATATACTTGCTAAAAAAGGCATTATTATTTCCTCGACAGAGGACCGTATCGAAATTAGTAGTCCTAAAGAGATTGTCATCACAGGGGCTACATCACAAATCACCTTAAATGGTTCTGGGATTTTCCCAAAAACAGGTGGTGAATTTAGAGTGAATGCAGCACAGCACGTGTTCCAAAGTGGGGCGACAGCGAGTACCAAATCAAGTTTACCACCACCACCGAAGCGTGGTCAGGGGGTACTTGAGTTATTACATGATTATGCACATGGCGATTTTGTTAAACAGGGCGGCTATACCGTTACTGATTCACTTGGTAAGCAATTTAAAGGGCAACTGGATGATAAAGGCTTTGTCCGTGTTTCAGGATTAGCGACAGGCGCAGCCAAAGTTGTATTTGAAGAAGATCAACGTAATCCATGGGATGAAGCGAGTGACTTTAAACGACCACCTATGTGGCCAAATGAAAATGATCCTGATGCACAAAGTTTAATGGGGAAGGCTGAATCTGTACTAAAAAATGCAGTAAGTGAAGCGAAGAAAACATTAGGTCAAGCATTTACCAATCCTGAAACAATTAAGAAAACAATTGGAGCAGCCAGCATGTTGAAAGATGGAGGGGCAAAGACATTGCTCCCAATGCTAAAACAAGGTGCTGAAACGCAGTTGACCAATCAAATCGCCAGCTTTGTACCCAAAGCACTTGGACAAAATTCTAAAGGGCAAAGTATAGCCAATGGGGTGCAAGGAGTTGTTGCTAGCAATAGCCTAGAACCAATCAAAAATCCATTAAGACAAAAAGCTTTAAATACCACGGGTCAAAGCACAACTTTGATCAATAGTAACCCGATGAATGCTATGAATTTAACATTTAAGTAAGAATTGAGAATTAGAAGAATGGCTAATCCACCAAAACCAGCACAGAAACAGCAAACGAAAGTAAGTACGAGAAGTAATACTGGAAAAGCAGCAGTTGCACCAATCAATACAATCAAAATGGCAGATGTGAATGCTGGGACAAAAAAAATTAATCAATGGCTAAAACAAAATACAGGGGGTGTTGTTGATTTAGATACTCTTAAAAATGTTGCAGGAAGCTTACCAGTAATAGGAAATATTATTTCATTAACAGATGCTGTTTATGATGTCATTGAAATTACGAAGAAGCCAAACCCAGGATTCCCCGATTGGCTAAATTTAGGAATTGATTTAGTTGGAGTGATTCCTTTACCTCCTGGGATGGCCGCAGCTCGTACAGCGCTTAGGCCAGCATTGAAAACACTGAAATCCAAAAATTTAACTAAACAAATACCTGATGTAATTATTGAATTATTAACTAATCATGTTAATGAGCGTGTAGCAGGGGAGCTGGATAAATTTGCAGATAAGGCACAGCCTTTAGTTAAAAAGACAGTTAATGATTGTGGTGGCAAAGCTAAAGAGCTTGGCAATAATTTTGCTGATGGTATGAGCAAAATTTTAACGGGAAAAGTTTTTAATTCAAGGAGTGACATTAAAAATGCAAAAGCCAGTTTATCTAAAGTTGGTGACAATATTTTTCGTGATACTGGAAAAGCATTTTCACATGGTGTTTCTTTCTTAGCGAGTGGTCTTTCTGCTGTTGGAAAAGAGTATGGAAATTTAGGAGCTGGTACTGCAACCTATTTCATAGGATCAGATACAAAAGCCTTGATTAACAAGCAAATTGGAGTTTTCAGAAAATTTAGTAATACTGTACCGTCAAAATTAGCGTCTTTAGCCGATCCAAATACAGCTATGAGTTTTTCTTGGTTATTACAAAAACTTTCGATAGCTGCAAAAAACTTTAAACTGAAGAAGGCAAAAAAGACGGTTGCAATTAAACCGAATCAAACTTCACAGAAAGATAAAAAAAGACCAAGTGGGGAATTGGAAACTATTCAAAATCAGAAGGGTGCCAATAACAATCCGAATGATAGTTGTCCACTGAATACAACTGGTGTAAATGGAAGTAAAACCAAGCCAGTGACTAAAACTAAAAGAAGTATCAGTTATGCTTTAGGAACTGAATTCATAACTCATGTAGATGCATATGAATTTGCTTTGTCTAGCTTTGTCCTCTCTAGAACCTACGCTTCAAATTTGTATCAACTGGATGATGGTGAGTTTGGAGCGCGTTGGTTTACGCCATTTATGTCACGCATTATTAATAAAACAGAATATATAGAAGAAACAGAACAGAAAGAAGGACATATCCGTCAATTAAAAGGGTTGCAGTATATTGGGGCAGATGCGCGCCCAATTGCTTTAGCGGATATTAATGTTGGGGAAAGTATTCATGATCAACAGGAAGGATTTTATTACAGTGTGATTTCTGAAAATGTACAAATGATTTCATTTGGTATAGATGAGAAGCACATCTTTGAAAAATATAATGATGAATACCGATTATCAATAATTGAGTATAAAAATGGAATG
The DNA here is from genome assembly GCF_001592855.1 of Acinetobacter sp. BMW17. Lineage (NCBI taxonomy): Bacteria > Pseudomonadati > Pseudomonadota > Gammaproteobacteria > Moraxellales > Moraxellaceae > Acinetobacter > Acinetobacter sp. BMW17. Next base: position 59,485 of record NZ_LSOD01000028.1, read on the forward strand.
ACGGCAGCAGTTCGTTATGACCATAAGATCAATAATAAGTCTTATATTTCAGATATTTTAATTAAACATAAATCCCAATTGTTGCTACACATCGCATTTAGCATAAATAGTCAAGGTAAGGTTGAAGATGTTTGGGCAATTGAAAAGGGAGAATTAAAACGTCCACTAGCAAGCTATAACTACAATGACAAAGGCGATTTAATTGAAGCCATTACTGAAAATGGCGCAAGTTATTATTACCAATATCATCATCATCTTATAACACGTTATACCGATCTTACAGGTCGCGGTATGAATTTAGAATACGATGGCATTGCACCGACTTCTAAGGCATATCATGAATGGGCAGATGATGGTAGCTCTGAGGTTCGCTTAGAGTGGGATGAGAATATTCGTCTTACCTATGTTATTGATGCATATGGTAATGAAACAGAATATTACTATGATATTGATGGTTATACCTACCGTATTGTTTATCCTGATGGGCTGGAAGAATGGTATTTCAGAGATGAATGTAGTCGTGTAGTTAGACATATTGATACTGACGCAGCTGTCAATGAATATGAATTTGATGAGAATGGCAACTTAACCACAATTACCCAACCTGATGGGGCGACCATCCACTATGACTATGATGATCAGGATCAACTCATTGGTATGGTAGATGCTGAACAAGGTCGTTGGTTTAAAGAATATGATGGTTCAGGAAACATTATAAAAGAAATTGATCCGTTAAAAAGAGAAACAAAGTACAACTACAATGCTATGGGTCTTCCTATACAAATCACAGATGCGAAAGGTGGAAGCAAACAATTAAAATATGATGACCAAGGGAACTTAATCAGTTATACCGACTGTTCAGGTAAAGAAACAAAATGGGAGTATGACCTCAGAGGGCGAGTGACTTCAGTAGAGAATGCTTTAAAAAATAAAGTTGAATATTTTTATAGTGATTTTACGGCTGAAACAAGAGAACCTCTTGAACAAGGTTTACCATTAAACTCGTTTGGTCAACTAGAAAAGATTAAATATAGCGATGTATTAGAAGAACATTTTATTCATGATGCCGAAGGCCGACTGTTGGTGTATATCGATCCAACTGGGAAAAAAACACGTTATGACTATGACCCAGCAGGTCTAATTTCTTATCGTATTGACCCTCTGGGGTATAAGATTAAATATGAGTGGGATAAGTTAAGCCGACTCAAACGATTAATCAATGAAAATGGTGCGGCCTTTGAGTTCTTTTATGATGTAGCTGGTCGTTTAATCAAAGAAATTGATTTTGATGGCAAAGAAACCCTGTATCAATATGACGAGACAAATGGTCAACTTCAAACCAGTATCGAAGTTGCAATGCCTCAAGGGCAAAACTTGTCTGGAAAGCTGGCACCAAAAGATCGTATTCAGCACTTCGTTATGGATAGTATGGGGCGACTTGAACAACGTACTTCTGGTTTTGGATACAAAGGTCAAAATGAATTAGAAGAACAGCAGTTAGAAGAGTTTGCCTATAACAGTCATGGCCAAATTTTATTGGCAAAAAATGCTGAGAGTAAGGTTGAGTGGTTCTACGATGTTGTGGGTAATTTAGTTCGAGAGCACATTCAAGACAATAAAACTCATATGACAGCGGTGTGGAAACATGGCTACGATGAAATCAATGACCGTATTAAAACGATACGCCCAGATGGACAAGATATTGATTGGTTGACTTATGGAACGGGTCATGTCCATAGCTTAATTTTAAATGGCCAAGATATTGTCAGCTTCGAACGCGATGATTTGCATCGCGAAATTGCACGACATTATGCAAACGGTTTAAGCCAATTTGAACACTTTGATGAACAAGGACGGTTGAGTCAGCAACAAATCGTACAAGGCCATGAAAATGGCTATGCAAATGCACAATTGCAACAAGAACAAAATGCTGTTCAAGACACTACAAGTCTATTATCACGTGTCTATCGTTATGATAAATCTGGTCAGCTTGCTCAAATTCAGGACAGCCGTCGTGGTGATATTCATTACAGATATGATCCACTTGGACGTTTACTTGAAGCAACGTCGAAATTAGGTAAAGAAAAATTTAGTTTTGACCCTGCGAGTAATTTAATAGATCGACATCTGGAACAGCAAAATCAAATTCACGAACGTAGAACAGATGAAAACCAGTATGGCTATTTGAAATTGGTCAATAATGTTGTTCGTCAATATTTAGATCAACAATATCAATATGATGCTTATGGACAGTTGACTGCTCAAAAATCAAATCAAGGGGATTTAAACTTATCTTGGGATGTTTTAGGTCGTTTGGTTCGAAGTCGTAATACTGAATATACGGCTGAATATCGTTACGATGCGATGGGGCGACGTTTAGCAAAAAGAAGTAAGCACCATCATACAGGTCAAGAGCTGGATTTTGTTTATGGATGGGATGGTGATACGTTAGCATATGAGTCAAATGAGTCATATACCAAGCATTATATTTATGAAAAAGACAGCTTTATTCCCTTAATTCAAGCTGTTTATCAAACGCCTATACAGGTGCATACAACACCTGTTTGGGATGATAAATATAGTTTTACTCGTGATTTACTTTGGAAGAAGACTCAGAGTAGTCAAGGCTTTGATGATGTTTGGTTCTATCACTGTGACCATTTGGGGACTCCACAAGAGATGAGTGATCTTAGTGGTCAGATCATTTGGAAGGCACAATATAAAGCTTGGGGTGAATGTAAAGCAGAGAAAGTGAAATCAAACTTCTTTGAAAATAGTGAAATCATTTCAAATAATATTCGCTTCCAAGGGCAGTATTTTGATGAAGAAACAAGGCTTCATTATAACCGTTATCGTTACTACTCGCCTTACGTAGGGCGCTTTATTTCTAAAGATCCAATTGGGCTTTTAGGTGGGCATAATGTTTATGCTTATGCGCCGAATCCTATTGATTGGGTTGATCCGAGAGGGTTAGCAAGAGTAAAAGGTTCGAAAGGAAGTAGTGGGAAGGGAGGAGGAGGTTCACCTAAGAAGAAACCTTGTCCAGGTAATCCTTGTGAGGGGAGAAATCCAGCAACTGAAGCTAAGGCTTTTCAAGGACAAAAACCTGGTCAGCCTTATAATTCTTATGATGGAGTAGATTCTTATACAAATGTGGTTATAAAAAAGGGCACAGTACTTTATGCTTTAGAACCTGGGGGGTTAGGTTATGGTGTAACTATTGCAACTGTTAACCAATCTAAAGGTAGTGCTCAAAAATATCATGATTTAGTACAAGTAACACCTGGATGGAATTGGGCTGAAAGTAAACCAAGAGATATGAGAACTAAAGTTAAAGCATTTATTCTTCAAAAAGATTTATGTGTAGCAAAAGGTAAAGCTCAGGCTAATTCTAATTTTACATTTAAGGATGATGATGGAAATACCGTATGGAAAGATCCACATACATATTCTGGTGGTGGGACACAGTTTTATGTTGAAAAAGCTGAGCGTAAAAATTTTAAAGAGGGTAAAGTGAGAAAAATATGAAAATTGGAAATAAAGAAGTACATATCTGTGAATGTCTAAAAGAAATCATGGTAAAAGAAATAGATTTAGGAAATTCTATTAGATCTTATAATGAAACTCCTGAATGGCCAGAACAAGACAGCAGATTTGTTTTTTTAGAAAACAAAATAAATATAACATCTTTGAATGATTTACCTGAATGGATTTCAGTGAGGGTGAATAATGATATGCATTATACTTGGTATAATGAAATTTATTGCAAAAAGCATCATGACTTATTAGCGGCAGGTGATATGTGATTCTAATCTACACGGTTCCCTCTAAAGCCAAATTTAATTAGGAAGAGGGGTTGTAAAAGAGCCTTCTATACGGTCTGTAAGCTAGATTGAAGGAGAGTTTAAAGATTCTTATTCAATTATTTTGAGTTCATAAATTATTTTGTGTGGTAAGTATCATTTTTATGTATTACAAAATTTAGCCCTATATTAAGTTTTATGTGCTCATGTTTTCCCCAAAGCATGAGCATCTTTTTTTTATTTTCTTTAGTTTTTTTGCATAAAAATTTTTCTATTAACATTACTAGGATAAAAAGGGTATAGTATGTATTTAATGTCGTTAATTAATAGAAAATAAAATATAGATAAATTAAGCACTTATTTAAATTAATTTGTTAAGTATATTTTTTGTTTACATAATTATATCAATTGGTAGTAATTCAATAAAACTATCTTACACTATGTTCAATATGTATTTAAAAAAATAAAAAAACCAAATATTCATTATGTTAAGCTTATTAAGTTGTTCGGCTTATGCAGCTGACCCACAATTACGTCCAGACTTATAAATAGATGCCGTTCAGCGCCAGCAACAACGTGATGAAGCATTACAAAAGCAATTACAGCCCGAAGCTGTAGTGCAAACGGGATTAGAAAAACAACTTCAAACCCAAACATAACTGCAATATCTAAAATCAAACAGTGAAGATGTATGTTTGAAATTAAAAAATTTGTGTTGATGGGGGAGGATGCGCGTCAATTTACTTTTACTATGCGCCCCGTCACGCAAGTTGAACATAATCTCATTGGCCGATGTATTGGCGTACAAGATTTAAACCAAGCTTTAGATTTGATTCAAAACAGTATTATTAGTCATGGTTATGTCACTACCCGAATGCTGCTCCCTCAACAAAATATTGCCTCGGGTGAGATTAAACTACAAGTGATTGCTGGGAAGGTAGATCAAATTCAATTTGTTCAAGAGACGTCAAAGCGTGCTCATAAATTTAATGCCTTGCCTGTTCGCTCTGGGGATATTTTAAATATTCAGGATATTGAACAAGGCTTAGAAAACTTTAAACGTGTGCCGACTGTTGAGGCAGACTTTAAAATAAAACCCTCAGAGCAACGTAATCAACCTGGCTATAGTGATTTAGAACTGGGAAGGCAACAAACAAAACCCTACCGGATTCATTTAGGTGTTGATGATACAGGCTCAGATTCAACTGGGAAATCTCAAAGCACAGCAACCTTATCTTTAGACCATCTGTTTACTGATGTGTGCTGAAATTACAGGAGACTTCCACTTGGGAGATTCTATACAGCTAACTTGTAAAAGTCCTCTGCCATTTGATTCGGTGTTTTAAAATCTAACCCTTTTTGGATTCTTTGCTGATTATAAAATAGCTCTATGTATTTTATAATATCCGCTTTCGCTTCTTCTCTTGATTTATAGTTACAATGATGAATCAACTCATTTTTAAGTATTCCCCAGAAGCTTTCAATTGGGGCATTATCGTAACAATCTCCCCCGCTTACTCATTGAAGGGTTAATGGTAATGGATATCACAGCGCAAAATCGATAGAAGATTTAGAGGAAATATTAACTCATAAAAAGGTCGAAATTTTTTATAGCTGTCGAGGAGGAACTCAATATTTTATTGAAAACTCAGATAAAAAATCTAACTTCAATAGGTAAAATAATTAAATATGGAAAATAAATTGAATTTACAAATTATATTGGATGAAAAAATTTTAAAAATTGATAACTTAACTATTGATTTGGCTAATATTCATGCTTTAAATTTTTTCAAAAAAGAATCAATAAATGGCAAACAACACTACTTTTATAATCAACTAATTTATTTAAGTGATATGGTTGATTTGAAAGTATTTCTGAAAACAGAAAATATGATTTATATATTGTTTCAAACCACAGAGTTTTTTGAAAAAGACTTTCTTAACTCTAAGATTTTGAAAAGATTCATGAAAAAATATAAATTAGAGCATAGTAATTTCTATGTAGAACATCTTACTAAAGTTATTTTGAATAAAGAAAATCACAAATGGAATTTAGTCGAGTTTACTTACGATCCCAAACAAGGCGATATTTCCATGAGTTTGGAGTTTTAAAACGTAATAATAAAAATTATGCTTTCTTATTTTTGTTCAAAGTGAGGTGTGAGTTAGTATAAGTTAATGAAATTTAATTTAAATAGAATATATATCTGTGAATGTCTAAAAGAAATCATAGTAAAAGAAATAGATTTAGGAAACTCTATTAGATCTTATAATGAAATGCCTGAGTGGCCCAAGAAAGATAGTAGATTCATTTTTTTAAATAACAAACTTGCCTCAAAATCATTGGTCAATATACCTTTATGGATCTTTGTAAGCATTAATAATGACATGCATTATACTTGGTATAATGAAATATATTGCGAGAAACATCATGATTTATTGACAGCTGGTGATATGTGATTTTGAATAAAACCATTAGTTTGTATTGTAAAAAAATGAAAGTATAAAAGTACGCTACTCTGGAAATTAGTGATGACCATCAAGAATATTTGTTTTCAATAAGTATGATCAAAGAGTTACCATAATTTGTTTCTAATAGAAAAAGGCTGCAAATAGCAGCCTTTTTCTATGACAACTGATGTGTCGTTCAACGCGTGTTTTACCTTACCAGCTCAGCGCGCCGCCAGTCTGATAATCTGTCACACGTGTTTCGAAGAAGTTCTTCTCTTTGCGCAAGTCCATCATTTCAGACATCCACTGGAATGGGTTGTTCACACCAGCAAACTGCTCAGGTAAGCCCAACTGTGCTAAACGGCGGTTACAGATGAATTTTAAGTATTCTTCCATCATCGCAGCATTCATACCCAATACACCACGTGGCATCGTGTCACGAGCATATTCGATTTCAAGCATTGTTCCTTCAAGAATCATTTGAATGATTTCTTCTTGGAATTCAGCAGTCCACAAGCTTGGGTTTTCGATCTTGATTTGGTTAATCATGTCGATACCAAAATTCAAGTGCATAGACTCATCACGTAAGATGTATTGGAATTGCTCAGCAACACCATTCATTTTATTACGACGGCCCATCGACAAGATTTGGCTGAAACCACAGTAGAAGAAGATCCCTTCAAGAACACAGTAGAACGCGATCAAGTTGCGAAGCAAAATTTGGTCGTTTTCAGGTGTACCAGTTTGGAAAGTAGGATCACTTAAAGACTGCGTATATTTCAAGCCCCAAGCTGCTTTACGCGCAACTGATGGAACTTCGCGGTACATGTTGAAGACTTCGCCTTCGTCCATACCTAAAGATTCGATACAGTATTGGTAAGCGTGAGTGTGAATGGCTTCTTCAAAGGCTTGACGCAAAATGTACTGACGGCATTCAGGGTTAGTAATGTGACGGTAAATCGCCAATACCAAGTTGTTTGCAACCAATGAGTCTGCTGTAGAGAAGAAACCAAGAGAGCGCATAACAATGGTACGTTCGTCTTCAGTTAAGCCATTTTCAGACTTCCAAAGCGCGATGTCATGGTTCATGTTGACTTCTTGTGGCATCCAGTGGTTTGCACAACCGTCTAGATATTTCTGCCATGCCCATTCGTATTTGAACGGTACAAGTTGGTTTAAGTCCGCACGACAGTTAATCATCGCTTTGTCGTCAACCTGTACACGTTGTGCACCCATTTCTAGTTCTTCTAGACCAGGAGCAACATCTAAACTTTCTAAGGCGTTAGATGCTCTTGCCAACGGATCGGCTGGATTTGTTGATCGGCTTCGAGGGGTTGAAGTGGGTTGTGCAGTTGCCACATTCTTCTGTGGTTGCTCTGCAGCAGATACCATCTGCGGATTAGCCGCTTTTTGCGGTTCGACGGGCGCAGACTTGTGTTCAGGTGCAGCCGGTTTTTGCGAATCATCTTCGAAATCGTCCCAACTTAGGATAGACATATCAATTCTCTCTACGTTGCTTTATATCTTTTATCGACATCCAGCAGTGCTGAGATGTCTTACTATACGCTTAATTTGTGAAAGCAAAATTAAGTTTTGCCAACCGTTGTTCTAAAACTGTGCATAGAACGTGATTCTCACGACTTATTTTGCTTTCGCTTTTTGCTTTGGTTTGCTTTTACCCAAAAGTAGGCAATTGGCATATAAAACAAAACCACAAAGGAAATCACCAAGGTCGCAAGACCTAACATATAGTTATGTGTCATATGGAGCATGGTGAGTTCCTAGGTCGTCTTTAATTTTTTAATCTCCCTAAATCCCTCTTTATGAAAGAGGGACTTTCACACCTCAATAAGTTTGGTGTAATTCCCCTCCTTTTAGGAGGGGTTAGGGGAGGTGATTACTGACAAGCCTCACAGTCTGGATTGTCAATTGAACACGCCATTGGCACTGGAGCTGCTTGACCAAAGCCTTCATCTTCAGCAACCACTTCTGGTTTAACTTCCTGAGCAACTGCTGCAACAGGCGCTGCCGTTACAGTTGCAGGTTTTACTGCATTCAATGCACCAGTGTTAATGGTTGATTTCTCAGCAGAAGTTGCACCTAAAGCTCGGAGATAATACGTTGTTTTTAAACCACGTAACCAAGCCATTTTATAGGTCAAGTCAAGTTTCTTACCGTTTGCACCAGAGATGTAAAGGTTTAAAGACTGCGCTTGATCGATCCATTTTTGACGACGTGATGCAGCATCCACAATCCAGCGTGGCTCAACTTCAAATGCCGTCGCGAAGATTGCTTTAAGCTCTTCAGGAATACGAGAAATCTTCTGAACTGAACCTTCAAAGTGTTTCAGATCATTCACCATCACAGAGTCCCACAGACCACGGTCTTTCAACGCACGTACTAGGTACGGGTTGATTACTGTGAATTCGCCTGATAGGTTCGATTTTACATATAAGTTTTGGAATGTGGGCTCAATCGACTGAGACACACCACAAATGTTTGAAATGGTTGCAGTCGGTGCAATGGCCATCACGTTTGAGTTACGCATACCGTCTTTTTGAACCTTGGCACGTAAAGTGTCCCAGTCCAAACGTTGAGTGCGGTCAACTTCAAACATACGCTCAGGACGTGTCTTAGCAACAAGGTCTAGCGAGTCAATTGGCAGGATACCTTGATCCCACAGTGAACCTTTGAATGTCTCATAAGTACCACGTTCAACAGCCAAATCACTTGATGTTGAAATTGCGTAGTAGCTGATCACTTCCATCGATTCATCAGCAAAGTCTACTGCTGCATCAGAACCATAAGCGAGTTGCATTTCATACAGCGCATCTTGGAAGCCCATGATACCCATACCCACTGGGCGGTGTTTCAAGTTCGAGTTTTTCGCTTGTGGCACAGCATAGTAGTTAATGTCGATTACATTATCGAGCATACGAACCGCTGTTTTTACTGTACGTGCAAGCTTTTCACGGTCTAACACACCACCTTGAACGTGTTGTACAAGGTTGATCGAACCTAAGTTACATACCGCAATTTCATCTTTGCTTGTGTTTAATGTGATTTCTGTACACAAGTTAGAAGAGTGAACTACGCCAACGTGTTGTTGTGGTGAACGTAAGTTACATACGTCTTTGAATGTGATCCACGGGTGACCAGTTTCAAACAACATCGACAGCATTTTGCGCCACAAATCTTTTGCACGAATTTTCTTGTGCAACATGTTTGTTTCTTTCGCAATCGCTTCGTAGTGTGCATAACGCTCAGCGAATTCTGCCCCCATTAAGTCGTGTAGGTCTGGTGTTTCAGACGGCGTGAACAGTGTCCATTCAGCATCTTCAAAAACACGTTGCATAAATAAGTCAGGAACCCAGTTCGCGGTGTTCATGTCATGCGTACGGCGACGGTCATCACCCGTGTTTTTACGTAGCTCTAGGAACTCTTCGATGTCCAAGTGCCAAGTTTCAAGGTATGCACACACAGCACCTTTACGCTTACCACCTTGGTTAACTGCAACAGCAGTATCGTTCGCCACTTTAAGGAATGGAACAACACCTTGTGACTTACCGTTTGTACCTTTGATATATGAGTTCAAGGCACGAACTGGCGTCCAGTCATTACCTAAACCGCCTGCCCATTTAGATAGCATTGCGTTATCACGCATAGCGCCATAAATGTCATATAGGTCATCATCAATGGTCGTTAAATAGCAGCTCGACAACTGAGGACGTAGCGTACCTGAGTTAAACAGGGTAGGCGTAGACGCCATGTAATCGAAGCTTGACAATAAGTTGTAGAACTCGATTGCACGTTCTTCACGGTTTGCTTCGTTGAGTGAAAGACCCATCGAAACACGCATAAAGAATAATTGTGGCAATTCGAAACGCACGCCATCTGAGTGGATGAAGTAACGGTCAAATAATGTTTGTAGACCTAAGTACGTAAATTGGTTTGAGCGTTCTGGTTGAATCGCTGCGGCCAATTTCACAAGGTCAAAGTTAAGAAGTTCTGGTGAAAGTAGGTCTAGTTCAATACCTTTCTTCAGGAAAGTTTCTAAAGCATCGCCTTCAGCTGTGTCTTCAGACAAGCCAAGGAAAGTTAAACCTGTTGCGACCAATTCATCACGAAGTAGGCGAGCCGTCACGTAGGTATAGTTTGGTTCTTGTTCGATACGGGTACGTGTTGCCATCATCATCGTGGTTGCGATGTCAGATGCTTTTACACCGTTGTAAAGGTTTTTGATGGTTTCATCGATGATCGCTTGAACATTGATGCCTTCTAAACCTTCAGCCGCTTTGGTTACAGTCGCTTCAAGCTTACGCATGTCAAGCGGTTGAAGCTGACCATTGGCGTCAGTAATTTGTAAGGTCGGGTGATGGTTTTCACCTGCTTGTTTACGTGCATCAGCACGTTGATCGCGGTAGATGACATACGCACGAGCAACTTTCTGTTCACCTGTACGCATTAGCGCAAGTTCAACTTGGTCTTGGATTTCTTCGATGTGAATTGTACCGCCAGAAGGTAGGCGGCGACTGAACGTATTTAATACCATCTCGGTAAGTTGAGAAATACGATCGTGGATGCGGCTTGAGTCAGCACTTTGTTGGCCTTCAACAGCCAAAAATGCCTTACCAATGGCAACAGAGATTTTTTCTGCGTCAAAGCTGGCAACATCTCCAGTGCGTTTAATCACCTGAATTTGACCAGGGGTTGAATTCGATACGCTCATGCTAGCATAGCTCCATTTTGTCATCTATTTTTATGTCTATGGACCGTTTGAACTGGGCAATTTTTATGCCACAGTGTTTGAGGTTTAAACACAAGACCTAGTGGTTTAAAAATTAATTGAACACAAGATACGGGAAAATTCAGGGTAGATCAATATTGACATTTTATTAAATATTTTGATCGATCTGGTCTCGAAAAGATCTCAAAAAGATCCCTTTTTTATGATTCTTGTATTAAGCCTTATTAGACAAGGCGATAGCATAACAAAGCTCGGTTTAAGTGCTTATAGATAACATTGTGGATAAGTTCAAAACAGACGAATGAGTGAGTTATAAACTGTTCAAACAGTGATTTGGTATGAAAAATCGCCATTTTGTAAAGAAACGTTTCTTTTGCTTTGGTTGGATATAGAACAAACGTGAGAAAGTACTTATTTTGCGCTTAAAAAAATGTATAACAAAATGCTACTTTGATGTATCAGTTTGGTGAACAAGATCTTGTTTACAATGTAAACGTGTGTATATTGCAAAATATATCAGAGCGTATCCCTTGGATTTTAAAGGATACGTTAAGTCGTCAAAATAAAGGGGCACTCCATGAGCCAAGAAGAAAAGTTACCAAAAATTTTAATCGTAGAAGACGATGAGCGCCTAGCTCGCTTAACTCAAGAGTACCTGATCCGTAATGGTCTTGAGGTTGGGGTAGAACCCGATGGTAACCGTGCCATTCGCCGTATTATTGCAGAACAACCAGATATGGTGGTGTTGGATGTGATGCTTCCAGGTGCAGATGGTTTAACCATTTGCCGTGAAGTTCGTCCACATTATCACCAACCGATTTTGATGTTGACCGCACGTACCGAAGATATGGATCAAGTGCTTGGTCTAGAAATGGGTGCAGATGACTATGTGGCAAAACCAGTTCAGCCACGTGTTTTACTTGCACGTATTCGTGCTTTATTACGTCGTACTGACAAAGCACCTGAAGATGAAGTTGCACAGCGTATCGAATTTGATGATCTGGTGATCGATAACGGTGGTCGTTCAGTGACTTTAAATGGTGAGTTGGTTGACTTTACCAGCGCTGAATATGATTTATTGTGGTTGTTGGCTTCAAATGCAGGCCGCATTCTTTCTCGCGAAGACATTTTCGAACGCTTACGTGGTATCGAATATGACGGTCAAGACCGTTCAATTGATGTGCGTATTTCGCGTATTCGTCCAAAAATTGGTGATGATCCTGAAAATCCAAAACGTATTAAAACGGTACGTAGTAAAGGCTACTTATTTGTAAAAGAAACCAATGGTCTTTAAGCCGTTTATTTGATTCGTTAAAACGGGACATTTTTAGTGTTCAAACACAGTATATTCTTGCGTATCTATGCTGGGCTGGTAGTGCTGGTCGCTATTGTTGCCCTCATGGGATATTTGCTTGTACAAATTATTAACTATCAGCGAGTGCAAGAATATCGCGAGTCTTTGACGGACGGGATTTCCTTTATTATTAGTGAGGGTGTATCCCGTCAGACCAATGCACAGCAAAAAGCAGACTGGATTTCAGATGCTTCAGATTTGCTTGAACTGCCGATTAATATGATCCCAGCCGATAAAGTGGATTTGAGTCGTGCAGAGTTAAAGCGGATCAGTGAGCGTAAAGCGGCTGTGCGTTATGATGCGCAAACGCAAGTGGCGTACCTGATCATTGGTCTAAAAGATGATCCGAATCATTTACTGTATATTAAAGTAGATAAAATTGGTGAGCTGCAAATGAAAGCACTCCCGATTTTTATCCTAGATTATCTGGTGTATTACCCAGGCCAAGAAGAAGAGTACTTGGAAAAAGTACAGAAACATTTCTCTTATCCTGTACAGATTGAAGAAGTACAAAATCTGGCTTTAGAGTCGGAGCAGATTGGTCGTTTGCGTTTAGATCATAGCGTGATCTTATATCGTGATAGTGCTTCTGTGCGTGGCACCACCATTTCTATTGTGTCTCCACCTTTACCAAGTTCACCGAGCAAGGTTTTGGTATTGGGGCCTGTGCCTATTTTTAACTGGATGCCGTTTCAGCTCGCAGCAGGGATTACCTTGTTGAGCCTGTTTGTACTCAGTTTGGGGGTGTATGGCTTGCTTGTACCGATGCAGCGTAAACTGCGTGAGGTCAATTACGGTTTAAACCGTATGAAAGCGGGTGACATGACCCTACGTTTGCCTGTCGACGGCACGGATGAAATGGCCAGTCTAGCCAATAGCTATAACAGCATGTCAGATCATATTCAGCGACTCATCGAGGCGCAGCGTGAGCTGATGCGTGCGGTCTCACATGAGCTTCGTACGCCCGTTGCTCGGATTCGTTTTGGTATGGAAATGTTGGCTGAAGAAGATGATTATGAATATCGTCTTCAGCAAGTCGATATGATTGATAAAGATATTGAGGCTTTAAATACCTTAATTGATGAAATCATGACCTATGCCAAGTTAGAGCAGGGCACACCATCACTCGATATTGAAAACATTGTATTGTTTGAAGTCTTAGATCAGGTGGTGGTTGAGACGGAAGCCTTAAAAACCCAGAAAGAAATTCATTTAAATGCCCCTCCTTTAACTTTAAAAGTTGAAGCTGAACGTCGTTATTTACACCGCGTGGTGCAGAATTTGGTTGGTAATGCAGTTCGTTATGGCGACCATCAGGTGCTGGTCAGTGGTGGTATTAATGACAGCGGTATGGCCTATGTTTGTGTTGAAGATGACGGGCCTGGTATTCCAGAAGACGAGCGAGAGCGCGTTTTTGAAGCCTTTGCACGTTTGGATGATAGCCGGACTCGAGCATCGGGTGGCTATGGTTTAGGTTTGTCGATTGTGAGCCGAATTGCCTATTGGTTCGGTGGTAGTGTTAAAGTGGATCAGAGTCCAAGTCTCGGTGGTGCACGTTTTACCATGACATGGCCGGCACACCGCTTTAGTAAGTCTAAAAAGAAATATAGTGTCAAAGATAGTACAGATCCAAAAAGTTAAGCATAAAAAAGCACCGAAATTCGGTGCTTTTTTATTTTCAATGCTGACTTATTCTTGGATGCTGGCATCAGGAGAAATAATCTGCTTGCCTTGTTTTAGGCTTTCAAGCGCACCTGCATTAAAGTCAATCAATAAAGAGTTGTTTTGCGTATCTATGCCATAACGGCTAATGAGCTTTTGATCACCATTAATCGTTTCAATTTTATATTCATCCACAATATTCATAATGCCATCAAGGTTGGTGGTGGCTGAAGCTTTGTCTTGGCGAAAAAGTTCATAAATGTCGCGTAAATCAAAGATGGCATTATTGGCATCGGGGTGTTTACGAACATAAGTTTCAACATGGCGAATAAGCAACTGGGCAAATAAAAAATAGTTAGGTTTATGGGTGAATTCCAGACTCATGTGGTGCTCCTTATTCTTTGTTGTTGGTTGTTTATATCAATAGCACAAGAAAAAGCCAAGTGCATTAATTGATTGGAGTGATTTGCAAAAAAATACAAAAAATATGAGTGACTTAATCTACTTTTGTACTTTTAAAATAAGCAAAATGCTGCGGTTGATGAGCTGAGTTTTTTAAACCGCTGATTGTGTGATTGTTATCGGAATGAGGCTGAAAAAATGCTTTATAGGCTTTGTTTGAATGTCAAAATTTGGAAAAATAATAGAATAGTAGTGTTTTATTAGATAAAGCGATTGGTTTCGAAATAAAAGGGCTTTCATCGAAAAAATCTCAAAAAACGAAGAGAAATCATCCTAAAGACGAAGGTCTATAAGCTAGCAACTTACGTCAGCAATCGGGTACAATTGGCGGGATTAATTTTGTGTTTGGTGTATTTGAAGGCCAATACATGCATTCTTTGTTAATAAATTAGGCCTGCCAGGAGTTATCCCCGCATGAGTGCCATTACTCCATACGAATGGGCAATTATTGCCTTCGTGATCGGCGTTACATTTCTTTGCGTCTTTATGCTCACTGTCCCATTACTCCTTGGGGGTAAGTCATGGGGTCGTGCAAAGCAAGAGCAATTTGAATCAGGTGTGGTTGGTGCTGGTGGCGCACGTATCCGCCTGTCAGCAAAGTTCTATTTGGTTGCAATCTTCTTCGTCGTATTCGACTTAGAGGCGCTTTACCTTTACGCATGGGCTACATCGGTTCGTGAAGTGGGTTGGGTGGGTTTCACCACTGCAGCAGTATTTATTTTAGTTTTACTCGTTGGTTTGGTTTATGAGTTGTCTACTGGTGCGCTTAACTGGTCGCCTTCTGACAAACGTAAAGCAGCAGGGATTAAACCTAAAGTTGGTTCTCCAAATATGAATCTTGCAGAAATCACTCGCTTTAATTCAATTGAAGAGTTGGTTATGGACCCTACAGGTCAAATCCCAGCTCAATCATCTGGTCGTGTGAAAGAGTCACCGGCTAAATCGTCTGATAAGGAGTAACTCGGGATGAAATATACATTAACCCGTGCGAATCCGGATGCTGATCAATATCCACTTCAAGAGCGTCAAATCGTAACGGATCCGCTTGAAGAAGAAGTGAATAAAAATGTGTTCATGACTCGTTTAGAGGACGTGGCACATACAGCAGTGAACTGGGGTCGTAAGAACTCAGTTTGGCCGTTTAACTTTGGTACATCTTGCTGCTACGTAGAGTATGCAACGACTTTAACAGGCGTGCATGACTTGTCGCGTTTCGGTGCCGAAGTAATCCGTGCTTCACCTCGTCAAGCCGATTTGATGATTGTGGCGGGAACCTGCTTTGTGAAAATGGCTCCAGTTATTCAACGTTTATATGAACAAATGTTGGAACCGAAGTGGGTTATTTCAATGGGCGCATGTGCAAACTCTGGCGGTATGTACGATATTTATTCAGTTGTGCAAGGTGTGGATAAAATCATCCCAGTCGATGTTTATATTCCAGGTTGCCCACCCCGTCCAGAAGCATTAATCCAAGCATTAATGTTGTTACAAGACCAAATTCAATTAGAGCGCCGTCCACTTTCTGCCGTGATTGGTGATGATCTTAAGCCAGTGTATAAGCCAAAGATGATGCCAGAACGTGACCGTAAGAATGCTGAACGTATTGCAGTGAAAAACTTACGCTCTATGGATGAAATTAAATAATTTAAACGACAGTTGTTTTGATGCACCCGGTCTGGGTGTCGTTGTCGTTTAGGTTGAATGAATTTGTATTAAATAGGAAGCCAAGCCAATGGCTGAAACTGAAAACGCTATGCCAGAGTCAGCGCAAGTTGATTCACGCCCAGCATTTGCAATTGTAGAAGAGCTCAAAACCAAATTTGGCGAGAACTTCTATGTGCAAACGACTTTTGAAGACTTTCCAACGGTCTGGGTTGAGCGCGCGCGCGTACAAGAAGTTTTAATGTTCTTGCGTACAGTGTCACGTCCATACGTGATGTTGTTTGACTTGTCTGCGGTAGATGAACGTTTACGTACACACCGCGACGGTTTGCCTGCGTCTGACTTTACTGTGTTCTATCACTTATTATCGCTTGAGCGTAATAGTGATATTCGTATCAAAGTTGCATTGAGTGAAAATGATGTAAATCTTCCAACTGCAACCAATATTTGGCCAAATGCCAACTGGTACGAACGTGAAGCTTACGATATGTTCGGGATCAATTTCGAAGGGCATCCAATGCTCCGTCGTATTTTGTTGCCAACCTATTGGGAAGGTCACCCACTTCGTAAAGAATACTCTGCACGTGCCACTGAATATACACCGTATATGCAGAACCAAGCGAAGCAGGATTACGAACAGGAACACCTTCGTTTCGTACCTGAAGATTGGGGTATGAAGCGCGGTAATGACGACGAAGACTTCATGTTCTTGAACTTAGGTCCGAACCACCCATCTGCGCACGGTGCTTTCCGTGTAATCTTGCAGTTGGATGGTGAAGAAGTGAAAGACTGTGTGCCTGATATCGGCTATCACCACCGTGGTGTGGAAAAGATGGCTGAACGTCAAACGTGGCATTCATTCATTCCTTATACCGACCGTGTCGACTACTTAGGCGGTTGTGCGCAAAACATGCCTTATGTGATGGGTGTGGAGCAAATGGCAGGTATTACTGTACCTGACCGCGCGCAATGTATCCGTGTCATGATGTCTGAATTGTTCCGTATCAATAACCACTTATTGTATATTGGTACTGCGATTCAAGATGCCGGCGGTATGACCCCTGTATTCTATATGTTCGCTGACCGTCAAAAAATCTATGACGCGATTGAAGCGATCACGGGTTACCGTATGCACCCAGCATGGTTCCGTATCGGTGGTACAGCGCATGACTTGCCAAACAACTGGCAACATCTGATTCGTGAAATCCTAGATTGGATGCCGAAGCGTATGAACGAATACTACACAGCAGCGCTTAAAAACTCTGTATTTGTAGGTCGTACGCGTAATGTTGCGCAATATGACGCGAAATCTGCGTTGGCTTGGGGTGTAACTGGTACAGGTCTACGTGCAACAGGTATTGACTTCGACGTTCGTAAATATCGCCCATATAGTGGCTATGAAAACTACGACTTTGATGTGCCACTTGAGTACGAAGGCGATGCGTATGCGCGTGTTCTTGTTCACTTCCGTGAAATTGAAGAATCACTCAAAATCGTGAAGCAATGTTTAGACAACATGCCTTCTGGTGCATACAAAGCAGATCATCCATTGGCTGTTCCACCACCAAAAGACAAGACTTTACAAGATATTGAAACCTTGATTACGCACTTCTTAAGCGTATCTTGGGGTCCTGTAATGCCTGCAGGTGAAGCATCTGTAATGGCGGAAGTGGTCAAAGGTGCGTCGAACTACTACTTGACTTCAGACAAGTCAACGATGAGTTATCGCACCCGTATTCGTACACCGACTTTCACGCATTTACAGCAAATGCCTTCTGTGATTAATGGCAGTCTGGTATCTGACTTGATCATTTATTTAGCGACAATTGACGTCGTTATGGCTGACGTGGATCGCTAAGGGGTAAACGCATTATGATGATTTTGACTGATAAAAAGCCACGCGTGAATGTTGAAGGGATTTTGACTGCGGACGAAATCCACGAAATTGAACATCACATTGGTCACTATCCGTACCCACGTGCAGCATCTTTGGATGCTTTGAAGTGTGTACAACGCCGTAATGGCTGGGTAGATGACGCGCAGCTAAACGCCATTGCTCAGTTATTGACAATCAGTGTTGCTGATTTGGAAGGTGTTGCAACTTTCTATAACCGTATTTACCGTCAACCCGTGGGTCGTAACGTCATTTTACTTTGTGACTCGATTGCATGTTTCTTGATGGGTGCGGAAACGTTAGCAGAAGCTTTTCAGCGCGAGTTAGGCATTCAGTTTGGTCAAACGACTGCTGATGGTCGTTTTACTTTGCTGCCGATTTGCTGCTTAGGTAACTGTGACAAAGGCCCAACCTTAATGGTGAATGAAGACACTCACGGTTTGGTTGAAGTTTCTTCAGTGAAACAGTTATTGGAGAAGTATGTATGAATACCGAACCAAAACCAATTTATGGCGAAGGTAACCCAGAAACGCATCCATTAACTTGGCGTTTGAGTAAGCAAGAGCACGTTCGTAATGCAGATGATTACGAAGCGCTTGAAGGTTACGCGGGTCTGAAAAAAGCAATCACCATGCCGCCGAAAGATGTGCTTGAAGTGATTAAAGCTGCGACCGTAAAAGGTCGTGGTGGTGCAGGCTTCCCAGCAGGGATCAAATGGTCTTTGATGGCGCCAAATGACAACTCAGGTCCACGTTACCTGATTTGTAATGCCGATGAGATGGAACCAGGGACCTTTAAAGACCGGTTGTTGATGGAAAAACTTCCTCACCAATTGATCGAAGGGATGTTGATTGCAGCGTATACGCTAGAAGCAACCCATGGTTATATCTTCATTCGTGGCGAGTACATTGAAGCAGCTGCTTACTTAAATGAAGCGCTTGAGCAAGTTCGTGCCAAAGGTTACTTGGGTGAAAACATCCTTGGAACTGGCTGGAACTTCGAGTTGCATGTGCACACGGGGGCGGGTCGTTATATCTGTGGTGAAGAAACTGCATTAATCAACTCGCTTGAAGGTCGCCGTGCAAACCCACGTACGAAACCACCATTCCCACAAGTTGCGGGTGCTTGGGGGCGTCCTACCATTGTTAACAACGTAGAGACATACAACAACTTACCGGCAATCATGTTGCGTGGCCCTGAGTGGTATATCGGCTTATCTGCGGGTAAGTCAAAAGATCCAGGCACAAAAATTTATGGTGCATCTGGCAAGGTGAAATTCCCTGGTCTTTGGGAGCTTCCATTTGGTACAACTGCGCGTGAAGTCATTGAAGACTACGCAGGTGGTATGCGTGATGGCTTAAAACTTAAAGCATGGTTACCGGGTGGTGCGTCTACAGACTTCTTGGCTGCTGAACACATTGATCTACCGATGGATGCTGAGAGCATCATGAAAGCAGGTTCACGTTTAGGTACGTGTTTGCTGATGGTGGTGGATGAAACGCAATGTATGGTTTCAGCGACACGTAACTTAGAAGAATTCTTTGCACGTGAGTCATGTGGTTTCTGTACGCCTTGTCGTGATGGTTTACCGTGGGCGGTGAAAGCACTGAAAGCATTGGAAGATGGTACAGGTAAGAAAGAAGATATCGATCACTTACAAGAACTTACTCGTAAGCTTTGGATTGGTAAGACTTTCTGTGCGCATGCTCCAGGTGCAATGGAACCGTTGATGGGTGCACTCAAATATTTCCGTGGCGAGTTTGAAGCAAAAGTAGTGAATGCTGCTGCGCAAACTAGCAACGTAGAACAAGCTTAAGGAATTCGACTATGGCTACAATTCATGTCGATGGCAAATCGTACGAAGTCAATGGCTCAGAGAACTTGCTGCAAGCATGTTTGTCTTTGGGTATTGATATCCCGTACTTTTGTTGGCATCCATCCTTAGGTTCTGTCGGTTCTTGCCGTCAATGTGCCGTGACTCAATACGCGAATCCTGAAGATACGCGTGGTCGTTTAGTCATGTCATGTATGACGCCTGCATCTGACAATACCTACATCTCGATTGAAGACAAAGAAGCGAAAGACTTCCGTGCGTCAATTGTTGAGTTCTTGATGACGAATCACCCACACGACTGTCCAGTCTGTGAAGAAGGTGGGCACTGTCATTTACAAGATATGACCGTGATGACTCAACACGACCGTCGTCGTTACCGTTTCACTAAACGTACACACTACAACCAAGAGCTGGGCTCATTCATTTCACACGAAATGAACCGTTGTATCGCATGTTACCGTTGTGTTCGTTACTACAACGACTATGCGGGTGGTACTGACTTTGGTGTGTATGCAAGCGCGTCACGTGTTTACTTTGGTCGTCCTGAGTCAGGCACTTTAGAGTCTGAATTCTCGGGTAACTTAACTGAAGTATGTCCTACAGGTGTATTCACTGACAAAACTCACTCAGAACGTTATAACCGTAAGTGGGACATGCAGTATGCGCCAAGCGTATGCCAAGGCTGTTCTTCGGGTTGTAATATTTCTCCGGGTGAGCGTTATGGCGAACTTCGTCGTGTCGAAAACCGTTTTAACGGTGAAGTGAACCAATACTTCCTTTGTGATAAAGGTCGTTTTGGTACAGGTTATGTGAACCGTGCAGATCGTCCACGTCAACCGCAGTTCCGTGATGGTGCTGAAGTCACTACAGTTTCTGTAGATCAGGCATTAGATACCGTGATTGCAAATATCCAAGGCAAAAAAGTCTTAGGTATTGGTTCTCCACGCGCATCACTTGAGTCGAACTTCGCGCTTCGCGAATTAGTTGGTCAAGAGAACTATTCAACAGGTATGTCTCAAAAAGAGCAAAACTTGGTTGAATTGGCTGCATCGATTATGCAAACCGAAGGTGTATATAACCCAGGTATGCGTGAAATCGAAAGCTATGATGCTGTGCTTATTTTGGGTGAAGACTTAACACAAACTGCGCCACGTATGGCTTTGTCTGTTCGTCAAGCGGCGAAAAACAAAGCCAAAGAAATGGCTGCGGAACGCCGTACTCAAGACTGGTTAGCAGAGCCGCTACAACGTATTGCTCAAGATGCGAAATCACCGATTTTCATCCTCGCTGCAACACAAACACGCTTAGCTGATGTTGCTGCAGGTGAGGTGGTTGCTTCTCCAAACGACATCGCTCGTTTAGGTTTTGCCGTTGCTGCTGCTGTGAAAGGTGATGCAATTCTTGGTCTGGCGGATGATGCGAAAGCATTTGCTCAGAACATTGCAGATACACTGAAAACGGCGAAGAAACCACTGATCATTTCAGGTACAAGTTTACAAGACGCATCTATCATGGAAGCTGCTGCACAAGTTGCGCAAAACCTTGGTGGAAATGCTGGCTTAACCTTGACGGTTCCTGAAGTGAACTCTATGGGCTTAGCAATCTTCGGTGGGCAAAGTTTAGAACAAGCTTTTGCGCAAGACTATGATACGGTTGTGATTGTTGAAAATGATCTATTCCGTCGTTTGCCTGCGGTGCAAGTTGAAGCAGCACTTTCTGGTAAAGATGTGATTGTTTTAGATCACTCTGAAACTGAAACTGTGAAGAAAGCGGATATCGTACTTTCTGCTGCATCATTTGCTGAAGGCGACGGTACGGTTGTCTCTCAAGAAGGCCGTGCACAACGTTTCTACCAAGTGTATGACCCGAGCTACTACAAACCTGAACTGGCGATCAAAGAATCTTGGCGCTGGTTACATGCCATTGAAACAGGCGTGAAAGGTAAAGCGATTTCTTGGACCTTACTTGATGACGTGATTGAGTCAGTTGCGAAAAACGTACCTGCACTTGCTGCGATTCAAGATGTGGCGCCAGATGCGGGCTTCCGTGTCCATGGTTTGAAAGTTGCGCGTGAACCGCGTCGTTACTCTGGTCGTACCTCTATGCGTGCACCATTGAACGTGCATGAACCGAAACAACCGACAGATATCGACTCGGCATTAACATTCTCTATGGAAGGTTATGTCGGGAACCAGACTCCGTCTCCACTGGTACCATTTGCATGGTCAGCAGGTTGGAACTCACCGCAAGCTTGGAATAAGTTCCAAGATAACGTGGGTGGTCACTTAAAAGGTGGTGATTCGGGTGTGCGTTTATTCGATCGTTTAGCGAAGCGCCCAGCACGTACTTTCGTTGCTCCTGCGGTTGTGGTTGCAAACCCTGAAAGCTTCCGTTTAGTGCCAATGCATCACATTTTTGCTTCTGGTGAATTTACTGTGAAAACACCTGCGATGGAATCGCGTATTCCTGAAGCGGTCTTTGCAGTGGGTGAGCAAGATGCAACTCGTTTGAATGTTCAAGATGGTCAAAAAATCACTGTGAAAGCAGGCGAGACTTCGATCGTACTTCCAGTTCAAGTGATTGATTATTTACCTACAGGTTATATTGGTTATCCAGTTGGTCTTGCACCTACGGTTTCACTTGCTGAGCCTGTATCAGTCGCGGTAGGAGCGTAATTCATGCAACAAGAATTAATCCGTCAAACGCCGCTTTGGGCTGAGAACTGGCCAATTGCCTACTCAGTCATTCAAGCGATTGTGATTTTACTCGTTGTAGTACTCATCGCTGCGTTGATGTCTTTTATTGAGCGTCGTTTACTGGGCTTATGGCAAGACCGTTATGGTCCGAACCGTGTAGGTCCTGGGGGGATGTTCCAGATCGTTGCCGACATGTTGAAAATCATGTTCAAAGAAGACTGGACACCAAAGTTTGCTGACAAATTGACTTTCCGTTTAGCTCCTGCTGTTGCCATGGCAACAGCGGTGATGTCGTTCATGGTTATTCCTGTATCACCATACTTAGGTGTTGCAGACATGAGCATCGGTCTATTGTTCTTTATGGCAATGGCAGGTATTGCAGTCTATGCCGTATTGTTTGGTGGTTGGTCATCAAACAACAAATATGCATTGCTTGGTGGTCTACGTTCTGCAGCTCAAACCATTTCGTATGAAGTGTTCTTGGGTATTTCATTGATGGGTGTGGTTGCAATTGCAGGCTCATTCAACATGCGTGAAATTGTAGAAGCACAAAAAGATGTATGGTTTGTCATCCCACAGTTCTTAGGTTTCTTAATCTTCGTGGTTGCGGGTGTTGCGGTAACTCACCGTCACCCATTTGACCAACCAGAAGCAGAACAAGAATTGGCGGAAGGTTACCACGTCGAGTACGGCGGTATGAAATGGGGGATGTTCTTCGTTGCGGAATACGTCAACGTAGTTCTGATCTCTGCATTGATCGTAACGCTATTCTTCGGTGGTTGGTTAGCGCCATTTAACATCGATATTCCGTTCATTCCACCAGTATTCTGGTTCATTATCAAAACAGCATTCTTTGTGATGATGTTTGTCTTGGCTCGTGGTTCACTTATGCGTCCGCGTTATGACCAAGTGATGAACTTTGGTTGGAAGATTTGCTTACCATTAGCGTTAGTTAACTTATTAGTTACTGGCGCAGTGATTCTGTGGTAAGGGCAGGGAGAATAAAATGTATAAAATTCTAGCTGGGTTCGGGTCAATCGTACGTTCACTGTGGATGGTTTTCTCACACGTGACACGTAAACGTGACACCATTCTTTACCCAGAAGTGCCAGCCGAACAAATTGTTCCACCACGTTTCCGTGGTCGTATCGTGTTAACACGCGACCCAGATGGTGAAGAACGTTGTGTTGCGTGTAACTTATGTGCAGTTGCATGTCCTGTTGGCTGTATTTCACTACAAAAAGCAGAAAAAGAAGATGGTCGTTGGTATCCGGAGTTTTTCCGTATCAACTTCTCACGTTGTATTTTCTGCGGTATGTGTGAAGAAGCATGTCCGACGACTGCAATTCAAATGACTCCAGATTTCGAGTTGGGTGAATACGTTCGTCAAGACTTGGTATATGAGAAAGAAAATTTACTCATTTCAGGTCCTGGTAAATACCCAGACTACAACTTCTACCGTGTAACAGGTATGGCTGTAACTGGAAAAGACAAAGGTCAAGCGCAGCGTGAAAGCGCACCAGTTGATGTACGGAGCTTATTACCATGATGTGGCCATTTTATTTGATGGCACTTGTGGCCATCGTTTCTACGATTCGTGTTGTGACCAACGCGAATCCTGTACACGCTTTATTAAGCTTGATCGTTTCACTTCTTGCAGTTGCAGGCATGTTTATGATCGTGGGTGCGCCATTTGCTGGCGCGCTTGAGATCATCGTCTATGCAGGCGCGATCATGGTGTTATTCGTATTCGTAGTGATGATGTTAAACCTTGGTCAACACACCGTTGAACAAGAACGTAAATGGTTAACATCGTCTGCTTGGGCCTATCCAGCACTCATGAGCTTCTTAATGGGCTTGGTGTTGGTGTGGATGCTCGGCTCTGACTACACAGCGGCTGGCCCTGTTATGGGTACTGAAGTTGTGGGTCCAAAAGTCGTTGGCCAAGCACTCTTTACTCACTATTTATTATTGGTTGAAGTTGCTGCCATGTTATTGCTTGCTGCGTTGGTTGCAGCATTCCATCTTGGCAAACGTGAACCAGGTGCAGAAGAGGACAAACAATAATGGGCAACATCCCTTTAGAACATGGTTTGATTGTTGCAACCATTCTTTTTGCACTGGGTTTTTACGGTGTGATGGTGCGACGCAATCTATTATTTATGTTAATGAGCCTTGAAATCATGATGAACGCAGCTGCGCTTGCGTTTGTTTTGGCTGGTAGTGCATGGGTACAACCAGACGGACAAATCATGTTTATTCTGATCTTAACGCTTGCTGCGGCAGAGGCTTGTATTGGTCTTGCGATCGTCCTTCAGTTCTACCATCGCTTCCATCACTTGGATGTGGATGCTGCTAGTGAGATGCGCGGATGAGTTTTTTATATTTAACAGTATTATTCCCGCTCATTGGT
Organism: Acinetobacter sp. BMW17; assembly: GCF_001592855.1. NCBI lineage: Bacteria > Pseudomonadati > Pseudomonadota > Gammaproteobacteria > Moraxellales > Moraxellaceae > Acinetobacter > Acinetobacter sp. BMW17. Next base: position 84,463 of record NZ_LSOD01000028.1, read on the forward strand.
TTTGTCCTTTTAGCGGCAGGTCGCAACAAGCTTCCTGAAAATGTCGCTGCCATTATTGGTGTGGGGGCGGTTGGCCTTTCTGCATTGGTTGCTTTGATCGCTGGTCTAGACTTTGTTAATAACGGCAAAGTGACTTATGTTCAACATCTTTGGACATGGTTCAATGTAGGCAATCTAAGCCCAGGCATTAGCTTACATCTTGACGGTTTATCACTGCTCATGATGGGTATGGTGACAGGTGTGGGTTTCCTGATTCACATCTTTGCATCATGGTATATGCGTGGTGAAGAAGACTTCGCGCGTTTCTTCTCTTATTTCAACCTGTTCGTTGCTAGCATGTTGCTGCTCGTATTGGGCGATAACTTAGCGTTATTGTTCTTGGGTTGGGAAGGCGTAGGTCTATGCTCTTACTTGCTGATTGGTTACTACTACCAAAACCCTGCAAATGGTTTTGCGGCAATTAAAGCATTTACCGTAACACGTGTTGGTGATGTTTTCTTACTGATCGCTTTGTTCTTAATTTACCAACAGTTCGGTACTTTAAACATTGCAGAAGTGGTTGCAGCTGCACCAACAGTGATGACACAAAGTTCATCTTTAACCATTTGGACAGCACTGATGTTGTTCTTGGGTGCAGCAGGTAAATCTGCACAGATCCCATTACAAACATGGTTGGCCGATGCAATGGCAGGTCCTACACCTGTATCTGCATTGATCCACGCTGCAACGATGGTAACCGCAGGTGTTTACCTGTGCTGCCGTATGTACACCGTGTTTGAAATGGCACCTGAAGTGATGATGTTTATCTCAATCACAGGTGCGGTAACGTTGTTAGTGGCTGGTTTTGCTGCATTGGTTCAAACCGATATCAAACGTATTTTGGCTTACTCAACGATGAGTCAGCTGGGTTATATGTTTATGGCAGTGGGTGCTGAAGCTTACCAAGCAGGCTTGTTCCACATGTTAACTCACGCATTCTTCAAGGCATTATTGTTCTTGTCTTCAGGTGCCGTGATTTTAGCTTACCACCACGAACAAAACATCTTCAAGATGGGCGGTTTGTTCTACAAGAACAAATTCCTATTTGCTTGTTTCGCCATTGGTGGCGGTGCATTGGCCGCGATTCCATTCATTACCGTGGGCTTCTTCTCGAAAGATGCGATCTTGGGCGCAGTTTGGGTACAAGGCGAATCAATCGCAGTGTATAACTCATTGTACTGGGCGGGTGTAGCAGGTGCATTCTTAACGTCGATTTACACATTCCGTCTCATTTGGGTTGTGTTCTTTGGTAAAGAAAATACACCGTATCATGCGATTAAAGGCATTACTTTCTGGGGTCCTTTGGCGATTCTTGCTGTACTTTCAACTTTCGTCGGTGCGGCACTTAAAGCACCAGTGGAAAGCATTTTAAATGCAGCAAAAATTCCAGCATTTGTTATTCCTGAAGCTTTAGAACATGGTATGCACAGCGCAGAATATACTGCTGTGGGTATTGCATTGGTTGGTTTAGTGATTGGTGTGGTCTTGTTTGCGTTTGCTTATAGCGCAGTGAAAGGCTTTGCTAAAACGTCATTGGGTGCAGGTCTTGCAAACATTTGCCGTAATGCACTGGGCTTCGATGCGCTTTATGACATCGTTTTTGTGAAACCATATTTGCTTATTGCGAAGATTTTAGGTCGTGATCCAATTGATCGTTTGTGGTTAGTCTTGCCTGCACTTGTAAAAGGTGGTCATAGCTTCACAAGTTCACGTCAAACGGGTTCATTGCGTGATTACGCATCAAGCATGGCATTAGGTATCTTTGTATTGCTAATGGTCTTGATCGTCACTCAGATCGTGGGGAAATAAGATGGAAATCACAAACAACTGGATTCTACCCGCGCTGATCTTAGTTCCGTTCATTGCTGGTTTTATTTGTTGGTTAGTCGACAAACTCGACGACAAACTGCCGCGTTATATCGCGTTAGTGGGTATGCTCATTACTTTGGGCTTAACTGTTGCGCTATGGCAGACAGGTACATTTAACTACGAACTTGGCGCGAAAGTGCCATCGTGGTCTGCTGAATTCATGTTGCCATGGATTCAGACTTTAGGCATTAATATCCACTTAGCGGTGGATGGTCTATCTCTATTAATGGTGGGCTTAACTGCACTTTTAGGTGTGTTGGCTGTCGGCTGTTCTTGGGGTGAAATTCAAAAGAATGTTGGTTTCTTCCACTTAAACCTTTTATGGTCTTTGGGTGGTGTGATCGGTGTATTCTTAGCGATTGACATGTTTTTGTTCTTCTTCTTCTGGGAGATGATGCTTGTACCTATCTACTTCTTGATCGCACTTTGGGGTCATAAAGGGGCAGAAGGTAAGTCACGTGTTTATGCTGCAACCAAATTCTTCCTCTACACGCAAGTAGCGGGTCTTATCATGCTCATCGGTATCCTAGGCCTTGTGGTTTACGGTTACATGATGACAGGTATGATCGGTTTCGATTACAACTACTTATTAGCTGTAGCCAATACTTTAGATAAAGAATTACCTACTGTTGCTTATGCATTTATGCTGTGTTTATTCGTCGGTTTTGCGGTAAAACTTCCAGTTTTCCCATTACACGGCTGGTTACCAGATGCGCATGCACAAGCGCCTACAGCGGGTTCGGTTGACCTTGCAGGTATTTTGATTAAGACAGCTGCATACGGTTTACTTCGTTTTGTGATTCCATTCTTCCCAGCGGCTTCTGCACAGTTTGCAGACATCGCGATCATTTTCGGTTTAATCGGTATCTTCTACGGTGCTTGGTGTGCTTTCCAGCAAACCGATATGAAACGTTTACTTGCGTACACGTCAATTTCACACATGGGCTTTGTTTTACTTGCGATTTACGCAGGTAACATCTTAACCTTCCAAGGTTTGATGATCATGATGTTGGCACATGGCCTATCATCTGCTGCATTGTTCATTATGTGTGGTCAAGTATACGAGCGTGTGCATACTCGTGATATGCGTTTGATGGGCGGTATGCGTGGTCAGTTCCCATATCTTGCATTCTTCCTCATGTTCTTCGTGGCGGCGCTTGTAGGTATTCCGGGTCTAGGTAACTTCATTGGTGAGTTTCTGATCTTGATGGGTTCTTATGCAAAATTCCCAGTGTTTACTATTCTTGCAGCAGTAAGCTTAGTATTTGCAGGTCTTTATGGCTTGATTCTGATCCACAAAGCGTTGTTTGGTACGCCAAATGAAGAACAACAGCAGCACTACAACAACCCATTGAAAGATTTAAATGCGCGTGAAGTAGTGATCTTGTTAATCTGTGCTTTCGGTCTGTTATGGCTCGGTCTGTACCCACAAAGCTTCCTTGATATTTCAAATTCAAGCATGGCGTGGTTAGCGAACAGCTACATTCCTGTACAAGAAGTAGTTGACGTTGCGAGTCAAGCAACTGTTCAACTCGAAAATGTGGAGATGCAATAAGTCATGAACTTCACAATGTCATTTTCTGAGCTTATGCCTTTAGCTCCTGTGATGATCGTTGCTTTAACAACGATCGTCGTGATGATTCTTACTGCAATTAAGCGTAACCATAACTTAATTGCGACAGCATCAGTGGTGGGCTTAAACCTTGCAGCAGCATATGTACTATTCACAATGTTCGGTGGTGCTTTTAAACCTGCGAACGTGATGGGTATGTTCATGGTGGATGCGTTCACCTTGCTGTACCAAGTAATTATTCTAATTGCTGCTTTGGCATGCTGTACTCTGTCGCATGCCTATATCGAAAGCTATAAAGATAACCGTGAAGAACTGTATATCTTAATGTTGTCATCAGTCACTGGTGCAATGTTAATGGTGGCAAGCTCTCACTATGCATCGTTCTTCATTAGCCTTGAGTTGATGTCGATTCCTGTATATGGCTTATTGGCATATACACACCAACGCTCTAAGTCTTTAGAAGCGGGTGTGAAGTACTTGGTGCTTTCAGCAACAGCTTCGGCTATGTTGTTGATGGGTATGGCTTATATTTACGCGTACACAGGTTCAATGTCATTCTATGACAATGTTCAAGCGTTAATGCAAAACATCCAACAGCCAATGGTACTTTTAGGTTTAGGCCTGATTGTTTTTGCTGTGGCATTCAAACTGTCTTTAGTGCCATTCCACAAATGGACGCCAGACGTTTATGCAGGTGCACCAACTCCGATCGCAACATTCCTTGCTACAGCTGCAAAAGTAGCGACGATTGGTCTGTTTGTACGTTACATCCTTACTTCAGGTGCGATTCTTGTTGACTCAATCGTGACGATCTTAACCGTGATTGCGGTGTTATCGATCTTGGTGGGTAACTTCCTTGCAGTGAAACAAGTGAACTTGAAACGTATCTTGGCATACTCTTCAATTGCACACTTTGGTTACTTGTTGATTGGTTTAATCAGCATGACTTATGCAAGCCTTGGTAATGTATCGGTCTATGTGATCACTTATGTGTTAACTACGATTGGTGCGTTCGGTGCGGTTGCATTGATGTCTAGTCCATACAACAACGTAGACGAAGCAGAAAGTCTAGCGGACTACCGTGGTCTATTCTGGCGTCGTCCAGTGCTGACTGCCGTATTAACCGTGATGATGCTATCGCTTGCAGGTATTCCATTGACAGCGGGCTTCATTGGTAAGTTCCTTGTGGTCATGGCTGCGGTAACGACTCAGCACTGGTTCCTTGCTGCGATGATCATCGTTGGTTCTGGTATTGGTCTGTACTACTACCTCCGTGTGATGGTTGTTATGTACATGACACCACCAGATGCACCTCGTGTAGATGCTGTGGATCATTGGGGCCAAAAAGTGGGTGGTATTATGGTGCTTTTAGCTGCGGCAGCAGTGCTTGTGATTGGTATCTATCCAGATCCAATTATTAAATTAGCACTTCAGTCAGAGATTCTATCTCCAATCCACTTTATGCTTTCTCAACAGCACTAATTTTTAAAAACGTTTCGTTTTAACAAAAAAGCCTCCATCAATTGGGGGCTTTTTTGTTTTTATCGCACGATAAAAAGCTTTATAATGTAAGGAATTTTATTTTACCTTTTAGGTGCTCTCCCGTGGCTATCCATGAAATTCGTCATCCACTGATTCGTCATAAGCTTGGTCTTCTTCGTCGTGCAGATATCAGCACTAAAAACTTCCGTGAGCTGGCTCAAGAAGTGACCATGCTGTTGACCTATGAAGCGACCAAAGATTTACCTGTTTGCGACCATGAAATTGATGGTTGGAATGGTAAAGTAACAGTAGATCGCATTGTGGGTAAAAAAATCACGGTTGTGCCAATTTTACGTGCGGGTATTGGCATGTTGGATGGTTTTTTAAACCTGATTCCAAGTGCCAAAGTGTCTGTACTGGGTTTAGAGCGTGATGAAGAAACGCTTGAAGCACGTACTTATTACAAAAAATTAGTTCCAGATGTACAAAACCGTTTAGCAATGATAATCGACCCAATGCTTGCAACGGGTTCTTCATTGGTTGCTGCGATTGATGTATTGAAAGCAAGTGGCTGTAAAGACATTCGTGTGATGGTGTTGGTTGCGGCGCCTGAAGGCATTAAACGTGTTTTGGATGCGCATCCAGATGTCACTATTTTCACGGCTTCAATTGACCAAGGCTTAAATGCCAATGGTTATATCGTGCCGGGTCTAGGCGATGCGGGCGATAAAATCTTTGGTTCAGTTCAAAAAGATTAAGATTGAGCCCCAGCAAAAAGAGGCTTTTATAGCCTCTTTTTTATATACTACAACAAAGCGTGTACATATTAGGATCTGTTTATGAAGGCCGAGCAATATCAAGGAAAAGTTAAGCAATATAACGCTGACAAAGGTTTTGGCTTTATTTCCTCACCTGAAGGCGACGTGTTTTTTCATATCTCGGATTTCCCTGCAGACTCAGGTGAGCCGAAACGCAATGAACGCGTGAAGTTTAATGTGGTTGAAAATGGCGACCGCTATAAAGCGATTAAAATTGAGCGGGTTGAAGACAACTCTGCCAAAGCCAAAAAATCGAAAGTCTCAAGCCATAATAAATCGATTACCACAGACTTATTGTCTAATTTTAGACGCTAAGTCAGCGTTGATTTAGAGTGAAATCGTGCAAAGATTAATCTTTGCATTTTGAAGCAAAGAGGCTTTTTAGCCTCTTTATTATTGATTACAATACGAAAAATACAGTTGAATAGAGCAGATTATGTTTCTGAAAGGGAAAATCAAAAGCTTTAGTACCTCACGTGGTTTTGGTTTCATTGAGGTGGAAGGGGATATTGATGATGTATTTTTTCATATCAAAGATTTGCCACAGAACAACATTGAACCCAAGATTGGTGAAGCGCTTCAGTTTATGATTGTAGAAGACCAAGGTAAGTTTAAGGCTGGCAATATCCAGCGGCTCGGTCTGTCCTCAGAAAGCAAAGCCACGACATCATCAAATAAGAAAAAAGCACGTACCCAAGCCTCACCACGTTACCATGAGGCGGGGCATAAAAGTACCATCATCACTGTGTTTGGCATCATTATCGTTGCGGTATTGGGCTTTTTGACCTATGGGAAATATCAAAGTTATAGTGCAGAAAAACAGCGTAAAGCTGAGCAGTTGATGCTCGAGCAACAACAGATTGTAGAAGAACAGCGTAAAGCTTTAGGAAAGTTGCCTGATCAAATCTTATCTGAGCAAGGGAAGCGTAATTTAGATGCAGGTCTGCATCAGACCAATCAACCACGCTCTGAACGCGTAACGGAAAGTATTGATAAACAACATGGTCGTTTACCTGTCAGCACCGGGCAGTTTAAATGCGATGGACGAACCCATTGCTCCCAAATGCGTTCCTATGAAGAAGCGGTTTATTTCTTAAGAAACTGTCCAAATACCCAAATGGATGGGAACAATGATGGTGAGCCTTGTGAGCGCCAATTTGGGAAATAAAAAAAGCACCCTTAGGTGCTTTTTACTTACTTATTTTTCGCAGAATTTCATAAAGGCTTTGAGTCCTGGGCCTTGGTACTTCTGACGATGCACCAACATGAACAGGGGACGCGTTAGAGACCAGAACGGCGTATCAAGTACCACCAACTGACCTTTTTCGCGCAAAGGTTCCGTGGCCAGTTTTGAAATGCATGACATACCTAAACCACCTGCCACGATTTTTAAAATCGCTTCATTATGACCCAAGGTCAGACGGATATTGGCATCAGGCAAGTCTTTTAAAATAGCGTTATCAAACACTTCACGTGTACCTGAACCTTCTTCGCGCAAGATCCACTCGACCGATTTAAAGTCTTCAGGTGTTAATGTGCGATTTAACTGCGCCAAAGGATGTTCTGGTGCACAGCAGACCGCTAATTCATCGTCCCGCCAGTGAATGCATTGCAGTTGCGGCAAGTGACAAGAGCCTTCAATCAAAGCCAAATCTAGTTGGAACTGATTCACCGCCTCAATCATTTGACGGGTATTACCAACTTGCAGCTGTAAATGGGCTTGAGGTTGAATTTGTAAGAAGTCAGCCATCAGGTCAGGCATGAGGTAGTCACTGATGGTCAGGGTTGCACCCAAGCGCAAATCAATGCTTTGTAACTCACCTTTAGCGGCTTGCTCGAAAGCATCACAGCGACCCAAAATTTCTAAAGCTTGTGGCAGCAGGAAACGACCCAGATCATTGAGCTGAAGACGCTTACCTAGACGGTCAAACAGAGGAGCTCCCAAACCGTCTTCTAGATCTGCTAAAGCCATACTCGCAGCACTCTGGGTGAGTCGAACCGCATCACTGGCTTTGGTTACTGTGCCTTCTTGAGCAACTGCTACAAAAACCGCCAACTGGCGTAAAGTCATGCGCATGAATATAGCCTTAACATTTAAAAAATATTAACAAATTATGTGGTCATGCTAACATGAGCAACGTCTTTGATGCCACGCTGAAATCATGTCAATTGAAAAATTTAGCCTAGAAAAGGTTTTATCCGTACACCGTTGGACCAATACACTTTTTAGCTTCACCATGACGCGACCTGCACATTTTAAGTTTACCGCAGGACAATTCGCCCGTATTGGCATCAAAGTGGGTGATGAATTGGTGGTTCGAGCGTATTCGGTGGTGTCCTCTCCCTTTGATGAAACTTTAGAGTTTTTCTCGATTGTGGTGCCTGAAGGTGCATTTACTTCGAACTTACAACACTTAAAAGTCGATGACGACATCTACCTCGAAAAGATCCCGTACGGCTTTTTGACTTTGGCGCGTTATCAACTGCCGTTACCAAAAGATTTATGGTTACTGGGCACAGGCACAGGGCTGGCACCTTTTATTTCGATGTTGCAAGACTTTGAGACGTGGTCGAAGTACGAGAGCATTACACTGGTCTATAGCGTACGTACAGCCTCTGAACTGGCGTATGCAACACGTATTCAAGAAATTGCAGAGACTTTTGGTGAAGGGCATACAGGCTTTAAATTTGTGCCGATTATTACCCGTGATCCACATGCGCCACTGCATGACCGCTTACCTGTACTGATTGAAAATGGTGAGCTTGAAAAAGCAGTTGGTTTGAGTCTGAACCCTGAAACCAGCCATGTGATGCTGTGTGGTAACCCGCAAATGGTCGAAGACACCAAAGAAGCCCTGAAAGCACGTGGCTTGACCATGAACCGCCGTGGTGAAGGGAATATTGCGGTCGAAAACTATTGGTAAGATTCAAAAGCTCACATGGATAGCGATATCAAAGTATTGCTAAAACATCGCTTTAGCACAGAGAAAGAGACGAAATATCGCGTAGGTTTTGTTGTTGACTGAAACACTTTAAACTGAGGAGCAGTGGGGTAAATGCTAAAAATGGATTCATTTCGTAATCGGTTGATGGTGTTATTTGCTGGTTTGGCGTTTACTTTGGGGCTTTGTATTACCTTATATATCGGCAAAACTGCTTCGGCTCAAATGAGTAAATCCAGCGGTCAAACCTTATATATTGCTGCGAAGAGTATCAGTAATACTTTGGCAAATTCGTTGACAGAACGTGAACGGGAAATGGTGCTTTTGAGTCAATCACCGTTTATTGCTGAGGCAGACTTTAATAATCCACGTCTTCAACAGCAACTCGATCAAGTTAAAAAATCATATCAATATTATGCATGGCTTGGGATTGCTAACCCCGAAGGTAAAGTCGAAGTTGCAGCAAATCATTTATTGCAAGGTGCAGATGTATCTGAGCGGGATTGGTTTATTCACGGCTCCAAGCGAGTGTATTTGGGCGATGTACACAAGGCTGTTCTACTCGCCAAAAAAATCAAGGCCATTAACCCAAATGAACCGATGCGATTTATTGATTTTGCAACTCCCATTTATGACCCTACGACGCATAAAATAAAAGGCGTTTTGGCTGCGCATGCAGACTGGAGCTGGGCAAGCCATGTGCTGAAAAGTTCATTGTCTGAAAATGCCGCACAACGTGGGATTGAAGTGTTCATTGTGAACCAAGCGGGTGAAATTCTATATCCGTTTAAAAGCATTGGTCAGGTGAACCCTCCGAGTTTTAGCAAACAACATGGCAATTACTTTGTGCATGACTGGGGAGAGGGACAAAACTACCTCACCACGGATGTTCCTGTGTTTTCACAAACACAGATGAACTTGGGGTGGCATGTCATGATTCGCCAGCCAGTTTCGATAGCCTTGGTAGAAGTTCGGTCACTGCAACATCAAATCTTAGCTATTGGTTTTGTGATTTCATTACTGCTACTTTTTGTGACTTATCGTTTAGCGAATCGTTTTAGCCGTCCAATTGAAAACTTGGCAAAAAGTGCGCATGCAGTCGAGCAGGGACGTGAAGATGTTTACTTTGAGGCGAATACCAGTATTCGAGAAATCAAAGCCTTGTCACAGTCATTAAATAGTATGACCGACACACTGTTGACCCAAAAACATCAGCTAATGGATGCCAATACAACGCTTGAGCAAAAGGTTCAGGAACGCACGCAGGAACTTAAAACGGCCAATATAGAATTAGAAAAGTTGGCACGGCATGATGCACTGACAGGACTATATAACCGCCGTGCTTTGACCGATTATCTGGACTATTTATACGCTCAGTTTACACGTAGTCACGTAGGCTATGCGGTGCTGTTGCTGGATGTAGATTACTTTAAAAAAGTGAATGATCAGTATGGGCACGAGGTGGGTGATCGAGTCTTAAAAGGGGTGGCACAGGTGTTGTCCTCGAACATCCGTGAGTCGGACTTTGTTGCTCGTTATGGTGGTGAAGAGTTTGTGGTGTTGTTACCCACGACCACGCTTGAAGGTGCAATGGTTTTAGCTGAAAATCTACGTCAAGCTGTCGAACAAGCCCCAATTTTGGATCAGCATCCTATCAGTATTAGTATCGGGGTGAGTGTGGTTCAGATTACAGATAGCGATGCACAGACTGCCATGCGCCGTGCCGACCAGCATTTGTACCAAGCCAAAGCGCAAGGGCGTAACCGTGTGGTTGCACTTTAACATTTAGACTTTGACTGTGGCAGATTGGAGTGATCTGCTACACTGAAGTATCTTCTGCTTTACTGTGCATTGTTGTGATGTCTTACGATATAAAAATGAGCCAACTACCTAAGGTTGAGTGTTCCCCACAGCAGAAAAAATTAAATCGTTTGATTGAACGGATTGAACAACAAAAACAAGAACTGGCGACATGGGAAAATGCGCAAGCCGACATTCAAAACTATACGCGCAGCAAGCTTTTTCCCGTTTATGCAGAGTTACACACGGTTTTATTTGAACAGCTCGATACCTTGTGGAATCACTTAGCCAGCGATGTCTTTAGCAAAGCGGACTTGGCGCAGATCGACACCCAAATAGCTGCTTTAGCCAAGATGCTAAAAAAATCACAGATGCTAACTTCCGAGCAAAAAGTACAGGTAGAAAAAATTGATACTTTCTATATGCAGCATGCAGAACATATACGTGCGAAGAAAACCAAAGCAAACTCAATACAAAGTCATAACCTTACTGAAACGGTAGAACAAAACGTAGATGTAGACTGGGAAAATTATGAATACGATTCTGCCCAGTATGAAGCAGAACGAGAACGTGCCAAGCTGTTAAAACAACAAGAAAAGCGTGAGCAAGCCGCCAAAATGACAGGGCAGTCGTTGAAAACCGTATATTTAAAAATTACTGCGATGATTCATCCTGACCGTGAGCCTGATGAAGCGAAGAAGTTGAAGAAGACCGAACTTTTGCAGAAGGTCAATGAAGCTTATGCAGCGCAGGATTTATTTTATTTATTGAAGCTTCAGTTACAGCTAGAGATCAATAAAAGCCTAAGCTCAAAAGCTTTAAGCTCGGAGCAAGTGAAGTTTTATCAGTTGGCTTTGGAAGCGCAGAGTCAGAGTTTACAAGGTCAATTAGATGAGATCTTTGCGTCTTTTCACTTGAGTAGTCATATCAATACCAAACAGCTCAAAATGAGTGATGTGTATAAGGTCATAGATCAGGATGCTACCGAGTTAAAACAGCAGTTGAAGTGGGAAAAGGAACGTTTAAGGCATATGAAAAAGGTGAGTGGGGTAGAGATGTTGTTGGGGCATGGGGTGTTGTAACCTCTCCTAGAAGGAGAGGGATTATTGATTAATCAAGTCAAATATTCTTAAGCTTCAGCAAGTAAAGCAGATAATTTATGAACTTCATTTAAGCGGCTACTTATAAGAGCTTGAATATCTTGTTTAGATAATTTTTGCTTTGAGTCGAGCAATTCATCTGTAACTTCGATCGTTTTGAAACTGACATTATCCCAATCACTATAACTTTGAAAAAAGCGACTCAAGTTACAAAACTCTATAGTTTTTGCCCCTTTATCAGTTTTCTTGATCAGAAAATGATGATTGGGTTCAGCTGTTCTTTTAATTTGAATATGATCGTCATAATTATCATAGAAAGGATGGATGAAAATATATTTGTCAGATCCTTTTGGCAAACTTTTAACATTTGTCTTTCGTGACTTGTGAGGATTTTTATTTCCTTTTGCAGAATTACAATCGACACAACTTACTATTAGATTTTCTGATTCAAATAAAAATTTGGTGTAGAGTAGACCTCTTTCATAAATCATTTTTTACTCAGTTCCAAATTATAGATCCCAGCAATTAGATTGAACCTCAATCCCAATCTTTTTCCTCGATTGCGATATCGCTCAGCAAGGATTTTGAAGGTTTTCAAACTGCCAAATACATGCTCAATGCCAATTCTTCTTTTGTTAATTTCTCGATTGTAAAGCTTTAGCTCAGGATCTAGTTTGCAGCGTTTTTTTGCTTTTAATGGCAATAGGCTATTTCGATACACTGTGTAAATCCCTTGATAACCCTTATCTGCAAGTATAAAGGCACTTGCAGGAATCTGATTCAAATTGCGTTTGAAAAGTTCGAAATCATGTACAGCACCACGACTTGTGCATAAACTCAGAATTTGCTGAGTTTTATAATGAACAATGGCTTGAACTTTGAAAGTATGTGCCTTCTTCTTACCACTATAGCTTTTCTTCTGTTTTTTTAGGCCTTTGTATTGGAATTTCTGTGGCATCTACGATCACCACATTCCAGTCAATACCTTCGCCTTCAGGCAAATGCTTTGGTAAATTAAATAAATTGGACTTGATGAGGCAGTCCTCTACATAGTGTACGATTCTTGAAGCAGTGGGCTCTGACACGCCATAACTTGTTGCGACATGGAATAATGTTCGGTATTCACGCCAATAGCTTAAGCATAAGAGAACCTGATCTTCTAGGCTTAATTTAGATGGTCTACCTTTGGCAGGAACATGCATTTTCAATTGCTCAACCATTAAATTAAAGGTTGACCATGAGATGCCGGTATATCGCTTAAACTGTGTTTCAGAAAGCTTCTTTGAATAGATGTATTTCATTCAAAGATTATGCCTGAATGTTTAAGATTCTTCGGTACAAATAATCAGCAATAGATAGGTCGTTTTTTGATTTATGAAAGAGATCTA
>NZ_LSOD01000029.1:0-19015 GCF_001592855.1 Acinetobacter sp. BMW17
TATTAGGCGATAAACTCCGTGCGAGAAACTTTCAAAGCCAAGTCAATGAGATTCATGCACGTGTGGCCGTATTAAATAAATTTACAGATTTAGGTCGACCTCACACCCAAGTTGCCACTTAAATTTAGATAACTTGGAAGAAGTTTAGCTTTTGAATGTTTGTGCAACAAAGCCGTTAGTAAGTAATTTGAGGTATGAATTTATTTTTTGCCCAAATGCCATCATCATTTGTCGAAATGATCAATAGACATCCATCATAAAATGCATATACTAGTAAGACCATTTTCTAAACATATGGAGAACAAAAATGGTTACTGCTGGCGAAAAACCTGGAACAGGCTTCTATTTTTGTGTTCAATGCGGACACCGTGTCTACTTAGAAATTGGTACAGATCGTTTACCCCCGTGTACCAAATGCCAAGGCAATCAATTTAACAATAAGAATGCCTAAGCCAAACATTTAACAGTTACCCACTGTTTTAAAGAAAAGCCCTATCACCCGATAGGGCTTTTTGCTAAGTTATAAAAAAAGATAAAAACATCCCAACTTAGGCCACACAGGAAAAGCACATGGAAACCATATTAGGACTTTGTATCGGCATTGGCTTAAGTGCTGCCTGTGGCTTTCGCGTCTTTGTCCCACTCTTAGTCATGAGCCTTGCATCTATTATGGGTTGGTTCGAACCCATGCAAGGTTTTGAATGGTTAACTATGCCATCCGTATGCATCGCCTTAGCTATTGCAACTGTCTGTGAAATCGCAGCTTATTACATCCCATGGGTCGACAACGCTTTAGACACCATTGCAACGCCAGCCGCGATGGTCGCAGGCACACTCACCACTATGGCGGTCAGTAGTGGGGAGATGTCGCAGTTTGCCAGTTGGGCCGCGGCAATTATTGTGGGTGGAGGTACAGCAGGCGCCGTGCAAATGAGTACCGTTGCTGTCCGTGGGGTTTCAAGCGCGACGACAGGCGGGGTAGCCAACCCACTGGTGTCTACAGTGGAGTGGGTCGGAGCCGTTTTACTGTCTGTGCTGTCACTACTGGTTCCTGTCTTGGTGGTGATTGTGGGCATTATTTTAGCGATTTGGGCCGTACGTTGGTTTAAACGTAAAAAACAAGAAAGTATCAGCACACCTTTATAGTCTCTGCCGTTTTCTTATGGCGTAGCTGGATCTCTAAATTTTAAAAATAGAGTGGCTAATTTTTCGCTTATGTGGACATCAATCCTTTTAACTTGATATGGCTTAGAGATCAGTTTCACTTTTAAAATAATGATTGATTTTCATACGCTATCCGTTTAATTTTATAAATACATACTTTTTGTATGGTTTTGTTTGTAGTTGAACTTTATAAAAATTATTCGGGGAACTGTAAATGATAAAATTTATTGTAAATGAACAGCCTAGTGAAAAAGGCATTCATCATATTCATAATGCATCCTTAGGTTGTGCAGATTTACCCAGCTCGGAGGATCAAATTCTAATTGGTTATTTTGCCAATTACGAACTGGCTTATAAACGGGCAAGAATGAACTGGCCCAGAGAAAAAGTCGAAGGTTGTGATAAGTGCTGTTTCAAATAATCAAAAAACAAAAAAGCTCTGCAAATTATGCTGAGCTTTTCATTGTTGGATATGGATGTTCAATTTTTTAAGTATTACAACATTAATGGATTTCAATTCGGGTCGTGACCTTAATTTTTCGACATTCTCGGTCAGCTTCGACTAAAGCGCGAATTTTAAAGTCAGAAAATCGCACTACTCGGTTTTGCATAGCAAACTGTTCAGGTGTTTTAATTTCTAAGCACTGAAAAGGACGCAGATTTTTTAGGATGTGCTTTTGTTTTTCCGTCATGTTCTGTGTCGATAAGTACACATAGCCTTTGGTAGTTTTTAATAACACTTCATGTGGCTGTGCTTCAGATGAGCTGGTGACTTTAACGATATGTGTTTTTAACACTTTGCATGCACTCAGAGAAAGTGCAAGGTATAGCATCAGCAGGGCAGTTTTGGTTTTCATGATGAAACGTATTTGAATGGTCTTCCGTCACTTTAGCTGAAAGCTTTCAATGGCAGCAATCAAAATATGACATGGATACGGTCATCTGTTTTAATTCTAGAGCATCCTATAAATAGGCTTCTGATAAATGCTAAGCTGCAGCACAGATGCCAAAATTAAGCATTCATTAGCGCGCTCTTTTACCTACTTTATTATTTAAAAAATTAACAAAACTATGAAAAAACAGTTCATTCAAACTTCTCTAATGTTCGCTGCAATGTTGGGTATCTCCGCCAATCTGTGTGCTGAAAACTTAAGCGCAGAGGACGTTCAGCGACAAAAAGCCAGCAGCCATTACAAAGCTTACCTTCCCGCAAAATATACGGTGTTTGAGGTCGTACAAGGGGACTTAAACAAAGATGGCTTAAAAGATGTGGTTTTAATCGTCAAAGCTACAGATCCGAAACAATGGGTCACCGATGAATACCGCGGAAAACTAGATCGCAACCGCCGTGGTGTGATTGTGCTGTTGAATACAAAAGGGCGCTACCAAAAAGTCGTTCAGAACCTGTCACTGTTTTCTTCAGAAAATGAAGATGGCGGTGTGTACTTTGCGCCTGAGTTGGTGCCCTCTATCGAAAAAGGCCTGTTAAAACTACATTATGCCCATGGCCGTTATGGATATTGGGCCTATCAGTTCCGTTTAGAGGGGCGTGATATGCGTCTGATTGGCTATGACAGCTCCGATAATTTCGGCCCATATGTGAACAGCGAAACCAGTGTCAATTTTCTCACCGCTAAGAAGCTGGTCAGAGAAAATCTCAACAAAGACCCGGATAGTGACCCTAAATTTAAAGAAACATGGAGCAAAGTGAATGTTGCTCCGCTGTATTTGAGCAAAATTCAGGACATCGATGATCTGAGTCTTGAATAGTATTGGCTTAGTTTTTGCTAACTTATATTTCAAAAATGTACTTTTATGAGTGACGTGAGTCTGAGGCATCAGTCTCATGACTGCTTGATCATGTATAGGGAAAAGCGATGGAAAATAAAGAACTGGCCTTGAGTGTTGAAGAGAAACCTAAGCTGAGTACGGCTGCTCATTTGATGGCAGGTTGGCCTTTGTTTTTAGTGATGATTGGTGGTGCAATCGGTGGAGCCTTAGCCGTGGTTGCTTATGTGATTAACCGAAAAATCTATCTGTCTCAGCTCAGTAATCTGCAGAAAGTTTTAGCTAATTTACTCTGTGGTATGTCCGCGATTAGTTTATGGTGGTTTATTGCAACGTGGCTGCAAGGTTACATGGGAACTTAAACGTTCTGAAATGATGGCGTAAAAATGATAGAAGTTCATTTTTATGCGATGAAATAGATGATTCAAGTGTCATGATGAATATTTTTATCAAATCTGGTTTTATTTAGGGAAATATTTTTCATCATTGCTTGAAATTAGCCGATCTTCGGAAATTCATCCCGCACCAATTTGCTTAATATAGCGTTTAAGGGCACAGGAATCGAAAAGAGTAGTTTGCGACTCGTTATCTATCAGATCAGCGTCGTACTTACCCATAAGGTCTCGATTCAGCTTAGGACGCTATAGATTATCCATTTATAGGCAAAAGTTTAGAACTTACCCAGTTTTAATCGTTGAAGTTATCTCCTGATCCCTAGAAACTACATGATAAAAATAACACGATAAAAGACACGTCCATTCAAATATTTTCTTCCATTTTAAAACTTCTATATTGCTCCGAATATATCCAAATATTTGCTCTAACTGTGTCAAAACAAATTGCCGCTTTGGTTTGCAAAAACGGCTTTAAAAAATTGCGATTTGATAACATTGGAACGCTTAGAGTTCTGCTATAACCATTAAAAGCCTGATAAAAATATGGAACAACAATGAAAATATATGTCACTAGCATCATGGTCGATAGCCAAGAAAAAGCTTGTCAGTTTTATACAGAAAAACTCGGTTTTAAAGTCAAACATGATGTACCTGTAGGTGATTATCGTTGGCTGACTTTGGTTTCACCCGAAAGTCCAGAGGGTGTTGAACTGCTACTGGAGCCTGATGCACATCCTGCGGCACAACCGTTTAAAGCTGCAATTAAAGCAGACCTGATTCCCTATACTTCTTTTCAAGTGGATGACCTTGATGCGGAATATGAACGACTCAAAAACCTAGGGGTACGTTTTACCAGTGAACCGATGCGGGCAGGAAAAGTTAAAGTTGCAGTCTTTGATGATACCTGCGGGAATCTCATTCAGCTGATGCAGGTCTGTGCAGGAAGTTGATTTTCTCATCTATGATGCAGTAAAGAAATAAAATCCTGAGAAAAGCGCTTTTATGTGAGAAAAAAATCATAAATACGCTGCATTTGGGAAAATATTTTTTAGATAACCTGAAAGCCAAGATTTTTTTCCAAAAATAGCCAAAAAGACTTTATCTTCGGGAAACAATCCCGCCCTTGGATTGTTAAATTATATCTCAAGGGTGTGACGGGATCGAAAAGAGTAGCATGCTACCAGTGGCGCAAAACGCGTGAGTAGTACTTACCCAAAAGGTCTTGATTCGGCTTAGGACGCTATAAATCAAAAGTTTATAGGCTATAAGATCATCACTTACAAAGTTATGATAGTTGAAGTAAACAACATGTTTTCCCAGACACCCTAAAAAATTTGAACTCGAATAAAATATAAATCAAAAAATAAATTTTAATATTTCCCGCGAAAATCGAAAAATCCTGCTGTTGTAGTTTCACTTACATCATTTTATTTTAAGCTTCCAATCTAATCAGCATTGCTAAAAAGCTGGCTTTATATAAGACGATGAACGCACATCATTAAGGCTGTTTTCCATATTTTGTGAATGATTGACAGCAGAAACACAGCTTGCTATTTTTCGCGCTCGCTTTTGTATGCTGTTATTCCCATGGCTCTAAATGACAACTTTATTTATACACCGCCCCAAGAAGACTTGGTGATCGTATATGAAGACGATGATTTGGTGGTGATTGAAAAGCCTGCGGGCTTGTTGTCTGTGCCGGGACGTTTACCAGAACACCAAGACAGTGCCTATTTACGGGTTTTAGCTCAGTACCCACATGCCAAAATTACCCATCGTTTAGATATGGCGACCTCGGGAATTTTAATGTTTGCCAAACATCGCGATGCCGAAGTTGCCGTCAGTAAAATGTTCCAAGCCCGCACGGTAGATAAACACTATATTGCTTTAGTTCAAGGCCAGTTGGATGCTGAAGGCAGTGTTGAAGTACCCCTGATTACTGACTGGGAAAATCGACCACGACAGATCGTGCACTTTGAACTGGGTAAGCCTGCAAAAACGCTTTATCAAGCGCTTAGCTATGATACTGAGACTGATATTACGCGAGTTTTACTGACCCCGATTACGGGGCGTTCACATCAGCTCCGTGTACATATGCAATATATTGGGCATCCAATTACTGGAGATAAGTTGTATCACCCTGAGCCGACACGAAGTCCATTAAAACGTATGGCTTTACATGCCAGTTTTCTCGCCTTTCAGCAGCCTTTAAGTGGAAAAGCGGTTGCGATTCATGGAAGCGTGCCATTCTAACTGTGTCACACTTTATTTTAATTTTGAGAAATACTTAAAATTTGGGATATCGGGCAGTTTAAAAAACCGTTAGCGTAAGTTGTGTAAGTGCACTTTTATCCAGTGTGCTTATCTTTGTTGAAATTAACATTTGAGTTTGGCTTTTTGGCCATGGTCACGACTGATTGAAATTGAATGAAAATATGTTTGTCTGTTCCAAGGCTTACTGTTCGAGTTTCATTTGTTCTTACAGCTGAGTCTTTAAAATAAAAATGACGTTCCCGTAGGGAGATAGGCCATGCTTTATGTATTCGCTGTCATTCTTGTCCTGTTGTGTGCTGTTATATGCGGGCAAAAAATACACAGCCTTGCCCAAAAAAAGAAGATTGAATCCTTAGAAATCAATTTAGAGCGCAGTCGAAACAGTTTAGAGGTTTATGAACAGCAGCAAAGTGAATTACAACATCGGCTGACCAGTTTAAGAATTGAGCTTGGAACACTTAGACAACGCAACGAAACCTTGAGTCCTTACCAAGAAATCATTGATGTTGAACACTATGTTATTGAACGGCACAACCAAGTTGAATTGTTTGCTGAAACAGTCAAATTTGATGCTGAACAAATGCTTAAACAATGTCGGCAGCGCATTGAAAAAGTACATCACTTCTTAACAGAGTATGAATGTAAAGCCAAAGAAGTTACCATGCAGCGCGCCAGAGAAAAACTGGGTGCTTTTTTTCACATGGCTGAAGAACGACAACATCTGGCTGAAATATCGAAGGCACTACACCATAAAATTGAAACCTACAGCCAGAGTTATCAACTGCCTTCGGAGCAGTTATTAGATGAACTCATCGAAGGCTATGGGAAAACGGATGCGGCCGGTCATCTACTGAAAGTTCGGCAACAGGTGACTCGTGCGGTTGAGCAAAATGAAGTTGTGACCTGTGCCTTTATGGATGAACATCGACGACTATCTGTGATGGTCTTGGTTTCACAGTTGTTTAATACCAAAGCAGATTTTTATTTACAACGTGTGAGTAAAGACAATCTTGGTCTTTTGATTCAAGCTTTGCAGGATGACTTTACCCTCATCAATCACTATGGTGCGGCCTTTGGTCATACTCAGATACAAGACAGTTATCTGGCTCTACGCTTAGAAGAACTTAAATTTGCAGCCTTATTAGAAAACTTAAAAAGCAGCGATTTACAGTTTCAAGCAGATATTTTAGTTGAACATCGGGTTTTACAATAACACGGCAAAGTCTACGTGAAATAAAGTCCAAACAACCTTCGAAAAATCAGATGTAACTGCTATAAAAATGAGCAAAATATGCTATGTTGAAGTCACTATTCTGTCACTTGCCAACGATATATTGGCTAAAAAGATAACAAGGACATACGCATGACACGTGATTATGAATTATATCCAGATGATGATAACGGAAATGTACTTTGGCAAATGGCTGAGGATGGTGACGACCTGTCTGAACCGCATGAAATAGAATATTCGATTGCCTTTCAAGAGCAGTCACAAGCAGAAAAGTGTGCGTTGTATTTATTACAAGAAGAGCAAAAAATCACTTTGTTTGTCGATGAAGAAAGTGATGTATCTGAGTGGATTATTACCATCTATGTGTATATGGAACCTGAGTATTCAGACATTGTCGACTTAGAACAATGGTTTACTAAAATTGCAGAACAGTTTGGTGGCGAATATGACGGCTGGGGCTGTATGGCCTACGTCTATGACGACGAAGATGATGAGGACTATGAGCAAGGTCAGGCCTAAAAAGTGGTCAAATTTAAAAGCATGTTGAAAAACATGCTTTTTTTGTTGGTGGGTAGAAAAGCCAGCGGGCCAAGTTTGGCTATTTAAAAAAAGATGCACAAAAAAATACAGTATGTGGGTTTGAGCGTTTTAAACTAAATCTGAATATTTGAAAAGAACGAGAAAAATCATGTCAAATAGTGTTCAATTACACCGCGTATTTAGTGCGCCCGTCGAGCGCGTCTATCGTGCTTTTACCACCGCAGATGCTTTAGTGAAGTGGATGGCACCACACGGTTTTACCGCACATGTAGATCAGTTCGATCTGCGTGAAGGTGGTCAATATCGCATGTTTTTTACCAACTTTAGTACAGGCATGCAGCATTCATTTCATGGAACCTATCATGAAATCGTTGAAAACAGTTTATTGCGCTATACCGATGAGTTCGATGTACCTGAACTAGCAGGTAAAATTGAAGTACGTGTTGAGTTTAAAGAAGTATCTGTCGGTACAGAGGTTCATATTACGCAGTCTGGTTTACCCGATGTGATTCCTGTCGATGGCTGTTATCTCGGCTGGCAAGAGTCGCTGCAACTCTTGGCTTTTTTAGTGAATCCAGATATTCCCGATGAATAGCGCTTCGTCATCGTTGAACAATAGAATAAGTTGCACCATAGATTAAAAAGGAGTTTTGCATGCTAATACGCATGAAGCGGATTTATGCACCTGTCGAGGCTGAGGATGGCAAACGGATTTTAGTCGATCGGTTGTGGCCACGAGGGGTCTCAAAACTTGAGGCCAAAATAGATGAATGGCCAAAAATTCTCACACCATCCAATGAACTACGGAAATGGTATCACCAAGACATGGTGGCACACTGGGATGCGTTTAAAGTCCGTTATATGAAAGAACTGGAAGCACATCCCGCCGAGTTGAATGATTTGCGCCAATTGGCGATGCAAGAGCAGATCACATTACTCACCGCAGCCAAAGAAGAACAGCATAACCATGTGGTGATTCTGAAGCAGTGCTTGGAACAAAAATAAGCGTTGGAGTGATGCCATTACAGTTAAAACTTATATTGCTCTAAACCTTATTTGATCCATCTTGTGACAAGGTTAAAGCCTTAAAATAAATATGTGATTCGCATCGTTTTCATCTGAAAAATGCTATATTGGCGTTTTGAGCAATGTGAATTGCTTATTTTTTTATTTTTGAGGTTTTTATGTCTTTACCCAACTGCCCAAAATGCCAGTCCGAATATACCTATGAAGATGGTGACTTGCTGATCTGCCCTGAATGTTCAAATGAATGGAAAGAGGGAGAGACAACTGAAGAAGTGGTGGCAATTAAAGATGCCAACGGCAACTTACTTGCTGACGGTGACACGGTAACGGTGATTAAAGATTTAAAAATTAAAGGTTCGTCATCGGTGGTGAAAGTCGGAACCAAAGTGAAAAATATTCGTTTATTGCCAGATGCCGCAGATGGTCATGACATTGACTGTAAAATTGACGGTGTCGGTGCGATGAAACTGAAATCTGAGTATGTGAAAAAAGCCTAATGCGCTGAGTTTACAGTTCGAGATTAAAATGGAGTCAATTGGACTCCGTTTTTGTTTTTTCAGCCATTCTAAAAAGACATTTAAACGTTGAAACACCAGCACAGCATGCTATAAAGATAAAAACTGTTGAAGAATACGTTATGCCACATATCCACCTTGAATATTCAGACAATATCGACACCCTTGAAGTTAAGCCGATGTTATTGGCTCTAAACCAAGCTTTGCTGGATGGTCAGTTTGTACAATCGGGCAACGACATCAAAAGTCGTGCCATTCGACAGTCCGATTTTGTGATTGGGGTAGAAGGTGATGCGCAGGCTTATTTGCATGCTAAAGTGTCTTTATTAAGCGGACGAGATGAAGCCACCAAGTGTGCCATTTCGAGCCAATTACTTAAAACCTTGCAGCAAAACTTTATAGCCCCTCAGGATTTAACGGTACAAATTTGTGTAGAAATTATTGAAATGCCAAAAAGCAGTTATAGCAAATTGGTATTAAAAGCATAAAATTATGAAGAACGCCAAGCCGTTTATTGGGCCGATATCACGTGTCATTTAAACGGTTTGTGGCTGTCATGCGTTATTCATATAGCGCTGTTATTTTAAAAAAATAAAATTTAGGCTGGTAGTAAATGCACTTTTTTTTATAAAAGAAGTCATTTATATTTTATGAAATTGGATGTTTTTTTATTCAGTTTTGGTGTATCTACAATCACTTTAAAATAACAATAGGTGAGCTTATGTCAGGATGGTACGAAGTAAGTCAGGCAAATGATGGCCAATATCGCTTTGTTTTAAAAGCGGGAAATGGCGAGGTCATTTTGACCAGTGAACTGTATAAAGCAAAAGCGTCAGCACATAATGGAATTGAGTCGGTGCAAAAAAATAGCCCCGATGATACGCGTTATGAACGCTTAGAAGCCAAAAATGGCAAACCTTATTTTAACTTAAAGGCTGCCAATCATCAGATTATTGGTACCAGTCAGTTTTATGCCAGTGAGCAATCCCGAGATAAAGGCATTGAGTCGGTTAAAAACAATGGTTCAAGTACCACGATTAAGGATTTGACGACTTAAAATCAGATTACATATTTTGCTTATTTTAAGAATTGAAGAAAACCGCGTGTTTGCTATGGATGGCGCACGCGTTTTTTTATGCAGTTTGATTTGTAGTGTGGGAGTGCGATGTGGATTTTCGATTAGTTGGAGATGAGCATGCAGGGCATGAAATTATCTTCAAACTCAAACAATGGGATGATGCCATTTGTAAAATGGATGTACAAAATATCATTCGTCTTTGTCAGAGTGATGTCAGCTTGTTTGATATTGGGTTTGAGCTACAAGGCGTGCAAGCCTATCAAGAATTGTGGAGACGATATGCCCCATTTTTTCAGGGGGAAATCAAAGTGTTTAGGCGTAACATCAATATTTTTAGTCGTGACGGTTTAGCTTTTTTACATTGTTATTCTAAATTGGATCATGCCAGTGGCGTTGCAACCCCAGAGATTCCTTGGTGCAGAACCACGCTATGTTTTCAAAAAACGGCAGGTGAGTGGTTGGTTGCCCATCAGCATATTTCGGTGCCTGTGGACTTTGAAACTAAAATGTCAAAGCCGATTCATTTTCCAGACTAAGCTCGATTAAAGCTTTAGATTGGGTACAGGTTGAGCCACCTCCGTTTTGCGGGGCTACGTTTTTAATGACAACATGAACAACTTAAGAAGAAGGTATTTATGGCATTTCAAGACTTTTACCGACTGAGTTCTCACGCGGTGCTGACCAATGATGCAGGACAGGTTTTATTACTGAAAGCCAATTATGCCGATCAGGCTTGGGGGCTACCCGGTGGAGCCTTGGATATGGGAGAAACCATTCATCAGGCTTTGCTGCGTGAGTGCCAAGAAGAACTCGGTTGTCAGGTTCAGATCGATTATTTATCGGGTGTGTATTTTCATTCGGCAGTGACCTCGCATGCCTTTATTTTTAGATGTCATTTGGCTGCATCTGCTGAGATCAGGCTCAGTGATGAACATACGGCTTATGCTTGGTTTGATTTAGATCAGCTGTCGAAAGTACAACGGATACGCGTTGAAGATTGTTTAAATTATACAGGTATCGTGCAAAGCCGCAGTTTTTGAGTGCAAGATTAAGATTCCTCTGAAGTGGAGTGAGTGCATATGTTGAATAATAAGATCATAAAACGAAATAGTCCCATTATTGGTGTGTTGCTGTTGAGTGCTTTGAGCCAGTTGACTCATGCTGAAACGGGTAACTATTTTATGCATAAAGACTGGGAGCTTGCCTGTGATAATACGGGTATGTGCCGCGCGGTGGGATATCAAAGTGATGCTGAGTTTGGTCATCCAGTTTCATTGCTGATTTCTCGTCCCGCAGGTGCAGGCAGTGCGGTGCTCAGCCAAATTCAAGTGGCTGAGGAGTTTACGCAGGATACTGAAGCCAGTTTAAATGTAGGAGGAACATCTTTGGGGATCCTGACCATCGATGCCAAGAAAAGTACTGCGAAACTGTCCAGTGCTCAAAGTACGCAGTTGCTAAAGGCTTTGGTGGGTGCGGAAGATATTCGTCTCACGACCCAAGCGCAGCAATGGCAAATTTCAACTGCTGGGGCAAATGCAGTTTTGCTCAAAATGGATGATATACAAAAGCGTGTAAATACACCGAACGCGGTATATCAAAAAGGCAATCAGTCTGAGCAAAATGTTTTACAGCCCAAAGCCATCCCTAAAATTGGTATTACGGAATACCGACCTGCGGTTGCCAGTCACTTTGCCGTGGACAGTAAAAATGCCCATCAACTCTTTAAAAAGTTAAAAGCAAAAACAGATCAACAAGACTGTCCAAATTTATATGAAGTACGGTTTTTTGAGGAAGATCGGGTTTCAGTCTATCCGCTGAATGCAGAGCAAGTGGTGGTTCAAGTGCCATGTTGGCGTGGAGCGTACAATGAAGGTCTAGGCTACTGGGTTATGGACAAAGCATTGCAAAAGATTCAGCAGCAAGTCACGACATCAGGCTCAAGTTTTAGTGAGGCGCAAATTTTCTCAGAGCAAAAAGGTCGGGGTATCGCAGACTGTGGTATTCGTTCCGAGTGGGCTTGGAATGGAAAGGCTTTTGTCCTCAGTTATCAGGCACAATCGCAGCAGTGCAAAGGCTTTGCAGGTGGTGCGTGGAACTTACCCACTTATGTCTCGATCGTTGCGCGAACGGATTAATTCGCGCTTGCGTTTAGTTTAAGAATAATGTCATCCAGCGGCTTGATACGTTTGACCTCATCCCATAGGGCTTTGGCTTCAGGATAGTGTTTAGACATCATACCAAGCCATTGCTTATAACGTCCGACCATATTCATTTCTTTTTTATAGCCGCCGTTTAAAAAACGGATTTGTAAGGTCAGCAGCTCATTCCAGGTCAGCAAAGGTGTGTCTATATTTTGACGAATACACTGGGTCAAATCGGGTGTGGTCACGGCACCACGTCCAATCATCAAATCTTCACAGCCAGACTCTAAGCGACACTGTTTCGCGTCTGCATTGTTCCAAATTTCACCATTGGCAATCACATTGATCTTTAATGCTTCACGAATCGGGCGGAGCTGATCCCAAAAAGCGGGTGGGGTATAACCATCGGCTTTGGTACGTGCATGCACCGTAACCCATGCTGCACCAGCATCTTCAATGGCATGAGCATTGTCCAACATAAAATGTCGGTCCATATAGCCTAAGCGCATTTTCGCAGAAACAGGAATGTGTGCAGGAACCGCATCACGTACTGCTTTGACCAGTTCATGTACCACTTCAGGCTCATCTAAAAGCACCGAGCCACCACGGTGACGGTTCACGGTTTTGGCTGGACAGCCAAAGTTCATATCAATGGCGGGCGCACCGAGTTTCACCGCACGGATGGCATTGGCAGCCAACATTTCAGGGTCATTGCCCAAAAACTGCACATGCACGGGTGTTCCTGCCGCCGTTTTTCCGCCATTGAGTAATTCAGGGCAATATTGGTGGTAAATATGATCGGGTAGCACCGAATTGGTCACACGGATAAACTCGGTCACACACCAGTCGAAGCTACCTACAGACGTGAGCACATCACGCATGATTGGGTCGGTTAAGCCTTCCATTGGTGCAAGAATGAGTTTCACAGCGGTGTCACCAGTCAAATAGAAAAACGGTGTTATACGCAAATCCGATCACGCTGTCTAGTCTAATGCGTTTGGGTTAAATCGAAATAGTTTTGAATCTGTATCTCCTCGACAAAGGCGTCATCATGTGAAACTAAAATAACCGCCCCTGTAAAGTCGCGAATAGCCTGTGCCAACAGTTGTCTTGAGTCGATGTCGAGATGATTTTCGGGTTCATCCAGTAACAGTAAGTCCACAGGCTGTGCTGCGAGAGTGATACACAGTAAAGCAACTTTGAGTTGTTCACCGCCACTGAGTAGTGAGATGGGAAGCAGGGCCTTATCTCGTCGAATTCGAAGTTGCCCCAATTGATTCCGACACGCCTCATCGGACAAAGACGGGTTCAATAACTGTAAATTGTGTACCGCATTCAGTTCTGGATTCAGTAGGCTAAAGTTTTGATCTAAATATAACGATGCTCCTCGCTTGAAAATATCTCCCGATTGAACATGACTATGATTTTGAATGGCACGAAGTAAGGTCGACTTACCTGAACCATTTTGGCCGCGCAGTTGGATTTTTTCTCCGCTATGTAAGGCAAAAGAAATAGGCGAGATAGAAAGTGCTGCTAAAACCACGTCTTTTAAACGAAGAATTTCACCAGTTTGTTTAGGTTGAAAATGGAAATCAAACTTTTGTGACTTAATCTGTTCTAGTTGCTGCTGTTTGTTTTTGAGCTCATCTTGCGCTTGTTCCTTTTGGCGAAGTTGTTGCTGTGCGACTCCCGATAAGGTTTGACTCGCACGTTCTTTTTTAAAGTCGAGTAGGATTTTGGCTTGAGAACCAGAGCTTCGTAATTTCTGCCCAGACTTTTGCCTTTTCTGAGCTTTCATGCGCTGCTCATGCTGTTGGACTTGTAATTGTTTTAGTTCGCGTTTCTCTTGCGAGATATTGTGTTGTAGCGCCTGCTGGTGTTGCTCTGTGTGTGACTGATACTCAGCATAGTTGCAACGGAAGTGTTGCAAGCCAAAATCATTTAAAACATAGGTATTGGAGATTTGATTTAACAATGTGCGGTCGTGGCTAATGACTAAACAGCCCGCAGGATGCTGAAGGATTTTTTGACTTAACCACGCACGACTTGCATGGTCTAAGTGATTACTGGGTTCATCAAGAAGTAAATAATGCCCAGTTTGTAAAAAAAGGCGACACAGTGCCAGTTTTGTTTTCTGACCTTCACTCAGTTGAGAAACTGGGCTAGATAGATCTGTAGGTAAGTTTGAACTATCTAGCAATTTCAACCATTCAGTGGGTTGATGCCATGCATGTTCGACGCGGTCATAGTCTTCAAAGCTCGCAGTCGATTGTTCAATACGTTGAAAACTTGCATGTAAGTCAGCAATGTTAAGGGCTTCGGCAAGTGTACAGTTGCTTAAACGCTCGAGCTGACTTAAGTAGGAAAATGGCATATGCCAAATCACTTCGCCACTCGCATAATTGGGCATGTGCGTCTGAGTGAGTAGCGACATTAATATTGATTTGCCTTGACCATTGCGTCCGATCAGAGCTGAACATTGGGCAGCGGGAAATTCAAAGTTTAAATGCTGAAAAAGTGGTTCATGAGCAAATTGAACGCTGAGATTTTTTACAGTACAGGCCTGTTGGGTCATTAAAGACTCCTTTATACAGGACATACAAAATAAATTTTTATAGAGATATAGAGTAGTAAATAAGTTTATTTTGCACGTCAGAAAACAAATAAATTAGATTTGACGGAAAATAAGACTTACTTCATTGGCGTTACTCTAAAATAGAAGAAGGGGGATATTTAGCTAGTATAGCAGGTGGATGAAAAACGATCCATTTTATTATCCTTCTTATAGACATAGGGTTTATCGATCAGTGCTATTGGTTAGGGAATATTGTCATACACTAGTCGAAGCTTTCTGTAGATGTAAGTACAACCCGCACGATTGGTTAAGTGAGGCTTTTGTGAGTGCGTGGATGAGTTTTAATGTTATTTCGCATAACGCCCACTTCATTAAATAGAAGGGGTAAGGATTTATTACAGAAAATATATTAGATAAGTGAGAACATTGTTATTTGTATTATTGAGGCTAATAGCAGGAATGTTATCTAAAACCCAAAAACTATTTAAAACTAGTCTCTTTACCTTAGCCGTGGGATATAGTATTCATTCAAATGCATATGAAATCGAGGCAAATCAAAAAGATATTGAAACTGCTGTTAACCAGTCATTTAAACCACTTATGGAACAGTATGGTGTGGCAGGAATGGCGATAGGCGTCATTTATAAGGGAGAAAACTACGAACACTATTATGGTCTTCAATCTAATAATGATAATAAAAAAGTAGATAGTCGGACTATCTTTGAGTTGGGTTCTGTCAGCAAGCTTTTTACTGCAACCGCGGGTGCTTATGCTAAGGCTCAAGGAAAATTATCTTTTAACGATCATCCAAGTCAATATTGGCCAGCTTTAAAGAATTCAGAAATTGATAAGGTGAGTTTGCTGGAATTAGCGACCTATACTAGCGGTAATTTACCTTTACAATTTCCTGATTATGTCAAAACAGATGAGCAAATTTTAGACTATTTTCAAAATTGGCATATAAAAAAACCTTCCGGTAAATATCGTCAATATTCAAACCCAAGTATTGGATTGTTTGGCGAGTTAACAGCAAGATCAATGAAAGTCCCTTTCCCATCATTACTAGAACAGGTGATTTTTCCAAGTCTTCATTTAAAACACACTTATGTGAACGTTCCAGAGGAACAGATAGAACATTACGCTTTTGGGCATGATCAAAAGAATAATCTTATTCGAGTTAATCCTGGTGCATTAGATGCTCAAGCATATGGGGTTAAATCTACACTTCCAGATATGCTGAATTTTTTAAACTCAAATTTGAATGTAGAAAAAAATAGTTCAAAGATAAAGACAGCCATTTTAGAAACGCACAAAGGCTATTTCAAGCTTGGAAATATGACGCAGGCGCTTGGGTGGGAGACATTCTCTTATCCGACTACCTTAGAAATTTTGCAAGAAAGCAATTCTGAAAGCGTTGTTATGCAATCAAATCCAGTTATAAAGGATATTAGTCAGTCAAAATCCAAAGTTTTTCATAAAACTGGTTCTACCAATGGTTTTGGAACTTACGTTCTTTTTATTCCTGAAAAAGGCTTTGGGCTAGTCATGTTAATGAATAAAAGAATCCCAAATGAAGAACGGATAAAAGCGGCATACAACGTATTCAACACAGTAAAAAGTATTTAAGTTTTTCTAAAATTTAAATAATACGAAATGCACTCGATAATTTATTCTAAATCAAAAAATTGAGGTCTACTAAAAAGCCCAGTTTATTCAAGCTGGGCTTTTCTACTTAATTATCACGCTCTAGGTCTACTTATCGAGCAATGTTCTACGTTTTTAATTAGTAAAACTAAAAAAGACTTTATCGACCTAAAATCATTTCCAATACAAACTTAGATCCGATAAAACCGACAGCCAACAAGAAGAATCCAATTAAGGTAAAACGAATCGCTTTTTGACCGCGCCAACCAAAACGATAATGTCCGATGAGCAAAGCCCCATAAACAAACCAAGAAATAATACTAAAAGCGGTTTTATGTGCCAGATGTTGGGCAAAAAAGTTATCGATGGTAAAGAAACCAAACACCAACGCCACGGTTAGTAAAAGAAAACCCGTTTTAATTAAATCAAACAGTAAAGATTCCATGGCTTGAAAAGAGGGCAGTAAGTTAACCCAAAAGCGTTTCTTCTGTTTGTTCTTTAACTCACGATCTTGGAACCATAAAATCACGGCTTGTATGGTCGCCATGAGTAGCACCGCATAGGCGGACAGCGACAAAATAATATGAATATCTAAACCCAATGAGCGCTGTTCAATAAATTGAGTGGACTGACTAAAGGCAAATCCTAAAATCAGTCCTGTAGCAGCCACAGGAATGCCAATCAGGTTCAAAGCTAGAATTGGACGATAAGTGCTATAGAGTAGACTAAGTAATAGCATGAGCCCCGATGTAAATGACATTAAGACAAAAACGTCATAATTCACCCCCATCGGCGTGAGCATGTCATGGTACAAAACAGTTGCATGCAGTAATAAGCCTAAGCCTAAAATAATACCAATAAACCAATGGTTTGGATCACGTTTAGCCATTAATTTGAGAAACAAATACCAAAAAGAGGTGGTATAAGCGACTAATGCTAAGATGGTGTAAACCAAGGGCAGGCTAATCATGTCAAACCTTTTTCAGGATGATGAATATTCATTTATATAAATTCGGTGCGAACTACAGTATCCTATAGCATTCTATGCATAAATTTTCTATTTTAAGAAAGATTTTTTTGCAACTAGCAATTTTAAGCGGATTTTGCAATGTTTGATACCTTAACGGAACGACTCACGCAGAGTTTAAGAAATGTTACTGGCTCTGGGCAGCTAACCGAAGACAATATTAAAGATACCCTACGTGAAGTACGTATGGCACTTCTTGAAGCCGATGTTGCACTTCCTGTAACTCGTGAATTTATCGCGAAAGTTAAGGAAGAGGCGTTGGGTCAAGAAGTCATGACTCAATTATCGCCGGGCCAAGCATTTGTTAAAATCGTGCATGACGAATTAACAAAAATGATGGGCGAGGCAAATGAAAGCCTTGATCTTGCAGCAAAACCCCCAGTTGTGGTCTTACTCGCGGGCTTACAAGGTGCAGGTAAAACAACAACGGCTGCAAAACTTGCTCGCTTCTTACAAGAACGTCAAAAGAAAAAAGTAGCAATGGTATCTGCCGACGTATACCGTCCAGCAGCAATTAAACAGCTACAAACCGTTGCAGGTGAAGTTGGCGCGATTTTCTTTGAATCGAGTGCTGACGAAAAACCAATTACCATTGCAACGCGTGCAATTGAACAAGCCAAAATTCAGTTTGCGGATGTCTTGATCGTCGATACAGCAGGTCGTCTACACGTAGACGATGAAATGATGGACGAGATCAAAGAACTTCATGCGGCGATTAAGCCAACTGAAACTTTGTTCGTGGTTGATGCAATGACCGGTCAGGATGCGGCAAATACAGCCAAAGCCTTCAATGATGCACTGCCATTAACGGGTGTGATTCTGACCAAAACTGATGGTGATGCACGTGGTGGTGCGGCGCTTTCAGTACGCGCAATCACAGGTAAGCCAATCAAATTCTTAGGCATGGGTGAAAAGCTCGATGCCTTAGAGCCTTTCCATCCTGAACGTGTTGCACAACGTATTTTGGGTATGGGTGATGTACTTTCTTTGGTCGAAGAGCTTGAACGTAAAGTCGACAAAGAAAAAGCCGAAAAAATGGCGAAAAAACTGCAAAAAGGCGGCAGCTTCAACTTTGAAGATATGCTAATGCAGTTTGAGCAAATGAATAAAATGGGCGGCATGATGGGCTTCTTGGATAAGTTGCCTGGCATGAGCAATGCAGGGATTCAAGATGCGTTGGCGCAAGCGAACCCTGAAAAGCAAGTGAAAAAGATGGAAGCGATTATCCAATCGATGACCATCAAGGAGCGTCGTAATCCGGACCTGATGAACCCAAGCCGTAAAAAGCGCATTGCAGCAGGCTGTGGTATGGATGTGGTTGAAGTCAATAAATTGATTAAACAACATGCGCAAATGGCGAAAATGATGAAGAAATTTGCCAATCCATCGGGTATGGCAAAAATGATGAAATCGCTCAGTGGTATGCAAAAACAGTTTGGTGGTGGCGGCGGAATGGGACCATTGTTCGGTGGCAACGATAAGAA
The DNA here is from genome assembly GCF_001592855.1 of Acinetobacter sp. BMW17. Taxonomy (NCBI): domain Bacteria; kingdom Pseudomonadati; phylum Pseudomonadota; class Gammaproteobacteria; order Moraxellales; family Moraxellaceae; genus Acinetobacter; species Acinetobacter sp. BMW17. Next base: position 18,883 of record NZ_LSOD01000029.1, read on the forward strand.
ATAATCTGCTTCTAACCATTTCAGAAAAAGGCGCCTTGAGCCACTGCTGTCCCATAGTTTGCTTTAAATAAAAAAACCTGAGTCCTAACAGTTAAAATATGAGTGCAAACAAACACTTTAACGACCAGGATTC
>NZ_LSOD01000029.1:19025-60522 GCF_001592855.1 Acinetobacter sp. BMW17
AAATCTTTGTGCAACAAAGCCGCCTTGAGCTTCAATACCGTAGCCAAAATTAAAATCCTCACTAGGAGTTCAAACACCTACCTCCAAACCTTTATCGTTTCAAATGTAAAGTAGGCTTTTACCATTTAGGAGTCCAGCCTAATTTATGAAGTGAAGCATGCATGACATCATAACCACTCGTATATCCAAATTTGACTTCCCAAAAGACAACTAAATGATTACTTGGACTAAGTTTTGCCTTGAGATATAGAAATAGGCAACATAAAATCAATGCTTCTACGGCTTAAAGCGGAAGCATTATTTATTTCACTCAAAAAAGCATGCAAAAAATTTAGAATGAACTCAATTACTCACAAAGTTCATCCCCCCACTTGTTATAGCTATAAGAAATTATATCTACATCCGTTTTTGTAACTCTAACCTTATTTCCTTTAAAATCAGTCGCATTAAATGATATTGGGCTAGCTATATTTATGCTATTTTTTGTATCCAGACAATATGTATCGACACTCACTCCACTTCCTTTCAGTATCCACCCATCATCTCCCAACAACTTTATTATTTTCTTAGTCTTTATAGAGTTTGCTGGTAACTCGACATACGCTAATTGAACTTCTGCTCTATTTAATGAGTTAACAACTTCTAAATTTTCACCTAAAACAGTTTTCATTTTTTCATCAAACGGGTATTTATCTGATGGTTCATCATGAATTTTATTATTACTACATCCCATTAAAGTGATAATAATGCATATACAAAAACTTAAACTTCTGATTTTCATATTTAATCCCTAATTTTTTCTGTAAGAGAGCGACCTTGAGCATCAACACCATATCCAAAATTGAAATCTGCACCAGGTGTTCCAACACCCACCTCCAAACCTTTCATTGTTTTAGATGAAAAATAAGCTTTAATTTTTTCACTAGCAGATGTTGAACTTGTATCAATAGGTAGTACTACGCCAGCGCGTATACCCCACATTCCGCCACTTGCACTACCTGCTAACCCTGTAAGGAAACTATCTGTACTTTGATCATCCCCCCTACCTTCTGGCTTATTAAAAATATAACCAGCCATACAACTCGCAGAAAACTTACCTTTTAATTTAGAAAGATCAGCAGCGCCTATTTTCTTACTACCATCTATTACCGCAATTGCATTTCTTCCAATTGCCTTAGCTCCTTTTACATCTGGTCGTGACGCAGCACCAACTTGAAAAACTTTACCATTATGTAAATTAGTAATTTCTGCATAAGCGAGTGGCCCAACACCACCTGAACAATAAACATAATCAAATAAAGGTGCTGCCTCTAATCTACAGACATTCCCAGTCTTCATCCAACAATCATAATTTCTATATGCTTGATACTCTAAATTAGCTGAAGCTTGCGGACTTAATCCTATAAGCTGTCCACCATAGGTCGGAGATAAACCAAGCTCATCAACCCATAAAGTTGGATTAATCACATAAGCATGATGGTTAAGACTTGCATAGAGATCAATCGGATCCTTGCTTAGATACCTTGCACTAAACGGTTCATAATATCGATAACGGTTATAATGTAAGCCTGTTTCACTATCGTAATACTGACCTTGGAATCTCAAGTTGGTTTGTTCAAGTAAGTTGTCTGAAGCCTTGATCGCTAAAGCCGTTCCCCATGTATCCTGTGTCATTTCCCATACACATTCGCCACGTTCATTACTGAGTGTCTGCGGTGTGCCCACTTGGTCGCAGTGATAAAACGTGACTCGCTCTAATGCTGCTTTTTTCTTTCTGCTGTCCGTGTTCCAGACAGGATCTTTATAAATTGAATAGGGAACATGTTGATCTTGTTGATAATCAGGCGTTTTTATCAGTTGTATAAAACCTGCATAACCTGTTTGTAGTAATGGTACAAAGCTATTCGGTTCATACACATAGTGCTTGGTGTAGTCTTGTGGACTTGAATGATTCTGATTTTTTGAATGGCTTGGATTTCCTTGGTTGTGTTGCGATTCCCAAATCATTAAATCACCATCCCAACCAAACAACGTCAGGCTGCTATTTTGCTGATCATTTTTATATAAACGTCTTCCAAATACATCATAGCCATACTCGGTAATTTGACCATTGTGATCGCTTTGAATCAGTCGGTTTAAATTATCCCAAGTCAGCTTTAGGGTTTTACCTGCTTGCGTGGTTTCTACCACGTTGCCCTGTGCATCATATTTATAGTATTTGCCTTGAAAGTGTTTAATCAGGTTATTTTTGACTTGTGATTCTTGGGTTGCAATCGGGTCTATCAAGTTACCTGCAGGGTCAAAACTAAAGCTTTCAGTTTGATGTGCACTTTGGGTTTTGATAAGACGTCCTATCGGATCGTATTGATAATTCAATTTTCCTAAACGACTATCTTCAATTTGCGTTAATAAATAGTTTTTATCGTAGTGATAATGTCGTTCTGCTTGGTATTTTGGCGTTTGTAGTTGAGATAGGTCTGTTGTTGAGTCTTCAACCACAATCATTTGTGAGCTGAGTAAGCCAACATCGTTATAGCGCTTGCTTTGTATTAATCCATTGGCAAGCCGACGTGTCGTTTCACGGTGTAAATCATCTCGTTGAAATGCCACCATGTCTTGTTGGTTAAAAGCAATGCCATAAATATGCCCTAAACCATAGCTTAAATTGGCTTGAACTTGCCCATCTGGTCGGATGGTTTTGATCAGATTTCCCAATTCATCATAGTCATAACGTAACACTGCAGTCAGCGCTGTTCGCTTAGGTATTTTATAGTGTTGATGTTCTCGAACAATCAATCCAATTGGGTTTCGATAGAAATCTATCTGACTTTCTGCATTTTTAACTTGGCTCAGTTGGTGATTCAAGTTGTATTCAAATGCTTCTGTTTGACTATGTCGTGTGTGGATATGAGTATAGGTTTTTGTCGCAATCGACCCGTCTGCATGGTAGCCAAATTGGGTCAAAATATTGGGCTGACGGATTTGGAATAATTGCCCATTATCAGTATAGCTATAGTATTTTTCTTCACCATCAAACGCTTGTTCTCGGATCAATTGTCCATAGCGATTATAGTCAAATACATATTCAGCATGATTTTGATTAATCAGCTTTTCAATACGTCCAAGTTTGTCCCATTGGTAAGTAATTTGATGATGATTGGCATCTATGCGTTGCTCAAGTAAACCCACTTGATTGTATTTGTATTGGGTAGCTTGTCCTTTGCTATCAATATGTTTAAGTAAGCGTCCTTCTTCATCATGTTCAAATTGTTCAGTTAAACCATCAGGATAAATGATCGCTTGTAACTGCCCTTTGTCTTTACCTTGCGTGCTGTAAATATATTGAACTTTTTGGCTATCGGCAGATTCTTGGGCGATCAGCGTGCCTTCATCATCATATTGCCATGCGCTATTTTTCCCTGAACAATCGGTATAGGAAACCACCTGCCCCAAATCGTTATATTGGATTTTCTTGGAACTTCCTTTGGCATCGGTCACTTCAACCAATTGATTGTTACTATTATATTTATATTGTGTCGTTTGTCCTAAAGGATTAATTTCCTTGCTGACATTGCCATGAACATCATATTCTTGTTTCCAAATATTGCCTTCTGGGTCTTTGATTTCGATTAAGTTACCCTTTTCATCATAAGCAAAAAGGATAATTCCACCATTCGGCTGGACAATTTTAATGATTTGACCCTGATTGTTATAGATTTGCTCTGTTTCAAAACCTGCGAAATCAATCTGACGGGTAATACGCTTTTGTCCATTACGAGACAACCATGTCTCTCGCCCGTCAGCTAAACGGGTGCGGTAGGTAAAACCATCTAAATCAAAATAATAATAGGTCGGAACATCATAAGCATCATATACTGCTACTTGGCGCAAACGTGGATGCCACTCTAATCGGGTTTTAAAACTGCCATCATCTGCCCATTCTGCAACAGCTTTAGCTTTAGCTGCCGTCGATTCATAACGGATATTTTGCCCCCGCCCTGTGCGGTCTGTATAGCGGGTTAACTGGTGAGTTTCGTTATATTCATAACTTCGTGTATGTCCATTTTGATCAATGGCTTTGATCAGATTGCCCTGTGTATCATATTCATAACGTGCCAAAGCTTCCGCCTGATCATCGACAAAAGCCGCAATCACTTTGGCTTGTTCATTAAAAGCAAACTTGAGTACGTGTTTAGCACGCTTCAATTGGAAATCAATAGCTTGTAAATAAGCAAACTGTTCAAATAATAAATAAGTTAGAACAACCTTTTCATCAGTTTTATCATTAAACTGTTGAACAACATGATAATGCTTTCCGCCATTAAAACTATGGAAATGGAAATTCCATGCTGAACCAAAATTCAGTAATAAATCATTATCTTCATGAGGCGTAACCGTAAAACCTTCAAAAGGAACACTATAAGCCTCATAGCGAATGGAGGATGGCAATTGATGTTTACGCCCTTTACCATCAATAAATAAGTAACCTTGTGCATTTTGGATCATTACATTGGAAAAAGGCATCATCCAACGTGCCCCGATCATGCTGTGATCAAACTCGTCCATTTGCGAATTGTATTGGCGGTGAAATGCAAAATCTACCTTTGCCAAATAGAAATCTAAGTGATTAATTCTCTCTGCCCCAATAGCATAACTAATACTACGCCCTGTTTGCGAGTCGGCTCCATCACATGGGGGAGCATTTAATGCATCAGGCTGTAAGGTCACAAATTCTAAAATATCACCATTGATATGCTGCTCATATTCACCCGTTTGGTTTAACGGCACACTGGCTGTGGCTTTTTTATCTTGTGTTTGTATTGCTTTCAGTGTTTCTTGAATCAACCAAGCAAGGCTATATTGAGTTCCTGCATTACTTTGTTGTTGAATCGCCGTAGCAAGCACAGATATTGCTTTAGTAGATTCTAAGTCTAATCGTGTTTTTAAGTCTGGACTCAACTTTGCTGTCATATCTGCTTGTGCAGGCGCACCCAACAAATCAATCAATGGCTGTGCCCAGTTGCTAAACTGTTTGCTTGGGTCACGTTTTTCAGCTGTTGCCCCTGCTGAAGTAACGCTGGGCAATCCAACTACAGCACTGCTACTAAAAGCTTGGAGAATTGAAGTCCCCAGTGTCGTTGCACTAGACAATAAACCTGATAATTTACCTTGTGTTTCTTGTAGGAATTTTTCTAAATCACCTGCCATCTGCGCATTTAAGTGTAGCTGCATACGACGTAAATCAGCTTCTTTGATTTTGCCATTGGTTGGATATAAACATTCTGCCATTAAACCCAGCATTGGACGTAAAGCCATACGCACATGTGCTTCTGTATTCGGTTGTAAAAATAAACCGATTAAATTCATGCTCAGTAGAGCTGCTTGTTGTACGCCCGCTTCAGCTTGTTTGGGTTCTGTGGCAAATAAAACAAGGTCTAAAACACTACCTGATAAAGCAAAGATATTAGCAACTGTCGCTACATTGGCGCTCGCTTTTATCTGTTCTAAGCTGGTATTTCCGCAAGCGTGTAAATAATTTTGAATTTGGTGCGCGATAAACTTATGGTCTTCGGTATGTGTCACGCTGGATAAGTTAAATACGGCCAACTCAACTGCTGGCTTAGTCTCTTTAGCAGCTGATTGTTGCTGGGTATTTGACCCTGTGGTCTGATTTTTACTGTCTATAAATGCCATAAACTTAACCTTAATACGTTCTAATTTTTAATCTAATTTCAATCAATGAAAATTTTAAAAATGTTAAATTATTTGTTTCACACGTTATATACATCAGATTCTTCAACTATCATTTCCGTACAGGTTCTTGTGTAGCGATATAACAGGATTGATCCAAATCCATCTGTAGGACATTTTTATCCATGTTATAAATAGACCGCGTTTTTTGCAGGCCGTGGAATATGCTGTGCCAAAGCCGAGGAAGTTTGATTCATATGATGAAGCATACTTTGTGGAGTCGTTGATGATTACGATACAGATGCCCCACCTTTTCGGCTGGTAATGCTATAGGTTAGGAATCGTGAAGAACATTCATCTTTTTTAATAACCTCATCAACCACTTTGACTGACTCATCCAACTCATTGTGAGCAGAACCCAATGACTCTGCAACAAAGCCTTGCCCCAGTGATGATCCAAACCCTGTTCCAGTAGTTAAATTAGAAACTAAACCACTGGTCTGTTGAGTAAACAATGCTGATGCTTGGTCTTGGATACTTTGTAAAGACTGACTTGGATTGGCAATCATCTGCCCCATGTTCATCATCTGTGACGGAGATAAATTTAAATTCAATGCTGAAGAGACTGAACCTAATGCACTTTGAGTAAATTGGTCTTTAAACGATCCTAAGCTTTGCGTACCTAAATCTTTTAAAGAATTTTTTCCCATATCTTTCAATGAGTCAGCATTCAAAGAGAATAAATTATTTTTGAGTTGGGACATTATATTTTGTCCCACTGAGTTTAATGCATTTTGCGCAAAACTTGTGGCACCACCGACCACTTCTTCTGACCAAGTATAATCACGATTAAAATGACTTGCTTTATCCCATGCACTCCGCGGATCAGTTTCAAATTCGACTTTGGCTGGCCCTGGAGCAATACCCGTCACTTGTGCAAAGCCATTACTATCTAATTTTCCTGAAACTTGTTTCCCAAATGAATCAATTACTTTAAAGCCAGTCTGCTTAAAGAAGTCTTGTCCACCGTAACTTTTTAGTAAGTCGAGTGCACCTTTAAGTGGATTCGATGCAGGCAATTGCGCTGATTTACTGACGCTGGAACTCGGCTTAAACATATGTTGTCCAGCATTAACCTCAAATTTCCCACCCGTTTTTGGAAAAATTCCTGAGCCATTCAAGGCAATCTGCGATGAGCCACCCGTAATCAAAACTTCTTTCGGACTACTGATTTCTATCCGATCTTCTGTAGACGAGATGGTAATTCCCAATTTAGCAAATACATCTAAAGCATCTGACTGTGCTTGAATTTCAACTTTACTTTGCGCGGCAATGGCTTTAATGCCACCTTGTGCAGCAAATAGACTCACTTTGCCTAAAGCTTGTCCCAAAAGATTCTTTTGGGTACTGAGGTTAATACTATCGCCCGCAGTATGGTTGATAATACCTGTGGCTGAAAGATGGATATCTTCAGGGGTACTTAAGGCGATCCCATCAACAGAACTGAGTAACATGATGGCTTTTTTATACTTGGCAACATCTTTTTCAATTTCTTCGGCAAAAGCTTTTAGTTGCTCAATCGATTCAATTTCATCGGTCTTTTGATTCTTGGCAATATCACTTAAGGCTTTACTATTGGTCTGGCTGCCTTCAAGTTGCTTTTTGGCAATCTCACTATCTAAATGTTCACCTTTGGCTTGATCTTGTTTGTAGGTCGAAAGTAGTAAGCCCTGTCCTGCACGTACTGCTCCCCATTGGTCAGTACGAAGCTCAAAGCCTTCACCACGATCATCACTTTCAGCTTTGTCTTTTGGGTGACTCAGTTTGCCCAAGTTGAGTTGGCTAGCGCCATGACTACTCTGTAACTGGCTGCTGATTTGCCCTGTCGTATCGTCAAACCTAAGTTGATTGTATCCACTGCCCTGATATTCTTTACTTTTTATCCCTGCCAACTTTTTAGTATCAGGTAGTTTACCTTTGTTGTCGAACTTGGTTGGATGGCGTTGTGCTTCATGGATACGTCCCACCACAAATGGTCGGTCGATATTACCATCAAAGAAATCAATGATCACGATCTCACCAATGCGTGGTAGGAATCTTGCCCCATAGCTCTCACCTGCCCATGGGGTCAGTACATCTACCCAAGCAGAATCCGTATCGTTATCATTGGAACCAGCACCACCATCATGGGTGTTATCTTCGTTACGAGTAAATAGGAATCGAACTTTGATGCGTCCCCATTCATCAACATAGATTTCTTCTCCAGTTGGGCCAACAACTTTGGCACGTTGTGGTGATGCTATCGGTCTATGTTGTAGCGGGTTGTATTCTGGAACAGTAACGATGTTACGTCGCTGAAGCGTAAGTATGTTGGCTTGGCGTTCGTCTATCTTATTAATTGGAATTTTGCTTGCTTGCCAATTACTTTGTTGAAGTAAGGCACCTACTTGATCATTAAGGTCTTTAGGTAAGTTATTTTGGTTGTGAAAAGCCTTAGCAGTGATTAGAAACTGTTTGTCTGCATCTGCATGTTGGTCTATTTCGGGGTGTTCATTGAACTCAAACCAGTAACCCACATGTGCATCACGTACTGTAGAGGTTGCTCTAAATTGTTTAGCTTGTACATTGTAGTAGTGACTTAAGGTTTGATTAAACTTTTCAATCTGACTATTGCCTGATTTGGTCGCACCATCTTCACCATTTAAGTCCTGTATCCATGCAGGGCTAAAGTGCCATGCCTGCTCCAAACCTAAACTGGCATTGTCATAATTTTCACTATGGTTATGCTTGCTTTGAACACTTCCCGCACCTTCTTCAGTTGCTAACACATCGGCTTGCCAACGTTGTACATGTACAGAAGTCGGTTGGATTGAACGCTGACTTACAAAATGAGTAATAGAATCGTTTTTTTCTACGGCACTACTGCGATGAAAGCGGATACTGCGACGGTCTAGGACGTTAAATTGCGAATTATCATCAATTAACCTTAACCTTTGCGGCTGGATCTGTTCACTAGAACTAAGCACTTTAAGCTGTGCTTCATCGATCAACCAGTTAATACCTTCACTTCTCATCAACCGAGTCAGAAAGTCAAAATCGCTTTCCGAGGCCTGCATAATAAATGGACGAACATCATAATCTTTGGTTAAGCCGCTTTTATCCAAAGTCAAACTTAAAGCGAAGAGCGCACTACGTTGCACCCATTCTTGAAACACGATTTGGATCACGTCCACAGCCGACTTATTCATAAACACGCGACTATTACGACGATGGTTCCATAAGGCTGTAGAATCTTTGACAGTCAAACGATAGATTGTAAGAGAACCATCACTCGCACCTATATCTGCTTGGGCCACAATACCTGAAACACGAGTTAACTCAGATTTGTCTGTGACAATATCAACAGCAGTTTGGCACCCAATAAATTGTTTTAATGGAATTTGAGAGTTGGTTGAAAGACAAATCAATTGTAGATGAGCCCCCTCATTAAGGCTATGCATCCCATCAATACGTTGTAGGAAAACTTGATTATTTAGAGACGTATTTGAGAATTGCACATGGATCGCACGTTTCTGTGCTATCAGTCCAAGTTGCTCTAATGCAGCATAAATATTGTTAGACATAAGCGATTTATTATTTAATTTTAGAATGTGGTCATTTATACAAATTGGCCCGAATTCTAATCTAGTTACTTCCATATTTGAATGATAATTTATGTTTTTTATTGTTAATCTATTTGATTATATTCCTAAAACAGTGCAATCAAATAATATTAAAATGGCTTAGATAGCCATAAATAAATCCGAAAAAATGCACAAACACAGCAATAAAAAAACTTAATATGTATTTTGCTTCAATAACTTATCAATAAAATGTTAAATATAAATGATCAATAAATAGAACCATAATATTACGATCAAAGTATGATAATACTTAAAATTTATTCAGATTAAAAAATGGCTAAAAAATCAATTATTTTAATTAAACAGCCTAACTAAACCACTTGAACATTATGAGCCAAACTAATCCAACATCTACAAATAATAAAAAGGCCGCATTTAAGCGGCCTTTTTACATCTAAAATAATATGGTGCAGATTACATCATTCCGCCCATACCACCCATGCCGCCCATATCAGGCATTGCAGGCTTATCTTCTGGAACGTCAGTAATCATACATTCAGTTGTCAACATTAAACCAGCTACAGATGCAGCATGCTCAAGTGCAGAACGCGTTACTTTCGCAGGGTCAAGAATACCCATTTCTAGCATGTCACCATACTCAGAAGTAGCAGCGTTATAACCGAAGTTACCTTCACCATTTTTCACAGCATTGATCACAACTGAAGGCTCATCACCCGCATTGGCAACGATTTGACGAAGTGGCGCTTCAATCGCACGACGTAAAATGTTAATACCTACGTTTTGGTCGTCATTCGCACCATTTACACCGTCAAGTGCAGCTGCAGCACGTACCAGTGCAACACCACCACCAGCAACCACACCTTCTTCAACAGCAGCACGTGTTGCATGAAGCGCATCGTCCACACGGTCTTTCTTCTCTTTCATTTCAACTTCAGTCGCTGCACCAATTTTGATCACAGCCACACCACCTGCTAATTTAGCAACACGTTCTTGAAGTTTTTCTTTATCGTATTCAGAAGATGATTCTTCAATTTGCGCGCGGATTTGCGTAACACGTTCAGCAATTTGAGCTGCATCACCAGCACCGTCAACAATCACAGTATTCTCTTTAGACACAGTGATTTTGTGCGCAGTACCTAAGTCTTGAAGAGAAGCTTGTTCTAAAGTCATGCCTACTTCTTCAGAAATTACAGTCGCGCCCGTCAAGATTGCGATATCTTGAAGCATTGCTTTACGACGGTCACCAAAACCAGGTGCTTTAACCGCACATACTTTGATAATTCCGCGCATGTTGTTAACAACAAGTGTAGCTAAGGCCTCACCTTCAACATCTTCAGCGATGATTAAAAGTGGTTTACCTGTTTTAGCTACAGCTTCAAGTACAGTAATTAATTCACGGATGTTGCTGATTTTTTTGTCAACAAGCAAGATGAACGGATTTTCAAGTTCAGCCGTTAATGTGTCTTGTTTGTTTGCAAAGTATGGGCTGATATAACCACGGTCAAACTGCATACCTTCAACAACGTCCAAAGCATCTTCAAAGCCTGAACCTTCTTCAACGGTAATCACGCCTTCTTTACCTACGCGTTCCATTGCTTGTGCAATGAGTTTACCTACAGTTTCGTCAGAGTTTGCAGAGATTGAACCGACTTGTTCAATCGCTTTAGTATCAGAAGCAGGTTTTGCTGTTGCTTTAATTTCAGCAACCAATGCTTTAACAGCCAGATCAATACCGCGTTTCAAGTCCATTGGGTTCATGCCCGCTGTTACAGACTTGATGCCTTCATTTAAAATTGCTTGAGCTAGTACAGTTGCAGTTGTTGTACCGTCACCAGCGATGTCATTGGTTTTAGAAGATACTTCACGAACCAATTGAGCGCCCATGTTCTCAAATTTGTCTTTTAGAGAAATTTCTTTCGCAACCGTTACACCATCTTTAGTGATGTGCGGCGCACCGAAAGAACGGTCGATCACAACATTACGGCCTTTAGGACCTAAAGTTACTTTTACAGCATCTGCAAGCACGTTTACGCCTGCAATCATTTTAGAACGAGCTGAATCACCAAATTTTACGTCTTTAGCTGACATACTAAACTCCAAATATTCTTAAATTTTAATCAATTGTATTGCTTAAACAGCAAATGAACGTTCTGAACTAACCTTCAAGAACCGCTAAAATATCAGACTCTTTCATCACAAGAAGTTCTTCGCCTTCAACTTTAACTTTAGTGCCTGCATATGCACCAAACAGTACATTGTCGCCCACTTTTACATCTAAAGCACGAATGCCATTGTCTGTAATTTTGCCATTACCTACTGCAATAATTTCACCTTGAGCTGGCTGTTCAGCAGCAGAAGTACTCAAAATTAAACCACCCGCAGTTTTAGTTTCCTTTTCTACGCGGCGAATCACAACGTTGTCATGTAAAGGACGAATTTTGCTCATTTCTAGCTCCATAGACATTTTCAAAATGCCATTGTTTACGATGTGAAGATGACTTCTTATTCCTAGGTCATCAACAAAATTTTGATATGACACTTTTGTGGGGATGGAATAAAACGCTTCAAGGGCAAACACAAAATATTTTTATATTTTTGCGCTCTTTTTAAGCAAACCTCATCAAAGTTTAAACACTCAATTCAATCTGACGTATTTTGCTGCATCAACTCGAAGCGATTGGTTGCAGCGTTAAAGCTCAAATGTTGTACATCAGCATTCGGCAAAATAATATTCAAGCTATTGGGCAGGCCCGCATGTAAACGATAAGACGTTGCCGTTCCTGCATGAATATCCAGCACCGGATGCGATACCCCAAGTTGATAAATCTGATTTAAATCATAAACGGCAGCATGGTGTAGATGCCCATGTAAGAGTCCATTTAAACCATGCTGGCTCCATTGCTCCAACGCAATACGACCAAGCATTGGACAGTCTTTCACACCATGACTATGGTCTGGCGGAGTATAAAAAGGCTGATGTGCGGCGATCAGTTTAATTTTGTGTACAGGTGCTTGCTGCAACTTCAGGTCAATCTCTTGAATTTGGCTCAGTGAAATATGCCCTCGCGTGTGGTAACGCCGACGAATACTATTCACCCCAATGACATAAAAGTGTTCAGTTTCCAACGTGTTTTCCATCCCCCCAAAAAACAGCTGATAACGTGCAAAGGGGCTAAAAAAACGATTCCACACATGGTACAGCGGAATATCATGATTCCCCGGCACCACCAAATACGGCAGCTTTAAACTGTCTAAAAACTGCCGACAAGCATAAAACTGAATAAACCGTGCACGTTGGGTCAAGTCCCCACTGACCACCACTGCTTCAAAAGGGTGTTCCTCACATAACTGACGAATGGCCTGCAAACAGGCTTCGCGTTCGGTCCCAAAATGTAAATCCGACAAATGTAAAATCATGCGGGAACCATGACATTCAGCGCATGCTTACTTACTGTAATTTTCAGCGGTGGTGTCATCGTGACAATTTCTCCATCTACCGCAACCGTGAGCTTATTGCGCTTTGAATGAACAATCACTTCATCTGCTGCAAAGCTATAGACATCGGAAGCCTGATCCAAATTGCCTTTAATCAGCTGCCATAAGGTCTTGAACAAAGTCCGCTTATCACTTTTTGCTACTACCACGCCCGCCACTTTGCCTGCTTCCGCCGCCTCGGCAATACGTAGTTTCATTTCAGCCAGTTGAAGTTGGTTATTGCCAAAGAAAATCAATGGCGTTTTCACTGGATAGCGCTGTCCATCGACTTCCACTTCAAGTTTTAACTCTTTACGGTCGCGGATGAGAACATCCAATGCTGAGGTATACGCATGCAATGGAAAACGTCCAAAATGCTTATTAAACTGTTCTCTTTTTTGAATAAATAAAGGATAAAGTCCTAAACTGGCATTGTTCAGATATATATGTTGATTCAACTGTGCCACATGTACAGAACATGGCTGCCCTTCACTAATGGCTTTGGCTGCATCTAATAGGTCCAACGGAATATTCAGCACTCGCGCAACATAGTTAAAGGTACCTAGCGGCAAGATCCCCATGGGAATATCCGTTCCCATCAATTTAGATGCAACAGCATTTAAAGTGCCATCGCCACCTGCAGCAACGACGACCCCTACATTTTCCGCTTGACGATGACGTAGTAAAATCTCTTGCATCATCTGATCAAAGTTCATGCACTCACTTAACTCAAATGACTGTATTTCAAAACCCGCGGTACTCAGATCGGCTACCAACTGCTCATATACTTCATCTTTATTTGCGGCATGAAAACCTGATTTTTTATTATAAATAAGTGATAAAGGTTTGAGTTGCTCTGACATTTTGCACCTAAACTTGAAGTAATTGCTCTATTTTTGTCCAAATATTCAACACTTAACAGTTTTGTTATGTAAAATTCAAATGACTACCATTTATTTAATCAATAATAAATCTTAATCACAAAATAAATGCAAATATATGATTTTAATACTAATATCTTAAATGAATAATCCTCATAAATATAATAAATACACAAAATAAAAGCAAAAAATCAAACCAAACTATTGTTTTTTAATAGTTAAAATGAAGCAACCCCATCGAACTGTTCATAATTTAGATACGCCTTTGGTCTTATTTTTTTTATCAAATTATGCTTTAATACAGCCACTTTTTTTTCATCTTTTCATCTCTGCAGTAAATTTTATTGCTGAGATTGTACTTTGTACAAACGTGTACATATTTGAGATAGGCCTCACCATGACCCAAGTGAACGCACCAGAATTCGTTCGTCACCCTAAGCTTATTGCGTGGGTGGAAGAAATTGCAAAATTAACAAAACCAGCGAAAATTGAATGGTGTGACGGCAGCGAAGAAGAATATCAACGTTATATCAACTTGATGATCGCTAACGGCACAATGCAAGCGCTTAACCAAGAAACGCATCCTGGTTCTTATCTTGCTAATTCTGATCCTTCTGACGTTGCTCGTGTTGAAGGTCGTACTTACATCTGCTCTGAAAAACAAGAAGATGCTGGTGCAACAAACAACTGGGAAGAGCCTGCTGAAATGCGTGCTCGCCTAAATGGTTTGTTTGACGGTTCAATGGCAGGTCGTACCTTATATGTAGTACCGTTCTCTATGGGCCCATTAGGTTCTCATATTGCGCACATTGGTATCGAATTAACTGACTCTCCATATGTAGCAGTTAGCATGTCTAAAATGGCTCGCATGGGTAAAGCTGTTTATGACGTTCTTGGTACAGACGGTGAATTTATTCCTTGCGTACATACTGTTGGTGCGCCGCTTGCTGATGGCGAAAAAGATGTTGCATGGCCTTGCAACCCTGAAAAATACATCGTGCATTACCCAGAAACACGTGAAATCTGGTCTTACGGTTCTGGTTACGGCGGTAACGCATTGTTAGGTAAAAAATGCTTAGCTTTACGTATTGCGTCTTCTATGGGTCGTCAACAAGGTTGGTTAGCAGAACACATGCTGATCCTTGGTGTGACTAATCCTCAAGGCGAAAAACACTACATCGCAGCGGCATTCCCTTCTGCTTGTGGTAAAACAAACTTCGCAATGTTGATTCCACCAGCAGGCTACGAAGGTTGGAAAATTGAAACTGTAGGTGACGATATTGCTTGGATCAAACCAGGTGAAGACGGTCGTTTATATGCAATCAACCCAGAAGCAGGTTTCTTCGGTGTAGCGCCTGGTACAAATACCAAGACCAACCCGAACTGTATGGCTACACTTCACAAAGACGTGATTTATACCAACGTTGCTGTAACTGACAACGGTGAAGTATGGTGGGAAGGTCTTTCTAAAGAAGCACCTGCTAACCTGACCAACTGGAAAGGTCAACCCCACACTGGCGCAGAAAAAGCAGCTCATCCAAATGCACGCTTTACTGTTTCAGCGGGTCAATGTCCTTCTATTGATGCTGACTGGGAAAATCCGGCAGGTGTTCCAATTTCAGCGTTCATCTTTGGTGGTCGCCGTGCGGACACAGTGCCTCTAATTTCAGAAGCATTTGACTGGGTAGATGGTGTTTACAAAGCTGCAACTATGGGCTCTGAAACAACTGCTGCTGCTGTTGGCCAACAAGGTATTGTTCGTCGTGACCCATTCGCAATGCTTCCATTTGCGGGTTACAACATGGCGGATTACTTCTCTCACTGGTTAGAGCTTGGTGAAGAAGTTGCAGCGAAAGCTAAAGCTGCGGGCAACAAACTTCCGGGCATCTACAACGTGAACTGGTTCCGTCGTGATGCTGAAGGCAACTTCGTATGGCCTGGTTTCGGTCAAAACATGCGTGTTCTTGAGTGGATCATTGACCGTTGTGAAGGTCGTGCTGATGCAGTTGAAACACCAATTGGTTTAGTTCCAACTTATGAACAGTTGAACTGGACAGGTTCTGACTTCACTAAAGCACAGTTTGACCTTGTGACTTCTCAAGACAAAGATCAATGGATCAAAGAGCTTGAAAGCCATACTGAACTATTCGACAAACTTGGTGAACGCCTACCAGCTGCTCTTAAAGCTCGCCAAAACGAACTTTTAGATGCTGTTAAGCAATCTGCTTAATCCTTAAATTAAGCCAAAAAAAAGACCGCGTAAGCGGTCTTTTTTTAATCTATTAATAATTTTAAAACTTTATAACTCAACAAAAATTTATCAAGGGGTAATTCATGCTTAAAAAACTCACACTCACAATTGGTTTACTGGGCCTATCAAGCTTAGTCATGGCTCAAACAGAAGTAGTAACAACTCAGCCAGCACTTCATGTTTGCGCAATCAAAGGTACACCTGATTCAACTCAATTTGAAATCAAAAAGCGCATCAAAGTCGCTAAAGGCACTTATGGCAGCGTAGTTGAACTCTATCCGCGTTTTGCTGAGCGTGCACATCAAGTCGGTGGTAATGTCGTCATCAACTACAATGCTAGCCAACGTTTTGGCTTTTGGCCTTGGCGTATTGTCCGCCCAGTCGTTTGGGGAACGGCTGTAAAATGGAAAACACCTGTGGACTGTAAACAGCTCGGCGGTATTGAAATTTAAATCTAAAAAAGCCGCGATAGCGGCTTTTTTAATAAAACGAAATCAACTGTAACCATTACACATACTTCACACTATGCAGCATCCCCCTGCATACGACGCAGGTGTAAATCCTGCAAGTAGAGGTGTAAAGCTTGAGTTTCTAGTGCATCAAATTTTAAATACAGTTTAGTCCGTCGTTTTAAAACATCTTCACTGCTGATGGCCCACTCACGTTTCACCACATAATCCACTTCTTGCTGATACAAACCATGGCCAAAAGACTGCCCTAAAGTTTGTACATCTTTGTTCTCACCGAGCATATGCCACACTCGACTACCATAACTGTTTGCCCAACGATGCGCTGTTTGAGACTCTAGCCCTTTGATTTCATGCATCAACTCAGCACATAAAACCTCGACTGAACTAAAACCTTCCGCACCTGGGAGTTTTGCCGCAGCCGTCCATTCTACCTTCATGTGTGGGAAATAACGTTTTAGCTGTAGCAAAGCTGCTTCCGCCAACTTTCGATATGTCGTTAACTTTCCACCATAAACAGATAACAATGGCGCTTCATCCGCAACAGGTTTAGACATTGCTAGTACATAATCACGTGTCACTTTAGAGGCTTGTGTACTTGCATCATCATACAGCGCCCTTACGCCTGCAAAGCTTGAAATTACATCTTCTGGCTGTAATTGAAGCTTGAAGTGGTCATTAATCACATCAGTCAAATAAGCCGTTTCCTGCTCGGAAATGTGGACATGATTTGCATCGCCCTCAAACTCTACGTCCGTGGTACCAATCAGGCTGTATTCATCTAAATAAGGAATTACAAACACAATGCGTTGATCATCATTTTGTAGAATAAACGCATGCGGTTCCGGGTATAAACGCTTCACGATAATATGACTGCCCTGAACTAATCGAATGCCTGCCTTTGGGGTTTGGGACAGTTGTTGTTGAATAAAATCTGTGACCCATGCACCCGTTGCATTAACTAAAGTTCGAGCTTTAATTTGGTAATGTTGTTTTTGATGCTCCAACGTTAGGCACCACACACCCTCCTGCTGAACCGCAGAAACGCATCGCGTTTGTGTCCGAATTTGAGCTCCTAGCTCATGTGCCTGGATTGCATTAACCACCACTAACCGTGCGTCATCTACAGTACAGTCTGAATATTCGAAACCACGTTTAATGGTGTCTTTTAACGGGCTATCGACATTAAAATGAACAAGCTCCGAGCCCTCTAATGTTTCTCGTTTTGCCAAATAGTCATAGATAAACAAGCCTGAACGAATCAACCACGCAGGACGCAAATAAGGTAAATGCGGCATAATAAAACGCATAGGATGGATCAAATGTGGGGCTTTTTTTAACAGTACTTCACGCTCTAATAGCGCTTCACGCACCAAACGAAATTCTTTTTGTTCGAGATAACGCAATCCACCATGAATGAGCTTGCTACTGGCTGAAGACGTATGACTAGCTAAGTCATCTTTTTCGCAGACGAAAACACTTAAACCGCGCCCTACAGCGTCATTTGCAATGCCCACCCCATTGATGCCCGCGCCCACAACGGCAATATCATAAATGGCATCTGTGTCTTGCATATTCACCTCTCTCATTGAGTTATTGTGTTATTTTTGTTCTTCACGCTAAACTTAACATCAAAATCCAACCTTGTCATATTCCAAAGCCAGTCAAATCAGAGAAAATTCGTTACTCTAAATAAATTAATAACCGCATCTATTTTTACAATTTAATTTTTAATTTTGACTATTCAGTGAAAAGTCGACTAATTTCCAAGCTAAAAAACACTTTCCTTTCTAAAAATCAACATTCACCATAAAATAAAAAAGCCCTATAACCCCTTGTATTTTAATTGACTATTCACATATTAAAAAACCACAAGAGTTTGTTTTAGATAAGTAAAATGATAATTTCCCATTAAAAGAAAGATATTCATTAGAAAAACTTAACAGCATATAAATCATACCAATATTTAGACTAAAGTCGAATGAAGTCCAAGGATAAGGGGCGTATAACGAAACAGAATTTTTTGTTTAATCTTAAAATATATTGTTTTAACTTTTTCTACTTAAACAGTTAAAAGATGTATTTTCCGAACTTCTCTTTGGGAAATTTTTGTGACTGATCTATCTCCCCAAGCTGCTCCAGTAAGCATCGATAAAAAGACCCGCTTAAAATCGATTCTCGGTGGTTCAGCTGGCAACTTAGTTGAATGGTATGACTGGTATGTCTATGCCGCATTTACCTTATATTTCGCGCCACAGTTTTTCCCTGAAGGGGATGACACGGTAAAACTTTTACAAGCTGCTGCCGTCTTTGCACTGGGCTTCCTGATGCGTCCTATTGGCGCGTGGATCATGGGCATTTATGCAGACCGTAAAGGACGTAAATCAGGTCTTACCCTGTCTGTATCTTTAATGTGTGTAGGATCTTTGATTATTGCCTGTGCACCTACCTATGCCAGTGTCGGTATGCTCGCACCTGCCTTATTGCTCTTTGCCCGTTTATTGCAAGGTTTAAGTGTAGGTGGAGAGTACGGTTCAAGTGCAACCTATTTAACGGAAATGGCTGGCAAAAACCATCGTGGTTTCTTCTCTAGTTTTCAGTATGTGACCCTTATTTCAGGTCAGCTCTTGGCACTTTGTGTATTGATCATTTTACAACGCACCATGAGCGAAGCACAGTTATCTGAATGGGGCTGGCGTATTCCCTTTTTCATTGGTGCTGTACTTGCCATTGTGGTGTTCTGGATTCGTCGTGGTTTGGTTGAAACCCAATCCTCAAAAGATGCACAAGAACAGGCTAAAAATGGTGGCCCAAAATCTAGTGCACTTGCTTTATTTACCAAATATCCAAAGCAAGCCTTCACTGTGATTATGCTGACTGCGGGTGGAACGCTGGCATTCAACACATTCACGACATATTTACAAAAATACCTAGTCAACACCTCAGGTTTTGAGAAAACCACAGCAACAGAGATCACCACAGCAGCAATCTTTGTCTTCATGTTATTACAACCTGTTGTGGGTGCACTGTCTGATAAAATTGGTCGTAAACCAATTATGATCACTTTTGGTGTATTGGGTGTACTGTTCACGATTCCAATTTTCAACGGTCTAGGTTCAACCAGCAGCCCAACAACCGCATTTATGTTATGTATGAGTGGTATGGTGATTGTAACGGGTTATACCGCAATTAATGCTGTAGTCAAAGCAGAGCTCTTCCCAGCGCATATTCGTGCACTAGGGGTTGCCCTGCCTTATGCGATCGCCAATACCATCTTTGGTGGTACAGCAGAACTTGTAGCGTTGAGTTTTAAAAACGCAGGACATGAAAACTACTTCTTTTACTACATCACCTTCATGATTGGTTTATCTCTACTGACTTACATCTTTATGAAAGACACCAAAAAGCACAGTATGATTACCGATCATTGATGCTTAAAGTAAGCATGTAAGTTAATAAACTAAACATAAAAAATGCCTTCGCGAATGAAGGCATTTTTTATGTTTGATCAATTTTTTGCCGAAACTTGATCGATTGAAATATCGTGAATTACACCCGCGTATGGCATACTAAGAACAAGAATAATGTTAGGAACTTTTTATATGAAAAATACGTATAAACTTTTAGGCTTAAGCTGTATCGTTTTAGCAGTATCTGCATGTCAAAGCACGCCTCGCCAATACAATGGCAATGTTGGCTATCAAATTGAACATCAATCAGCGTCGAGCGCTACCCTTGCTTATACGCTTGCTGCTCGTAAAAATCAGCAACTCGATGAAAACAAATTACAACGTGCTTGCCAAAAGGTTTTAGGCTCACAAAAGAATTATAAATTGGCGATTTTAAGTATTAATGAAACTCCTAACACCGCAGCGGATGTTCCCGAATATGGCCGCCAAATTGGTCAAACCCGTGCCACTTTTGGTTTAAGCAATACACCGGACCTACATCAAGGTGAAAACTTTGCAACCCGTGAGTCACTTGAAGCACGCCCAAGCACACTACATGTTGTACGCTATACTTGTTCTTAACAGCACTTATACACATAAAAAAGGGCTTAGTGCCCTTTTTAAGTCTCTAAAGTTCGATAAAAACTCACATTTCGAAACTCTGGTGACTCATCTAGATCTGGCCAAGTTGTGGCACTACGCTCATCGAGCTTTATGTATTGCGGATGACTAAAATTTTTAACACGACTATCTGCCACCCACACATCAGGTGCAAACTTTAAAAATTCATCTAAAAAGAATCGATTACATTGGTCATATAAAACATCGGCAGCCAATAGAACATCGACCTGTTCAGATTGATACAAGTCATCCAAATACTCTAGCTCTACATTATTAAGTTCTGCATTGGCACGGCAAGCATCTAAACTAACTGCATCAATATCGCAACAAATCACACGTTTTGCACCCGCTATTTTGGCTGCAATCGCCACCACACCTGAACCTGCGCCAAAATCCAAGACCACCTTATCTTTGACATGATGAGGCTCTGCCAGTAACCACTGCGCCATGGCTAGGCCTGAAGCCCAACAAAAGATCCAATATGGCGTCTCATTCCAAATACGGCGAATGATTTCATCATCCAGTTTATCGGTTGGAAATACAGGAGGAATGAGCCACAGCGAAATAGATGTTTCAGGAAGCTGTTGCGCAAGCAATTCACACTGTGGAATCACTTCATGCAAGGCTTGAAGTAAATGATCTGGGGCTTTGGGGAATTGGAAAGTACAGCTCATGGAGATTTTATATTTGTAGAATTTTTAATAAACGCACAACGGAGTCTTACACATTAAGACGCATGATATGCATAACCTTCGGTTCGACCTACTTTTGTTTCGACAAAAGTAGGCAAAACCATTGCCATTTGCTGAACTCGACTGAAGTCATCATTTATTTACTGCTTCGCAGAAACATTTTTATCAAATTTAGTCCGGCCTCGAACAGCAGCAAATGACGATGTCACGACTCCAAAACCATCATAAAACTGATTTTAGAGTCTTATAAAAATTAACCTAAAGCTTTCTCAGCCGCTTCAACCGTTTGACGAATTAGTGTGGTAATCGTCATTGGACCTACGCCACCTGGAACTGGCGTATACGCAGAAGCCACTTCTTCAATACCAACCAATTGGATATCGCCTACACCACCACCATCACGTGGATGGAAACCAGCATCAACAACCACTGCACCTTGTTTGATCCAATCTTTTTGAATCAATTCAGCCTTACCAACCGCGCCCACGATAATATCGGCTTGTTTCACAAAGTCAGCTAAGTTCTGAGTACGTGAGTGGCAGATCGTTACGGTTGCATTGGCTTGAAGTAGCATCGCAGCCATTGGTTTACCCAAAATTGCAGAACGACCTACAACGACAGCATGCTTTCCAGCAATCTCGATGTTGTTTTCTTGCAAAATAGTCATAATGCCAGCAGGCGTCGCAGAACCATATGCTGCCTCACCCATAGCCATACGACCAAAACCAAGACACGTTACACCATCCACATCTTTTGCAAGAGAGATGGCATCAAAACATGCACGCTCATCAATTTGTTCTGGCACTGGATGCTGAAGTAAAATACCGTGAACATCAGGATTTGCATTCAGTTTTTCAATTTCAGCCAACAATTGTTCAGTGGTGGTCTCTTTTGGCAGTTCAACTTTAAGTGAGTCCATACCAACACGACGGCAGGCATTTCCTTTCATACGTACATAAGTTGCAGATGCACCATCGTCACCCACCAAAATAGTCGCAAGAATTGGGGTACGACCTGATTTTGCTTTGAGCGCTTCAACGCGAGTTAACAAGTCAGCTTCAATTTGTTTTGCCAATGCACGACCATCTAAAACTAATGCCACGGCACATCTCCAAGTGTTGATATGAATCAATTTTGCACATAATACATGATAATTTTAAATATTTTTCGCTATATGCTGTTTTTATGCGCATATGAATGAAAGCACTATTGTTTTTTTTTCAGAGCTTGCTAATATACGCATCAACAAGACGCGGCGGGGTGGCAGAGTGGTCATGCAGCGGACTGCAACTCCGTGGACGCCGGTTCGATTCCGACCTCCGCCTCCATCTTGTTAAAGCCCGAGTGGTGAAATCGGTAGACACAGGGGATTTAAAATCCCCCGCCCACAAAGCGTGCCAGTTCGAGTCTGGCCTCGGGCACCATTCTTATACTTATAAGTATGGTGCATATAAAGAACCCAGCGTTAAGCTGGTTTTTTTATGCCTACAGAAAAAGCATAATGCAATGCACAAAAAAGAGAGCACATTGACTCTCTTAAAAGTAATATTTCATTCGTTTATCACTCACTATGAGGGTTGTAATAAATAATGTTGCAGATCTTGTTCTAATTTTTCTTGAAAATGAGCTGGCTCAATAATTTTAATGTATGGAATCCAATAACGCACCAAAGGTAAAAGTTGCATTTCATGGCAAATTTGACAATCAATTAATAAACCACCTGATGCATCTTCTAGTACGATTTGTTGCTCTGGCAATAACAGACGTTGCTTAAAATATAAAGCAACTTCAGGTCGAACCGATATTTTCACCGTTTGCTTATGCTTTGCAAACCAAATCCCCTCACTCAGTTCTAATTGGGTCAAAACTTCTAAATGGTGCTCGAAAAGCTCCGACTCATGTACAACCACCTGATTTATTTTACTTAAACGATAAGCACGCAATTCGTCACCTACAGCTGCGGCCAAATACCAACTGCCCTGATGATGAATTAATCGATACGGTTCAACATGTCGCAAACGATCATTATAAATAAAACTGATTTTTTGACGCTTGTGAATAGCGTCCGCAAAAACCTGAAAATGTTCAGCAAATTGCTGTGCATTTTCATAATAATAGCCTTTGGCAGAGAACACTTGATTCGCACGCTCATCAAGCAGGCCACGTAGAAAAGACATATCTAGAGATGGATAGAGTTCACTGATCCCAGAAAGCTGTGCAAAGTTTTGAATGTCTTGTAGCTTAAAGCGCCCAAGATAAACAGGATCTAAAAAGTACTTCTTGGTATATTCATCTTGAAGTAAAGGCAAATACGTATTGAGACGATCAAAATCTCGCTCTATTGTCCGAGTACTCACCTGAAATTCATCTGCTAGTTCTGCAACCCCCAATTGATACCCAGTATTTAATTTAGTCAAAATATTTGCTAAACGCTCCGCAAGGCGTTCATGTGTTGAAGCTTTACGCTTCATATTACCCTCGCTGCACAATCAATGTTGTGTCTTTATTTATAGTTAAATGCCTAAGCATTATATTCAATATAAGCAATTGAATAATATTAAGTAAAAGACAAACGATCAGCTTTCAAGCTATGTCATGTTTTTATTAAAAAAAGCGATCAATGTTTGTTAGATTTCTTCTTTTTTACTGCAGTTTTCTGATGCGCTAAACGCTCTATGTAACGCTCAAAATGAATTAAGGCTTTATACAACTTGTGTAACTCATCAGGTAAAACACTATTATAGATAACAGCCTTATGCAAGCGCTTGAGCGCACGGAAACCATGCGCATGTGTATATGATGTCGATAAAATTTTCATGACAACCCTCTTTTCTGTTTTATTTTTCATTTAAAACCACGTAAATTTGTCAGGTTTAAATTTAGTTGAAAATTTACACCACGGTTTTGACAGGTTGTGTCGAACAGTTATCATTTTTTAATCTTTGTGAAATTATTTTCTGTTTTCAGTACATTATTTTTATTTTTTGGAAAAATTTTAGGCAAAAAAAGCTGACACTAGGTCAGCTCTACTTTTTATACTCTAGAAATATTACAGAATTTTTACCACAACTTTACCCACGTGCTCACCCGTATCCATGCACGCATGTGCTGCTTGAATCTGATCGAACTCAAAAGTTTGATAAATCATTGGCAAGCACTCGCCCTTGGCCCATAGCGGTGCTACATGATTTTGTAAACCTTGTGCAATCTCAGCTTTCTCAGCCGTATTTCGTGCACGCATGGTCGAGCCTGTGATGGTTAAGCGCTTCATCATAATTTGCCCCAATTTAACCTCTTTGGCTTTTGCACCACCTAAAAAAGCAATATAAACCAAACGTCCATCGCGGCGTAGCAAGTTCAAATTCTTTTCTAAATACGGTGCACCCACCATATCTAAAATGACATCAACACCAGCATTTTCCGTTTTCTCATTGATTACTTGTTCAAAGTCTTGCGTTTTATAATTGATGGCATCCGTCAAATTCGCAATCGCCTGTACTTTTTCATCGCTGCCGACGGTTGCAAAGGTTTTAATGCCCAATGCTTTACATAGCATAAGCGCCGTGGTGCCAATACCACTGGTTCCACCATGTATTAACACCACTTCCCCTGCTTTGGCTTTACCCATTTGGAACACATTCGCCCAGACTGTAAAAAAAGTTTCAGGAATAGCCGCCGCTTCCACAAAGCTTACATTTTCTGGAATATGTAAAGTTTGACTTTGCGGAACCACACAATACTCTGCATAACCACCACCATTGGTCAAACCACAAACTTTATCACCCACTTTAAACTGGGTAACTTCAGCTCCAACTGCAACGACCTCACCTGCAACTTCAAGCCCTGGTACTTGTGTTACCCCAGGTGGCATCGGATATAAACCTTGGCGCTGTAAAATATCTGGACGGTTAATACCAAATGCATGGGCCTTAACCAAGACCTCATCTGCTTTTGCTTCAGGGATAGTCACTGTTTCATATGCCAGCTTATCCACACCACCCGGCTCTGTAATAATGACCTGTTGCATCGTTGTTTGTGACATGATTTATTCCTAACTCTTGCGATATTTTTCAAGTTTCATAGATCTATTTGATCATAGAAATAAATTGAAATGAAGAACACCGTACTTATTTATAAGCCTGAAGCCTATTTTGCTACGTGATAGCGCTGATCATTGATAAAAAAGCAAGCTGCGACATCAATCCGACTGCATTCAACATCCTTCTCAAACATCACCTAGAACCATTAGGACCAGATGAAAAGCACAAGTATTCAGTTGCGTGGCTGATCAGGCAAAGACACAAACTGCATTAGAAATTTACGAACCAAAGGCAAAAACACCATAATCAGCGGAAATGCAATCAACCAAGATAAGCTCCAGCTTTTGAGCCAAAGGTGGAAGAAATTATGCACTAGGCCTTTATTTAACAGTAAGTTAAAACCAGAAATAGATCCGCTCATCAGACCTGAAAGTAATAAAGGCATTAACCAATTTAAGTGTTTGATATGAATTTTTGGGAGCGTGTTGAACATAATCGACCTGAGTAAATAAAAGTTAGCTTTGGTTTTACGTTTTAACGGTTTGTTTTAAAGCTTTCATAAACTGCCCAAAATGTGGCATAAAATCTTTAAAGAGCGGAAGGTTTTTATGCTCTAGCATCACCTCACTAAAGAGCTTTAAACCAACAGCAAATGATTTCGCTGCTTCATCATCCAGCATTTGACTGTTTTGAATCACCTGTAACACTTTAAAAATATCGTCGTGGTTATAGCTGTTAAAACTCAAAATATCGGTATAGGTCGACGGGTTGCCTTGAGCATCTGCAATGTGTTTAAGTGTGACTTCATAAGCATGTTGTTTCATTCTGTTTTCCTAGAGACGTGCAATATTCACCGCTGCTTGATCAATTTGTTCTGCAATAACACGAATTTGTTCAGCGCTCAGCTCACTGTGTTGTATCTTGAGCTTTAAGGAAGCTTTGAGGTTTTCCATCGCACGTTTAATGTCAAGATATTGTTCATTATTTTGAATTTGTTTACGCGTATCAAAACGAGATAAGATCTTTTCCACACTTGCTTGCTCAACCTCAAGATGCTTCAAACCCAAGGCCGTTATACGGTATTGCTTGCGCTCAGCATCATCTAACGCGACCTGAACAAACTGCTGCTCTTCCAAATAATTCAAGGTTGGATAGATCGTTCCTGCACTTGGGCAATAGCCCCCTCCCACAATTTCACCCACTTCTTTAATAAGGTCATAGCCATATTTAGGCGCGAATGAAATGAGATGTAAGGCTAAAAGTTTCATCTGACCCGCTTCAAATAGGCGCTGTTTACGTAACACTGGTGCTGTCTCTAAATCAGCAAAGGGTTCAACTTTTTGTGCTTTAGACATAAAAAGATACATCTTTAAATTATTAAGATATATCTTAAATAATTTTTTAATGATTGCAACCTCAAGCCCTGAAATAGAACATCAAAATTTAAGATCGAATGGATAAACGTGAAGGATTACTTGATATTTTTAGATAAGATTGCTGAACAGTTGCAATACCGCTAAAATTTAACCTATGTTTTCACATTCCCCCTCAAGTGAACTCTGACAAAACTCCTAAAATTCAGAATTAAATTAAAATGACAGATCAACTCAGAAAAAAATTTGAAAACCTACAACTCAATGCTGGGCAAGGCAAGATCAGTGCATTTCTTTCTGTTTCCTTAGGCTTTTTGGGTATTTTTGCTGCTTTATGCTTTTTATTTCCCACTGTGCTCACCACACCAGAGCTACGCCCGCTATATAGCAAACACTATGATGTTTTCTACTATAGCTTACTGTTTGGTATCGTCCTCAGTGCTGGCTTTGGTACCTATAGTGCGATCATTAAACAGAATAAATATGGTTTTTATGGTTTGTGTATCACCATTTTAGCGGCTGTTTTAGGCTGTGGGCTGATCAAAGCACCGACATTGCCCGCACTCCCGTTTTATGCAGGTTTTGATTATTTCGTTATTACCTTAATCATCCTTGCTTTGGTTTTTATCCCACTTGAAGGATTCTTTGCAAAGAACACTGAACAGAAAATTCTGCGCGTCGGCTGGGTCACAGACATGAAATATTTCATGTTTAGCCATATTGGCATTCAGCTTTTTTCGTTTTTAACGGTCATGCCTATTCAGTATTGGATCACGCATATTCCCAATAACCCGATTGTGCCTTATGTGCAGGCGCAGCCAATTTGGTTACAGTTTATTGAGTTATTGATTGTGGTGGACTTCACCACCTATTGGTTACACCGTGCGATGCATGAAGTGAACTTTTTATGGCGCTTTCATGCCATTCACCATTCAACGGAACAAATGGACTGGCTAGCCTCTTCACGCTTACACATCGTTGAAGTGTTAATGACCCGTTTTATCGCAACCTTACCGATTTTCTTGTTAGGTTTTCATACCTCTGCGGTCTTTGCTTATTTGGTCTTTATTTCTTTCCATGCCATTTTTATTCACTCCAACGTGCGTTTCCGCTTTCCCTATCTGCGCTGGCTGATCGCAACACCTGAGTTTCACCATTGGCATCATTCTTCTGAACAGCCTGCGATTGATAAAAATTATGCAGCCTTTATCCCCCTTTATGATGTGATTTTTAAATCGATTTACATGCCTAATCATTTGGCCAGTGTATATGGCACAGTCGGCTATAAAATTCCAAACAGTTTTGTGAAGCAGTTTACTTGGCCATTTAAACGTTATGTGAATAAACTGAAAAAGCGCTTAAACAAAGATAATGAGACTTCCTAACAAAACCAATCGATTAACAATCTCAATAATTGAAGCTTGTCTAATCCCTCACCAAAATAGAAAACCTGTATCTCAGCAGGTTTTCTTTCATTTTCCAAGCCTTGTAAATCGAACTTAAATTACGCTCGCCCTTTAAATTCTTTGACCATACGATCACTCACGTCTTCTGGATAACACAGTGGCGCAGCGCCACCGACTCGATTGTAAGCACTACGTTTACCACACCGACTTCCATTTCTTGCAGTATTGTAAGGACAAGGACAATTTCCCGAATACGCTTGTATCGATTGTTGAATAATTTTTTGCTTAATCGCTTCATCACTTTGCGTGGCCTGTTTAGCATCAGCAGCAAAAGTTAAAGTTAAACCAATAAATAATAATATTTTTTTCATAATACCCCTCTACAAAAGAGGCATTCTATAGCACTGAATTTTTATTGAAATATCACATTATTTATTTGAATAATATTTATCCATCTAAAATAGAAATAAAAAACCCACCTTACGGTGGGTTCCTTTTCAAATTCGCTCAATCAGTTACAGACGAACCAATTCAACAATTTTATCAGCTAGCTCTTCAACCGCATCTTGAGTGAATGCGACATCTGTACCATCGACAAGGTCAGTCACCACAACCACACCTGTTTCACGTAGTAGTGCAACCTGATCAGCAGTTAGACCTGCTTTCGCAATTGCAACCACACCTTGTTGAATTAACAAGTTTTCAAGTACTTGTGTATTTTCTAGGGCTTTCACAGATACAGTTACCGCAGCAGGTTTTTGACCTATACGTGCAGCACGGTCTTCCGCTGTGACAGGGTTGCTATGCGCAGACCATTCCACAGACTCTTCCACCATACCCGCACCAATCGTCACGTTGTTTAAACGGTCGATGAAGATAAACGAACCTGTATAACGACTGTCTTGGTAGCGATCAAATACGACAGGCGCATCAAACTCAACGGTGACATTAGCAATGGCATTCAGCTCAAGGCTATCGACTTGTACCTTTTCCAATGTATTGACATTGGTACGGTAGTTAATTGCAGTGACTTTTGCAGGAACAGTTTGCGTACCCACTTTTAAGTTATACAACTTACCAATCACCAGCGGTTGATCTGCCATCCAAACCACAGTGGCATTGACCGAACGTGAAATTTCTGGCGCAGCTTGATCCGCACGTACAAGCACGTTACCACGCGAAATATCAATTTCGTCATTCAGCGTCAACGTTACTGCTTGACCTGCAACGGCACGCTCTAAATTACCATCATAAGTGACAATTTCTTTGATGGTCGATGACTTACCTGATGGTAAAGCCACGATTTTATCACCTACCGATACATCACCCAACGCAACCGTACCGCAGAAACCACGGAAGTCGAGGTTTGGACGGTTCACATATTGCACAGGGAAACGGAAATCGTTGGTCACTGAATTGCGGTTAATTTCCACAGACTCAAGCGTACCCATCAACGTTTCGCCTGTATACCATGGCGTATTTGGTGATTTATTGACAACGTTATCACCATTCAATGCTGAAATAGGCGTAAAGATAATGTTGTTTGGCTTACGGTCACCCAATTGCGCCACAAAACCTGCATACTCCGTCTGAATTTCATTGAAGCGCGCTTCAGAAAATTCAACCAAGTCCATTTTGTTAATTGCAACAATAATGTTCTTAATGCCCAGTAAGCTTGCAATATAAGTATGACGACGTGTCTGAGTTTGTACACCATAACGCGCATCAATCAAGATAATCGCAAGGTCACAAGTCGACGCACCCGTTGCCATGTTACGCGTGTATTGCTCATGTCCCGGTGTGTCAGCGATGATGAACTTACGTTTCTCAGTTGAAAAATAACGATAAGCCACATCAATGGTAATACCCTGCTCACGTTCAGCTTGTAGACCATCGACAAGGAGTGCTAAGTCAGGTGCATCGCCTGTTGTACCGACTTTTTTAGAGTCACGAGTCACCGCTTGCAATTGATCTTCATAAATCAATTTTGAATCGTAAAGCAAACGACCAATTAAAGTTGACTTACCATCATCGACGTTCCCGCAAGTCAGAAAACGCAATAAGTCTTTATTTTCATGTTGTTTTAGATAGCCCAAGATATCTTGGCTAATCAGTTCTGATTGATGAGACATTGCTCAAAACTCCACATATTCTTTAGAAATCGGTTTTTAATCTTCAAATCTACCTAAATCCTCCTTTGATAAAGGAGGACTTTCCTCCATTTTTTCGGGAGTTCTCCCCTCTTTACTAAAGAGGGGTTAGGGGGAGATTTTAGAAATAACCTTCTTGCTTTTTCTTCTCCATCGAGCCCGCCTCATCATGATCGATCATACGACCTTGACGCTCAGAGCTGGTTGCAAGCAACATTTCTTGGATAATTTCAGGTAAGGTATTTGCCGTTGACTCCACTGCACCCGTAAGTGGGTAACAACCAAGAGTACGAAAACGTACCGATTTCATTTGTGGAACTTCGCCTTCTTTTAAAGGCATACGTTCATCATCAACCATAATCAGGGTGCCACTACGCTCAACCACAGGACGTTCTGCAGCTAAATAAAGTGGAACCAATGGAATGCTTTCCAAGTATATGTATTGCCAAATATCAAGCTCAGTCCAGTTTGATAGTGGGAATACACGAATACTTTCACCTTTGTTCACTTTACCGTTGTAAAGATTCCAAAGTTCAGGACGTTGGTTTTTTGGGTCCCAACGATGTTTCGAGTCACGGAATGAGTAGACACGTTCTTTCGCACGTGATTTTTCTTCGTCACGACGCGCACCACCAAATGCCGCATCAAAACCGTATTTATCAAGTGCTTGTTTTAAGCCTTGAGTTTTCATGATGTCGGTATATTTGGAGCTACCATGGTCAAATGGGTTTATGCCCGCATCTTTCCCTTCTTTGTTTTGATGTACGATCAAATCAAAACCATGGGTTTTTGCCATGTTGTCGCGGAAAGCAATCATGTCTTTAAATTTCCAGCCCGTATCTACATGCAGAAGCGGAAATGGAAGCTTGGCAGGATAGAACGCTTTAAGCGCCAGATGCAGCATCACTGCTGAATCCTTACCAATAGAATAAAGCATTACTGGGTTTTCAAACTCAGCAGCTACTTCGCGGATAATATGAATACTCTCAGCTTCAAGCTGTTTAAGATGAGTAAGTCTTTCCTCATTTAATGACATTGACAGCACCAACTCACAAAAATCGTGTACTTATTACACTTTTAAAAATATATATTCATTATAAAGATTTAGTTATACACACTATTGCTTGTTTTATTATATTTATATGCAAAAACCTCATATAAAACAAAATTGATAAGCCCTATAAGTTTTATTCAACAATTAGATATCCCCCAAATAAACTCAAATATTACATCAACTTCATTTAAAGTATTCAGCCTTTCACGCTTCGATTCTTCATCTATATTTCTGCTTGGCAATACATCTACAAATACCTAAAGTCGGTTTCATTTAGGTTCTATGTATGTGACTCACCAAACTCGCAACCCAAAAGACTAAAAATAACACTCGATACAGATCACCTTTTTTGTTTTATATATCAATATGATAGTCAAAAAACTTAGATTCCAATTACTTTGGGATTAATCCATAAAATATAAAAAACCCGCAATAAATGCGGGCTTTTTATGTTCAGATCAAACTTAGTTTTTATGACGCATGTGTGGGAACAGAATCACATCACGAATACTTGCTGCATTAGCGAATAACATGACTAAACGGTCAATACCAATACCCTCACCCGCTGTCGGTGGTAAACCATACTCAAGTGCTTCAACAAAGTCTGCATCGTAGTGCATTGCTTCATCGTCACCCGCGTCTTTTTCTGAAACCTGTGCTTGAAAACGTTCAGCTTGGTCAATTGGGTCATTCAACTCGGAGAAACCATTCGCAAGTTCACGGCCACCAATAAAGAACTCAAAACGGTCCGTAATGTGTGGGTTATGATCATTACGACGTGCCAATGGCGATGTTTCAGCTGGATATTCTGTAATGAAAGTCGGTTGACGTAGCTGAGTTTCAACAGTTTCTTCAAATACGATGGTTTGAAGTTTGCCCAGACCAAAACCTGGTTTTACCTGTTCTTTCAGCTCTTCTTGCACAAATTTTGCCAAGAATTCACGATCATTGACATTTTCAGGCGTGAACTGTGGGTTGTGTGCAAGAATGGCATCAAACATTGAAATTTTCTTGAATGGGCCTTTGAAGCTATACACTTCTTCACCATAAGGCACATCAGTTGAACCCAAAATGTCCAGCGCTAAACGCTCAAGCATATTTTCGGTAAGTTCCATCAAGTCTTTATAGTCGGCATAAGCTTGATAGAATTCAATCATGGTGAATTCTGGGTTATGACGCGTCGAAACACCTTCGTTACGGAAGTTACGGTTAATTTCAAACACACGCTCAAAACCACCAACAACCAAACGCTTTAAGTAAAGCTCAGGCGCGATACGTAAGAAAAGTGGCATATCCAAAGCATTATGATGCGTTTCAAATGGGCGCGCTGATGCTCCACCTGGAATCACATGCATCATCGGTGTTTCTACTTCCATGAAACGCTGCTCAGTTAAGAAGGCACGAATGCCTGAAACCACTTTGGCACGGATTTCAAAAGTCTTACGTGTTTCTTCGTTCACAATCAGGTCAAGATAACGCTTACGATATTTAACTTCAGTGTCGTTTAGACCATGAAATTTATCTGGAAGTGGACGAAGTGACTTGGTTAAAAGCTCAAAGTGTTCAATATGTACATAAAGGTCACCTTTACCTGAACGACCGATATAACCTTTCACCGCGATAATATCGCCAAGATCTAAGCTCTTAATGGTTTCTAAAGTTTCTGGTGCTAATTCTTTACGCGCCACATATAACTGTATACGACCCGTCATATCTTGGATCACGATGAATGAACCGCGGTTCAACATCACACGACCCGCTACAGACACATAAACATGCTCTGCTGCTTCAATTTCTTCTTTGCTTTTGTCTGCAAATTGATCTTGTAAGTCTTGCGCATAATGTTCACGTTTAAACGTGTTTGGCCATGGGCTAGTGCCCGTTTGTTTGGCTTGATCTTCAATCTGCTTTAACTTGGCATGACGCTGTGCAATTAAATCGTTTTCGGAAATGGCTTGTTCAGAAGTCGATTGAGCGTTTTGTTGCGTCATCTCTGCCTCGTATATGTATTAAAAAACGGAAGTTGCATAGCATAGCAGAATTCCAGACGAATGAGCATCATCAAAAACCACGCGGTATATAAAAAAGTATACATCCTGTTTATTTCTGAGCTTATACGCCCACCGTATAAAAGGTCTGTCTATTTCTTAGACCAAAAGCTAACTTCATTTCACGGTTAATCCCTCTACAATGGACATTATAAATCGTGGAAAAGTAAACTTTTCTCCACTCATAAAATAATTTAGTTTTTTTAATTGAATGATAAATCATGAGCAGATGCGAATCTAAAATTTTGTTTTTGCATGGATTAGACTCCTCACGTGAGTCCACTAAATTCCATGCCATTGATGCAAAGCAGAAATTTTGTATCGATATCGATTATCGCTATCTCAATTTTTCTACCGTAGCCAGTTTCTACGACGATATTATTGAAAAAATAAAACCTGAAATTATTGTTGGACATTGTATTGGTGCGTATTGGGCATTGAAAATGTCGCTACTGCATCAAATTCCGTGTGTGATTGCCAACCCACGCTTAGCCCCTGACTTCCGCGATGATTACCCGAGCATTAATGATACTGACTTAGATCACAATGTACCGCAAGTGGCCTATTTAGAGCTGGGAGATGAATTAATCGATATGTACGCGGCACAGGAGATTTTAGAAAATTACATGTTGATTCAAACGGTTGAAGGTGGACATCACCGACTACTTAAACCTGAAAATATTAATCAACTGATTGAACATTTAGAACAACAATATTTATATAAATAAAAAAGCCTTGGAGATTCCAAGGCTTTTTTATCTGCTTATGCCGCAACAGATTCTGGTTTTGATTTGTCATCTAATACTGACCAAATCTTTAAACCTAAGTCAGCATGCAAATCAGGCAAATCAAGAAAAATACTGGCACCTAGCACTTCATGATTACATTTTGCCACTAACTGTTTAACGGCTTTTAATGTCCCGCCTGTCGCTAAAACGTCATCTACAATAATCACTTTTTGCGATGGAGTATTGGCTGCCATTTCTAAACGGTCTAAACCGTATTCCAAACTATACCCCACACCCACGACTGGTGGTGGCAGCTTGCCTGCTTTGCGCACCAACAATAAACCTTTACCTAAACGCTGTGCCAATAAGCTCGCAAGGACAAAGCCACGCGCTTCTACAGCAACAAAACTGTCTACTTCCGCTAACTGCTCAGCAGGAATACTTGCAATTAACGCGTCGGTTAAAGGCTCAATATTGCTCATAAACAATGGTGTTAAATCGAAGAAACAAATCCCAGGTTTTGGAAAATCTTGGACCGTACGAATGTGCGACCACAACGTTGTAGACAAGTTGCTCATAGGAGATCAATAAAATTTGAAAAGGAATAGATGAATTTTACAGCTTTATCTGTTAAAAAAACAGTCAAGCACTGGCTATGCAGCCGACTGAACAACCAAAACATTTATGTAAGTTATTGTTTTCAATTAAATCATTTTTTTAATAAATATTAGGTATAGATGTACTCAATGTTAAAATAGCAATTTAATTCTACATTTGAATCACGACCATAGTCTATATTTTTAAGGATTTTAAAAGACCAGCTGATTGAAAAAACACAGCTTTTTGACTTGCAATCATCTATATCTTTCACACTTTTGCAAAATACGATCTGGTTTTAAATGATACGTTTTGTCCTGATCATCGCTTTTAGCAGATAGATTCAATCATTAAACTCCGATATTTACTTTACATTCGTATTAGAACTGCGTAAAAATTTAGATTAGCGAAGTATGCTAACCACTCAGATGAATAGCAGCTTGCGTAATGGATTATTTTGCTGAACCCTTTCTTGTTCAGCGTTTTGGAGAGTCAAATGAAGAAGTATCAATGCATCGTTTGTGGATGGATTTATGACGAAGCAGAAGGTTGGCCACAAGATGGCATCGTGGCGGGAACAAAATGGGATGATATCCCTGACGATTGGACTTGCCCAGATTGCGGCGTGTCAAAAATCGATTTTGAAATGGTTGAAATCTAATTCATAGTGTTAAAGACCATGCAGCATGGTCTTTTTTTACGTCTTTAAAATAATCTTTGGAGAACCTTATGCATCCCATCGTCATCATTGGCTCAGGTATGGCAGGCTATGCTGTAGCACGTGAATTTCGCAAGCTTAACCCTGAACAAGAGCTGCTTATGCTATGTGCAGATGATGCGACTAATTATGCCAAACCAACATTGTCCAATGCCTTTGTTGCCAACAAAGCGCCTGAACAAATTGCTTTGGGTGATGCAGAGAAAATGGCAACACAACTGAAAATGCAGATTGCCACGCATACTTGGGTGAAAGAGATTCATGCTGAACAACAGCAGTTAACTCTTGTTAAAGATGGTGCTGAATCTACACAGCCCTACTCTCAATTGGTTTTAGCGGTAGGTGCAAACCCAATTCGCTTAGCCATTGCAGGTGATGGAAGCAATGACATTCAAGTTGTGAACAATCTAGACGACTATAAAGCCTTCCGTGCAGAACTTGAAAAGCGTGCAGACAAACGTGTAGTCATTTTAGGTGCAGGTCTCATCGGCTGCGAATTTGCCAATGATTTACAACATACAGGCCATCAAGCTACCGTCATCGACTTGGCAAACCAGCCTTTGGGCCGTTTATTGCCAGCGCATGTTTCAAGTGCCTTTAAAGAAAACCTTGAAGCAACAGGTATTCATTTTGTCCTTGGCACCACAGTTGAAAAAGTGTCTAAAATTGAAAATGGTGACTATGTTGTGACCTTGGCCAATGGTCAGTCTTTAGTTGCAGATGTAGTCTTATCTGCGATTGGCTTACAACCGAGCATCTCCCTGGCAAAAGAAGCAGATATTCAAACCAGTCGTGGCATTTTGACCAATGCACAACTTGAGACCAATCAACCGCACATCTACGCCGTAGGAGATTGTGCTGAAGTGAACGGACTCTTGCTGCCTTATGTCATGCCAATCATGCAACAAGCACGCGCTTTAGCCAAAACCTTAAATGGTGACACCACTGCGGTGCATTACCCTGCTATGCCTGTAGCAGTTAAAACACCCGCTGCGCCGCTCACTGTTTTGCCTGCGCCAATCGATGCAGAGGTGAACTGGGAAACTGAGGAGTTAGACGATGGCATGATTGCCAAAGCCCTAGACAGTCAAGGTACACTTCGCGGCTTCGTACTGCTCGGTGCAACCGCAGCGAAACAACGTTTAGCATTAACAAAACTGGTTCCAGACTTGATTCCAGCACATGTTTAGAGTTTAAATAAAAGGACATTTATAACAATAGATGTCCTTTATGTGAGGATTACAATAATGAATAGCGCACTCCAATATAATCTTTCACCCTATACCTCTTTCATGCGCGAAACCAAAGTCGACTTAGGCAATGGTATTGAACTCCATGTCGAAATCGGTGGCGAAGACCATCATCCGACCATTGTTTTGATCATGGGCTTAGGAGCACAGCTCTTATTTTGGCCTGATTTCTTCTGCAAATCTCTGATTGATCAAGGGTTTCGTATCATTCGCTTTGATAACCGCGATATTGGTTTATCTTCAAAAATTAAACATCAAGGTCCACGCTTAAACACCCTCAAACTGATGGGGCGTTTTGCTTTAGGTTTAGATAACCGTGGTGCACCTTATGACTTATACGACATGGCTGACGATGTGGCACTGCTTTTAGACCGTTTAGGTTTAGATGAAAGTTATGTGATTGGTGCATCCATGGGTGGTATGATTGGGCAAATTCTAGCAGCGCGTCATCCACAGAAGGTCAAAAAGCTCGGCCTAATGTTCACCAGTAACAACCAACCTTTACTGCCGCCGCCTTTTCCAAAGCAACTCTTTAGTCTAATTGGTCGACCTGAATCGACCGATGAAGAAGGAATTGTGAGTCACTCTTTGAAAGTATTTAAGATCATTGGCTCGCCTGATTATCACAATCCAATCGAGTCAATTCAGACTTCTCGCAAATTATATCGCCGAAGTTATTACCCTGCGGGTGTACTTCAACAGTTTTTAGCAATATTATGTACAGGTTCTTTATTGCAACTGGACAAACAGATTCAACAACCGACCCTTGTGGTACACGGTTCGCGAGACCGTTTACTCCCGCCTAGTCACGGAAAGGCCGTTGCAAAGGCAATTATGGGCGCTAAATTTGAATTAATTGATGGAATGGGGCATGATATCCCACCGCACTTCATTCCAAATCTTAGCGAATTATTTGCACAACACTTTAAATCATAATCATTAGGACACTATGGCTGCATTACCATCCTTAAGACAGCTGTCATATCTCGTTACACTGTCAGAAACGCTGCATTTTACTGAAGCTGCACGCCGTTCATTTGTAACCCAATCGACTTTGTCGGGCGGGATTATGGAGCTTGAACGCCTACTCGGTGGCGTACTTGTAGAGCGTGATCGCCAAAATGTGCGCTTAACACCTCTAGGCGAGCAAGTCGTTGCTCGTGCTCGTGTTCTACTGGCAGATGCTCAAGACCTGATGCGTTTAAGCCGAGAAATGAGCGAGCCTTTAACTGGTGATTTACATCTAGGTGTTATTCCAACCATTGCGCCATTTATTTTGGCGCAATTGTTAGATGAAGTGCATAAGCAACTCCCTAAAATTCAACTACATTTACACGAAGCGCAAAGTGAGAAAATTGTAGAAAAACTCGAACATGGTAATTTAGACATGGTCGTTTTGGCTCTACCTTTTGATACACGTGGCTTAAAAGTTGCTGAAGTCGCAAAAGAAAGTTTGTTTTTGGTCTGCAATAAATCAGATATCGCAAGCCAAGCCAAATCGCTGGATGACTTAGACCTTTCACGCTTAATGTTGCTTGAAGAAGGCCACTGCTTACGTGACCACACTCTAAGTGCCTGCCCAATTGGTGAGCGTAAAAACGATCATCGTTTAAAAGCGAGTTCTTTACCGACCCTTGTGGAAATGGTATCGGCTGATCTTGGTTTTACCTTATTACCTGAAATCGCAATTCATACCAATATGATTAAAGCGAATCCAGATTTGATGGTCAAACAAATTGAAGCTGCTCCAAGCCGTATCTTGGCTTTGGTGACACGTAAAAGCACCCCGCTACAAAGCGAATTTGATGTGCTATTACAAATCCTGCAAAAAATTACTCAAAATCTGCACTAAGCTTATTTTTGTGCATAAAAAAGGAGTCAAACATGACTCCTTTTTTTGTGCCTAAATCTTTAGTAGACTCAAGCACAACCCCTAAAGTTATTTAATCACATCTAGCAAATAACGCTGTGCATTATGCTCGGATTCGCCTTCAGCAGGTGTCGCACGAAGCCAAGTTCCATCACCCTGTAGTAACCAAGCTTGTTGATTATCCTGCAAATAGGTCAACAACCCTTGCTGATAAATACGTTTTTTCAAAGCAGGATCTTCAATTGGGAAACAGGCCTCAACACGATTAAATAGATTTCGGTCCATCCAATCGGCACTTGAACCATAAATACGCGCATCGCCATTATTACTAAAATAGAAAACACGAGTATGTTCTAAGAAACGCCCAACGATTGAACGTACACGAATGTTTTCCGAAAGCCCTGGCAAACCTGGACGTAGACAACAAATCGAGCGAATAATGAGATCAATTTGTACACCTGCTTGTGATGCCTCATACAGCTTATTGATCAGTTGCACTTCGGTTAGTGCATTCACTTTCACAATAATTTGTGCTTTCTTACCTGCTTTGGCATTGGCAATTTCATCATCAATAAAGTTTATCAGTTGTGCATGGAGCGTAAACGGCGCATGAAGTAGCTTTTTCAGCTTCGCCATTTTCCCCATACCTGTCAATTCTTGGAAAATACGGTGTACATCTTCACACAACTCTTTATCGGTCGTGAGCAAGCCATAGTCGGTATAAATTCGTGCATTACCCGCATGGTAATTACCTGTTCCCAAGTGCACATAACGAACAAGTTTATTATTTTCGCGGCGTACCACAAGAATCATTTTGGCATGAGTTTTATAACCTACAATGCCGTAAACAACCACTGCGCCCGCTTCTTGCAGTACATTCGCCACTTCGATATTTGACTCTTCATCAAAACGCGCACGCAGCTCAATCACTGCGGTGACTTCTTTCCCATTACGCGCCGCTTCTGCTAGGACTTGTACAATTTCAGAGTCTGCACCACTGCGATAGAGGGTTTGCTTAATCGCCAACACTTGTGGGTCACGTGCCGCTTCACGCAACAAGTTAATCACAGGTGCGAAAGACTCAAACGGATGATGTAGTAAAATATCCTGTTTTTGCATTGCAGAGAACATGCTTTCCGACTTTTTCAACACTTTCGGAATAACAGGAATATGTGCGTCATACCGTAGATGTGGGCGTTTAAAATTGGACAATAAACGCGCCAAGTTCACAGGTCCTTCGACTTTATACAACTGCTCCTGATGCAGATCAAATTCATCTAGCAAGTAGTTATAAATATGTTCTGGACAGTTTTGTGTAACTTCCAAACGTACTGCTCGTCCAAAACGACGTGAACTTAACTCACCTTTCAGTGCTTTGGCTAAGTCTTCAACATCTTCGTTGAGCGCCAAATCAGCATTCCGTGTGACACGGAACTGATAACAGCCTGTTGCTGTCATCCCTGGGAACAAGTCAGAAACATGCTCATGGATGATAGCTGAAAGCATCACATGATGCTCTTTTCCACCTGTGAGTTCATCCGGTAGACGAACCACACGTGGCAATGAACGTGGTGCAGGAACAACGGCCAAATCAATCTGACGACCAAATGCGTCTTTCCCTTCCAAAGTCACAATAAAGTTGAGACTTTTATTCACTAAACGCGGAAATGGGTGCGCAGGGTCAAGGCTAATCGGTGTTAAGACAGGTGCAACCTGTTCTTGGAAATATTTCTTCACCCATGAAGACTGTGCAGGCGTCAGTTCCCCACGGCGTAAGAAGCAAATGTCTTCCTCACGCAATTTCGGTAGAATTTCATCATTGAGAATACGATACTGACGTTCAATTGCAGCATGTGCAGTTTGCGAAATTTGGTCGAGTACTTGGCGTGGGGTTAAGCCATCGGGGCTACGACTTTCATTACCCAGATCCAACTGTTCCATGACGCCTGCAACACGAATTTCAAAGAACTCATCTAAGTTACGTGAAAAAATCAGTAAGAAATTCATCCGTTCTAACAGCGGATGTAAAGGATCTACGGCTTGTTCCAATACACGTAAATGGAAATCTAATATCGATAACTCACGGTTAATATAGCGATCGTTATACGCGTATTCAGGTTGTAGTATCGGAGATGTGCTTGCTGCCGTATTCATAGCTAACCTTTGATTATTTGAATGCGTTTTATCATGATAAGTATGCTTCAATTTTGTGACAATTTCATAAAAAAAAGCCCATAATTTTGGGCTTTTTCAGATCAATCAAATTAAGGGATATCACTATAGCGCATATACTTTCGAATCATGCGCTCACGGTTTTGCAACTTACGGTCATTTTGATGGTCTTGGTAGTATTTCGGATTGGGTAAAATGGCCGCTAAAAAGACTGCCTGCTCACGGCTTAAGCTACGTGAACTTTTACCAAAGTAGTGTTGGGTTGCAGCTTCCACGCCATAGATATTATCGCCAAACTCCACCGAGTTCAGATAAACCTCTAAGATGCGTTCTTTGCTCCACATCCGTTCCATCATCCAAGTTGCAACAGCCTCTTGACCTTTACGAATGAATGAACGCTTGTTATATAAAAATAAGTTTTTGGCCAATTGCTGAGAAATTGTTGAACCGCCCGCAACCACTTTGCCCGTGTCATTATTACGTTCAAGCGCCGCTTGAATGCCATCCCAGTCAAAACCATGATGTTGCATAAATTTGCCATCTTCAGCCGCAACAATGGCTTTTTTCATGTACTCACTGATCTCGTCATAATCACGCCATTCGTGATGAATAGGTTTAGATGGCTCAGACCAATAATCAATCCGCATAAACATGGTGGTTTCCACTGGCTTGTAACGCCACCACGCTAGGCTTGCAAAAATCCACAACTGTACCAAAAGCACGAAGCTGACAACGACTAACAAACTACGAACAATAAAAGCTTTCATGCCAGTGGCTTACTCCAAAAATCATTTTTATTCATGCTAAGCTTGGGCAAATATAGCAAAATTTGGTGGTGTTTCAAAAAGTATGCTGGCGTTAAACGAATCCGTTATTAAGGTAAAAGAAAGTCAAATCAAAGGCTTTAAAATGATTTTCGAG
>NZ_LSOD01000003.1:0-48049 GCF_001592855.1 Acinetobacter sp. BMW17
AACTCTTCAGTTAAAATCATTAGTAGCTTATGGCTACAAATCTTGGCTCATCAATTTTCTGACAAATATTTCTCAAATAAACTTCGAGTAATTTCTACCATCAATCAATGAAATATTTTCGATCGATCAATCAGTAAAAATCCACACAAGTTGTTCTTCATAATCTCTTAATGATCTTTCTAACACCTCGTCAGTGCTAGAAGCTGGACTCAATATACTCAACAACTCAACACTTCGTGCTTCGTTCGTTTCCGTCTATCTCGTCGGTATGGGGTGCATTCTAGAGGATTTCTAAAGCTTTGCAAGTGCTTTTAACTGGTTGTTTTATCGGGTGTTGTATTTTTATGCACTAAAAAGGTTCAAAAACAAACAACCATGAACTTAACTCAATAATTTTAAAGCAGAAATATAAATTTAATATATCTGCTTTCTTTTTTCATTACTTTTGCACTGCTGCTGCTTTAATATTCACACTGAGAATTTTAATAGGTTGTTTTGGTACATCTTGATGTGGCCCTGCACGTCCTGTCGGTACTTTAGTAATCTTATCCACCACATCCATACCTTTAGTGACCTGACCAAAAACCGCATAACCTGCGTTATTGGTACTTCTATCTAGAAAGATATTATCCACCACATTAATAAAGAACTGACTGGTTGCAGAATGCGGTAGGTTGGTTCGTGCCATCGCCAAAGTGCCACGTTTATTCGATAGACCATTATTTGATTCATTTTGAATGGCTGGTCGTGTTGGTTTTTCTACCAGGTCAGCAGTCATACCCCCACCTTGCACCATAAAACCCGGAATGACGCGATGAAAGATCGTGCCGTTATAAAACTTAGCTTTCGTATAGTCTTCAAAGTTTTTTGCTGAGATTGGTGCTTTATCATTAAACAGTTCAATTTCGATGTTGCCCATTGATGTTTTCATTTCAACAATCGTGTTATTTGACATGACCGCCATACTCATACATGTAGCCGCCACTGCAACTAAACTCTTCTTTAACATTTCGTTACTCACAGCATTCAGATGTTATTAGATTTCGGTATATTAATCGTTCAGTATAAATAAAACACTACTTCTTCTAAGAAAACGAGAATAACGATGAATGAAGCTTTAGCCCTGTCTCAATTGAGTCAATTTCCACCTTGGCATTTACAAGGTGAAGCCTTTATTTTGAATTATTGGATCAGTCCGCAATTTATCCGACAATATAAAGCGTTTCGTATCGCCCCGTCCCCAATTGGTCGTGTGGTTCAAGTCATGTTGGTTTGTTATCATCAATCCCCTGTTGGACCTTATGATGAACTACTTTTACTCGACCACCCTTTACTGAGCAAACGGCGTTTAAGTTCAATTCCTAAAATTTATGTGTCTACACAGATTTCAGTTGAACATGGTCAACAACTTTGGGGAATTCCGAAAGAGTTCGCTCAGTTTGATTGGCATACGCAGAATGAAACAACACAATGTCAACTCAGCACTCAAAACCAAACCTTGTGTTTAACACTCACCCAATGTAAAAAAGCACGTCCGTTTTATATTAATAGTCATCACATTCCACGTTCTATGCTCAAAATACAGCAAGCGTGGCAAGGTCAACGTTATGAGTTTTCTCCACAGTTTCGCGCAAAGCTAATGAAACTGAAAAAATTTGAATGGCAAAACCATACCACCCTCTTCCCAGACTTTGGCCAAGCCAAGGCTCTACAAAGTTTTTATGTCCCGAGTTTTCAGCTCGTTTTTCCAGAAGCCAAAATCCGCTCTAAATAAAAAAAGAATGTTCCACGTGAAACACTCTTTTTTTAATTCATACTTTTTTTTATTTGGCATTCTTATCCCAAAATTTTCTAAAATTCTTTGCCATTTCTATGGTGATTTTTTTTGCCCGACGAGAAATGATGGTGAGGTTCACAAACCCATGGGGTTGATCTAGATAATTCTGATAATAAACCTTATTGCCCTGCTGCTTTAATTTGATGGCATAAATTTCACCTTCATCATGCAATAAATCATGACCTGCGGTGATGACAAAAGTGGGTGCGACACTTTTTAATACACCATAAGTCGGCGAAACAATAGGATTATCTAAAGCTACCTGATGTTGTTCAGCATACAACGAGGTCACTCTATCGACATCTTGTCCAGTTAAAGTCAGTCCTTCTTTATAAGCAAAGAACGATGGATGGCGACTTTTGAAATCGACCACAGGGTAAATTAACAGTTGTGCACTTGGTGCATAAGCTTTTGCCGCAGTTCTCTGTGCCACCACGGCACTGATATTACCACCTGCACTATCGCCTGCCACCGCAATTCGGTTTTTCAAAATTTTGAACTGACGACGGTTTTGATACACCCAAGCCAAAGCATCTTCACAGGATTGAATCAATACATTCGGGCCAACTTCTG
This sequence comes from Acinetobacter sp. BMW17, assembly GCF_001592855.1. NCBI lineage: Bacteria > Pseudomonadati > Pseudomonadota > Gammaproteobacteria > Moraxellales > Moraxellaceae > Acinetobacter > Acinetobacter sp. BMW17. The sequence continues at coordinate 2,411 of NZ_LSOD01000003.1, forward strand.
GCGCCAAAGGATAATCAATACTGAGCACTTGCACTTTGGCATGGATCGCCAGTAAGCGACAGACTTCATCATGACTGTCGAGACTGCCGACCACAAAGCCGCCGCCATGATAAAACACCAGCATCGGAAGTTTCTTATTCGGTGCAGGATGATAATGCCGTGCAAACACAGTTCCACTTTGTAAAGGTAGACGTAAATCTTCCACTTGTTTTACCGCGCTGGGTTTGGCGGTCAACATTTGAATTTGATGATCAAACAATTTACGCGAACGGTGGTAGTCTTCAAAAATAAAGCCTGATTTGCCTTGCTTATATTGAGCTGCCATTAAGCATTTGATAAAGGGGTCCAGTTGTTCAAACTGGTAAGGATAACCCAGCGCTTTAACCAAGCCTTCTTGTACTACTGTCGGTAAGCGATCAATTACTCGTGCCGCACTGCCTTGGCCTTGTTCCATCCATTGTTGTAAAGTTTGATTCAACACGCCCATATCAATAATATCCTTTTATCGTTCTTCATATTCTCTACATGATCAGCACTTATGTGACCATTCTCTTATATAAGTCTTCACATCAAGATACATAGCAATACGCCCTATACGCTAATCTTCTTTTAAGAGCTTGTCATTGACAATTTTTATGCCGATTTAGGAGTGTTTTGCTACTCCGTTTTTATGAAGGAGACCTGCCATGACTAAAAAAATAATATTCCTCTCACTCATCAGCACCTTGTTTGTTGGTTGTGTGGCTTTTCCTGAGGATGGCTATTATGACGGACGCTATGACCACCGCTATGATTATGACGATCGACGCTACGACCAGCATGATCGCTATGAACGTGAACGAGACCGCCAACGTTGGGAATACCAACAACGACAAAACCGCATTGAACGTGAACGTCGCGAGGCAGACCGAAACCGCCAAAGACATGCTGAATGGGAACGCCAAAACCGCGAACAAGAACGGCAACGTATTGAAGCTGAGCGCAAACGGATCGCCAATCAACGTCATCAAGACTGGCAACAGAAAAAGCGTGATCAAGAGCGATTAAACCAAGAACGTAAACGTTATGATGCTGAGCGTCAGCAACGACAAAATGCCGAACGCCAACGTCGTGAGCAAGAGCGTCAACGAACTGAAGATCGACGCAAACAATCCAATAACGATCGTAAGCAACGTCCCGATGATCAACGCCACAATCAAAACAGAGGTTGGGATAACTCACGTCAAGAGCGATAAAATCGTCATCACACATCAGACTGATGAAATAAGACGGCTGAACAGCTTGAGTTATTTACTCCCTAAAAAAGACCTTCACGGCATCCTGTGAAGGTCTTTAACAAAGCGAATGTAAGAGAAGTTCTCTTTTAAGCTTTATTGTTGTGTTGTCGCAGGTGTAGATTGGATCGGTTCAATCTGAGCCGCAGGATCTGCTTGAACCTCGACTCCAGCACTTCCCTCAACGGTTGCTGTTGCATCTGGTGCAGTAGTCACTTGAGCGGACTCAGGCGCTGTACTGGTTTCATTTGAGCTACAGCCCACAATCGCAAATGCTGAACCTAAAAGCGCTAGAGACAATAATGCAGTTTTCTTATTTAACATTCTTCCATTTCCTTTTACGTCATACAAAAATAGCAAAGCCAAACTTTGCCCTGCCTATCTTTGTCAAATCCGAAAACTTTTACACACGTGCTGAGTTGTAGTTTTTGCAGACTCGAGTACAACTTGTGCAATTTTTTATTAATTGGGCACAAATATCACCTTAGCGCTACATCTCCACAGCAGCTCAAGTTAATGTGCTGATTCTTCATTATTTCTCTCTTCGGTGAGCAGCATAAATAGGAACTCTATGCTTAGCCCATCAACTCTTCAGCATTGCAGAACTCCTGTATGCTGATACACGATTAAATAATGTTATTTTTAAATTTGAAGCAAAAAAAGCTTAACCCAAGGTGGATTAAGCTCGAAAAAGCATACAAAAATAAAGAAACCACAGCCTTAAAAATCGAATTTTGAGCGCAAAGCTCGAAGCATCCTGACAGCATTATACCTTTGCACTGAATAAAGTACTTTTGGGAGACGTACTATTCAAAAACCTAAATCTCTAAATTAGGAGGGTTTCCCCAAGCTATCCAAATAGGTCGCAGTCACCCTACTTTGCTCTCTCCACAAAGTATGATCACCGCTCATAAATTCATTATGTAGACAATTGAAAAATTAGTAAAACAGATAAATTTAATTAAAATAATTCAATGTAACGATTAGCCTTTTTCAACATAAAAAAACTAAAACCAAATTGGAAATGGACCTTCGGACAGAATAAGCACCAAGAAAGCCTGATTTCAGCAATTTTTTACCAAAAAAACATGAATTAATCACTGAAGCCGCTTGAATTTTTGGCTGTTGCCCCGACCTTTTGTAGTAATCCTGAATTCAATAACGCATGGCAGTTCAGATTAACCCAGTTAACACTGATGCCTGAAGGACTGTACATGTTTAAGAACCCATTTAAACGGAGTAAATCAATGGCGACTGAGCACAATCAAGAAGCTCAAGATCTAGGGCAAGAGCAAGCGGATTCACAAACAGCGCAAACTCAAGCTGAAACGGAGCAAGCTGAAGTTTCAGTTGAGGATTTACAAGCTCAAATTACCAATCTTGAAGAAAGCTTAAAGCTTGAAAAAGCACGCACTGCAAATGCTGTATACGAAGCACAAAAAAGTGTAGAGCGTATTCAACGTGAATCAGATAAGCATAAAGACACCGTTCTCGAAAAATTCGCAAAAGAGTTACTTGACTCAGTGGATAATTTAGAACGTGCCCTTAGCGCATCGGGTGAAGAAAAAACACCAATGTTTGAAGGTGTGGAACTGACGTTGAAATCGTTACTGACTGCACTGGAAAAATTTGGTGTGGTCGCAGTTGATACAGCAAGTGGTTTCAATGCGGATTTGCATCAAGCAGTCGGGATTGATCCAAATGCAAAAGCCAACGAGATCGGAACGGTATTGCAAAAAGGTTATACCTTAAATGGTCGTTTGCTCCGTCCAGCAATGGTCATGGTTGGTGCATAAGCCCTATAAATTCGAGAGTTTGTAAAATTTTTTCGTGATTATCACTTGAAAAAAATTGAACGGCTCTCATATCGAATAACAAGCAAAAACATTGCAAAAATTTTTGAGGAATCATCCAAATGGCTAAAATCATTGGTATTGACTTAGGTACAACAAACTCTTGTGTCGCTGTACTTGAAGGCGACAAAGTTAAAGTGATCGACAACGCTGAAGGTGCACGTACAACACCATCGATTATTGCGTATAAAGATGGCGAAATCTTGGTGGGTCAGTCTGCAAAACGTCAAGCAGTGACTAACCCTAAAAACACATTATTCGCGATCAAACGTTTGATCGGTCGTAAGTATCAAGACCAAGCGGTTCAAAAGGACATCGGTCTTGTCCCTTACAAAATCATCAAAGCAGACAATGGTGATGCTTGGGTTGATGTAAACGACAAGAAACTTGCACCACAACAAATCTCTGCTGAAATCTTGAAAAAGATGAAGAAAACTGCAGAAGATTACTTAGGTGAAACAGTAACTGAAGCTGTGATTACGGTTCCTGCTTACTTTAACGATGCACAGCGTCAAGCAACTAAAGATGCGGGTAAAATCGCAGGTTTAGAAGTTAAACGTATCATCAACGAACCAACGGCTGCGGCACTTGCGTTCGGTATGGACAAAAAAGAAGGCGACCGTAAAATCGCAGTTTATGACTTAGGTGGTGGTACTTTTGACGTATCTATCATTGAAATCGCTGACTTAGATGGCGACCAACAAATTGAAGTATTGTCGACTAACGGTGATACCTTCCTTGGCGGTGAAGACTTCGATAATGCTTTAATCGAGTTCTTGGTTGAAGAGTTCAAGAAAGAACAAAACTTCAACTTGAAACAAGATCCACTTGCATTACAACGTTTGAAAGAAGCAGCTGAGAAAGCAAAAATTGAGCTTTCTTCGTCAAATGCAACTGAAATTAACCTTCCGTACATCACGGCTGATGCGACTGGTCCTAAACACTTAGTGATCAACGTAACACGTGCAAAACTTGAAGGTTTAGTGGCTGATTTGGTTGAACGTACAATCGAACCTTGCCGTATTGCACTTAAAGATGCAGGTCTTTCAACGTCTGAGATTTCTGATGTGATCTTGGTGGGTGGTCAGTCTCGTATGCCTCTTGTACAACAAAAAGTACAAGAGTTCTTCGGTCGTGAACCACGTAAAGACGTGAACCCTGACGAAGCGGTAGCAATGGGTGCTGCGATTCAAGGTGCGGTATTGTCTGGTGACAAAACTGACGTACTTCTTCTTGACGTTACTCCGTTGACACTTGGTATCGAAACCATGGGTGGCGTGTTAACAGCAATTATTGAGAAAAACACCACGATTCCTGCGAAGAAATCTCAAGTGTTCTCAACTGCTGCGGACAACCAACCTGCTGTAGACATTTCTGTGTTCCAAGGTGAACGTAAAATGGCACAGCAAAACAAATTGTTGGGTAACTTCCAATTGGGCGACATTCCACCTGCGCCACGTGGTGTGCCACAAATTGAAGTATCGTTCGACATTAACGCTGACGGTATCTTAAAAGTATCGGCTAAAGATAAGAGCACGGGTAAAGAGCAATCAATCCAGATTAAAGCAAACTCCGGTTTGTCTGATGCTGAAATCGAAGCAATGATCAAAGATGCTGAAGCGAATGCTGAAGAAGACCGTAAGTTTGAAGAACTTGCGAAAGCACGTAACGAAGCGGATGCATTGGTATCTTCTGCTCAAAAAGCAGTGAAAGATCTAGGCGAACAAGTAACTGCTGACGAAAAAACTGCTGTTGAAACTGCAGTCGCTGAGCTTGAAACTTCGACTAAAGAAAATGATGTAGAAGACATCAAAGCGAAAACTGAAGCACTTCAAAACATCATCATGCCGATCACGCAACGCGCTTATGAAGCTGCGCAAGGTCAAGGCGGTGCTGAAGGTTTCGACCCGAATGCATTTGGCGGTGACGCTGGTCAACAACAGAAAGCGGACGATGGCGTTGTAGATGCTGAGTTCACTGAAGTAAAAGATGACAAAAAATAATTTGTCTCTTTAATAAAAAACCGCGCGAAAGCGCGGTTTTTTATTACCTAAATATTGTTGTTTCACATTCCACTTTTACATTAGGCTGATAAAAAATTTAGATCTTAGCCTTCAATGAAAACTTTACAATTTGGACTCATCGCCCTCATTACAACCTTCGGTTCTGCATGTACCACAATAAGCCCCTCAGTAGAAACAGCTAAAAATCACCAGCAACAAAGCGCGCAGCAGCAGATCCAACAAGCCTTCAATCAACTCCAAACCACTGGGGTGATTGTCATTAAGGATAAGCACGGTTTACACAGCTACGGCAATGACTTGAGCCGTGCTCAGACACCCTATGTACCTGCCTCTACCTTTAAAATGTTAAATGCCTTAATCGGACTAGAACATGGTAAAGCAACCAGCACCGAGGTATTTAAATGGGATGGTCAAAAGCGTAGTTTTCCTACTTGGGAAAAAGACATGACTTTAGGGCAAGCCATGCAAGCATCTGCCGTTCCCGTTTATCAGGAGCTTGCACGGCGCATTGGTCTAGACCTAATGCAAAAAGAAGTGCAGCGCATTGGATATGGCAATCAACAGATTGGCACCGTTGTCGATAATTTTTGGTTAGTCGGTCCACTGCAAATTACGCCTGTTCAAGAAATCCTTTTTGTAGAGAAGCTGGCCAATACACAACTCGCTTTTAAACCCGATGTACAACATGCAGTACAAGACATGCTGCTGATTGAACAAAAACCGAATTATAAACTCTACGCCAAATCTGGTTGGGGCATGGACCTAGAACCGCAAGTGGGCTGGTGGACAGGCTGGGTCGAAACAGCAACAGGTGAAAAAGTGTATTTTGCTTTGAATATGCATATGAAAACAGGGATTTCAGCCAGCGAGCGTGAGCAACTGGTCAAACAAAGTCTGACAGCACTGGGAATAATTTAAGCCCACAGAGAAGACGCATTTTTTATGTTGTAAAGGTATTATTTACGCTAAAGTAGCTAAAAATAAAGATATATGAATGAAATATGCGTCAAAGTCTCTTGTTTGCTTTGCTGGGCTTTTTAGGATTGATTCTGTATCAAAATATGCAACAGCCTCAGCTGCGCCTCAATCCACTGCTGGATCGGCTCACTCATCCATTCGATCAGCGTATTCGCTATCGTATTGCGGAAGTCGATCCACGTTTTGCTCTTAGTGAACATGAGTTAAAGCAGATTAGCCAGCAAGCCACGGACATTTGGAAACAGGGTTTGGGCCAAGACTACTTTGTCTATGACCCCAATGCTCGGCTCAGTATTCGACTCATTTATGACCAACGTCAAGATAAGTCGGTACAACGCCGCGATCAACTGTCTAAACTGACACAAAATGAACAAGGGCTGAGTCAAAAAAATACTGAACTCAAAGCCATGCAACAAAATCTGGCACGTCACTCAGGGGCTTTAGATGTGCAAAAACAGAGTCTACAGGAACTTAGCCAAAAGTATAATGCCATGATCCGTCAGTATAACCAGCACGGCGGAGTCCCTGCTTCGCAGCAGGCGGCTGTACAACAGAGTTTGGCGCAGCTGCGCCAACAGCAACACGTTTTAGACCAACAAATTGCCAGCTTTAACCTGCAAGTGAATGCCTACAATCAAAAGGTAGATGAACTGAACCGCTTAGATCAAGGCCATAATCGGGCCATCGACCAGTTCAACCAACGCTTCCAACCCCGTCTATTTGATAAAGGACTGTTCAATGGGCGTGAAATTCATATTTATGAGTTTAAGTCCAAAGAAGACTTACGTCTGACTTTAGCGCATGAATTTGGCCATGCCCTCGGAATGAAACATCATAATGATCCGAAAGCCCTGATGTACCCAATGCTAGAAGAGCAAGATATGCAGCATTTCCGTTTACAAAGTGCCGATATTGCATTGTTTAATGCCCGTTGAAATGATGAATTACTAAAAAAATCCCCTAATTTTAATATGTGTATGAAATACAATCACAGCACATCTTGACTCGGGTTCGTGTTATTGTAAATAATTGAATATCCACTAGAAGCTTTGGAGACGAATGTGAGTTACTACCATATCTTAATCGAAGTAAATGACCACATCAGTACGATTGAAGAAACTCGTGATATCGAAATCTTTGATATTGTTGAGATTCAACCTTATCTCCATTCTATTCTATTGCCCTATTTTAACGAGCAGCTGTTAGAACTTGAAGATGAAAATTTAGAGTTTAAGGATGTTTTACATCTGGAAGTGAAACAGACGCTTTTACCAATCAATGACTTGATTGAAGAAGAACAGAAACTGTTACCGAGTGACACCGATGTCACCATTACTGCCTATGAAGTTTTTAATAACCGTGACTTAAGCCAAGATGTCACCACGATTATTTTTGACTTACTGGATGCGATTAAACTCGATTGAAAGCGAATGATTGCACATAAAAAAGCCCTCATCATGAGGGCTTTTTTAATCAGATCAGGTTTAGATCGAGAAAGATGAACCACAACCACAGGTCGTCGTTGCATTTGGGTTTTGCACGATGAAACGTGAACCTTCCAAACCTTCAATATAATCCACCACTGAACCGACCAAATATTGATAACTCAATGAGTCAACCAACATTTTCACATCACCATTGATAAATTCTGCGTCGTCTTCATTTTGGTTTTCAGCAAAGTTAAAACCATAAGAAAAACCTGAACAACCACCGCCCGTGACATACACACGGAGCATTAAATCTTGATTCCCTTCACTGTCACGTAATTGACGTACTTTATTTGCGGCATTGTCGCTTAGTTCAAGTGCTTGGGCATTCATCTTAGATTCCTCAGTTCGGTTCAGCTGTCTTTCAAATCAAAAAGACCATATTTCGAGTATAGCATACTCAATATATGGTCCCTATTTGAATATTTAAAGTCAAATCAGACTAATTTCCTCAAGATTGTTTGTAATTTTCATCCTGTAGTCCACATTCAAAGTTTTTCGCCGCTTGCTTACAACGGAATTGCCATAACAGTTTCATCATTCGCTTATCGTAAATACCGCGGTTGGTGAGATCAATTCGTGCTTCCCGCATCATCTTTTGATAACCCGGTTGATCTGCAGCTGGCACCTGCATCCAATATTTTTGCGGAATTTCAGCTTTCATTTTACCCAAGATACCGAATGCACGCGGTAGCTGGCCTTTGACCCATTCCCGTGATTTTTGTCCATAACCTGCAGGGAATTTATCTGGTCGAATAATGATATTACCTGTGACCTGTAAAATCGGATAATTCACAATTGCCCCTTTCGTTCCCAAGCCTTTATGTAACTCTAAGGGCTTAAAAACCGCAGCAGGCGCACCAATAATGTCGACTTGACCATTATTGAACTTTGCACCAAAGTTAGTGACATCGGCACTCACAGCTTGCGCACCAATTTGTTGAACCATGACTTTTTGCGCTTGATCATAGTCTAAAACCGCAATTTTCTTGCCTGCGGCTTTCGCTACAGTATTGATGCTACGGTCATTCACCAATAAAAAGGCGTCCCCCACAGGAATCACACCTGCCACTTCATACTTACCATTGACCATATGTTTAGCAAAAGTTGGGCTGGCCAAGCCTTGCATCACTTTAACCGCTAAATTGAGATCGGGAATCGCACCAATCGCGTCAAGTGAACCTGTAAACGAATTAAATTGACGCCCGCGCATGCCCGTAACACTAATGGCATCGCATTTTCCTGCTTTAAAATCCTCAGCAATCACGGCTTCGTTTTGTCCGACCCGCAGTTCAATATCCGCGCCCCAGTTTTTAGCCGCCAACTGATAATCTTTCATCAAGCTATATACATCACCATTTTTACCGACTAAGTCGAATACACAAACCATTTGTTTGGCCTGTGCCATCGCTGTTGCAGAAATGACTAATGTCCCGACACTGAGGCTTTTCATCCACTGTTTCATATATCTTCCTTTTGACTTATTGTTGTTTGTTGTGATGAGCCATTCACTTGTGCTCTTTGTTATTTTTAATGCCCCGACTGACACTTCAATTGGTTCAAAACCACTCATTTCTTACGCGCTATACAAATTAGCTGCGTCAAATCCATTTAAATTGGTCGATTAAAAGCAAAAAAGAAAGCCCAATTTAAACTGAGCTTTCTTTGATTACACTCGGCAAATTACTCACCGCCCAGTGAGCATTCAAAGTTGGCTTTATCCACCGAGCAACGGGCTTTTTTCAAGACCGACATCATTGCTGGATCATAAATGCCTCGTTTGGTCATATCCATCCGACCATCGCGCAGCATTTTTTGATATTTGGTTTTGTCTTCTGCTGTGAGGTTCATTTTGTATTTTGCAGGAATGCCTGCTTCTAAACGACCAATCATTGCGATGCTTTTCGGTAGGTTTTTCACAAACCAATCTCGCGATTTTTGTCCAAAGCCTGCGGGAAATTGATCTGGGCGAATCACAAAGTCAGCTGTCACTTGTAGTACAGGGAAGTTAAACATTGCGCCGTTCGTGCCTAAACCTTTATAAATTTCTAAAGGTTTATAAGCATAAGCCGGTGCCCCGACCATATCAACTTGACCATTATTAAACTTCGCCACAAAGTTAGACACATCGGAAATCACCGCTTGCGCACCGACGCGTTGCACCATGATTTTTTGGGCATCGTCATAGCCCAAGACTGCAAACTTTTTACCCGCCGCTTTTTCAATGGAATTAATACTTTTATCTCGTACAAAAATAAAAGCTGAACCTAAAGGTGCAATCCCTGCCACTTCATATTTTTTACCCCCAAGATTGGTCACCATTTTGGTCGCATTACGCTGATCCAATGCAAAAGTAATCGCACGTTGTGCAATAGCATTGCTTGGAGCGCCGCCCAATGCATCAATAGAACCGACAAATTTATTGTACTGGCGTGCACGCATAGCGGTCATAAACACGCCATCACACTTACCTGCTTTAAAGTCATTGTCAGCAACGGCTTCATCTTGACGAGGGATCAAATTAATTTCAGCTCCCCAGCCCTTTGCCGCCAAAGCCCATTCTTGCGCCATTTGATACGACTCACCAGATTTGCCAAGCAAGTCAAATACACAGATGTCCACTTTAGCCGCTTGTGCTGTCGACGCTACACCCAAAGCAGAAAAAGCAGCGAGTGCGAGGGTTAATTTTTTCATTCTTGTGTCCTTGTTCGTTTTGTTGTTTGACAGGTGTCCATACACATGCAAAATATTAAGCAAGTTAAAATTAAAAAAATAGAGCATTTACTCAAAAATTACTGTCAATTGGGCAAATTTTTTCTTTTCTCTCATTTTTATTTTCACAGGATTATTAAAAGCATTTTAAATTCATCATATTAAAATAAAAACTCTGCATCATCCTTTTTACATGAATGATGCTTAATATTACAAAGAAATACAGATTTTCGCCTTATTCACCGCCCAATGAACATTCAAAATTGGTGCGTTCAACCGTACAACGGGCTTTTTTTAACACGCGCATCATGCCTGGGTCATAGACCCCTTGTTTGGTTAAATCAATGCGCCCTTCCCGTAGCAAACGCTGATATTTTTCTTTGTCTTCTTTGCTGAGCTGCATTTTGATTTTACTGGGAATCGCAGCTTCAAGTCGCTGGACCATAGCAAAGGATTGCGGAATTTTTTGCAAAAACCATTGCCGTGATTGCTCGCCAAATTGAGCAGGAAAACGCTCGGGTCTGACAATTAAATCTGCAGTGACATTGACCACGGGAAAGTTAAGCATAGCCCCTTTAGAGCCTAGACCTTTTTCAATTTCTAAGGGTTTATAGGCATATGCAGGTGCAGCAACCACATCGACTTCGCCTGTATTAAACTTTTTTATAAAGTTGGAAATATCCGACATCACAGGTACAGCGCCCACTCGCTCTACCATCACCCGTTGTGCCCGGTCATAATGCAGAATGGCAAATTTTTTACCTTGTGCTTTTTCAATGCTATTCAGACTTCGGTCCTTTACAAAAATATAGGCTGAACCAATCAAGCCAATGCCTGCCACTTCATAACTGTCCCCTTGCAGCGTAGTAGTCATGCGCTTGGTATTTCTGGGATCGAGTACATATTCCACCGCCTTTTGTGCAATTTTATTGCTTGGTACTCCGCCTAAGGCATCAATCGAACCTGCGAACTTGTTATAGGTGCGTGCGCGCATCGAGGTCATATACACCGCATCGCATTTATCATTTTGAAAAGCTTTATCGGCTAAGTCTTCGTCCTGAAATGAAATCAACTGTACCTGTGCACCCCATTTTTTACTGACCAAAGCCCATTCTTCTAAGAATTTATAAGATTCCCCTGCTTTACCCAATAGGTCGAAGACACACACCTGCTGCTTCGCCTGCACCATACTTGAGAAGCCGCACAGTGCTAGCGTCGATAAAATAAAAAATCCTTTTCTTTTCATTATTATCCCTTCATATTTTTTGTTTTACTGGGGAAATATATCTGTGTGCTATTCCTCAATATAGGTCAAAAAAGGTCAACTTTTGGCTTTCCGACCAAAGGTCAAATGGTTTCATCCTCCCCTTATAAAGAAACGCTTAGAGATTTCAGTTCAGATAAATTTTGAATGTTTAGTCTTTTGCTGACGCATCCATTAGAATAGGCGCACCTTTTTCTGATATTTGATAGTTCCATGATTCAGCTTGATCAAGTTTCATTGCGCCGTGGTGGACGAGTGTTATTTCAAAAAGCCTCCATGCAAATCCATCCGGGTTGGAAAGTTGGTCTCACCGGTGTCAACGGTGCTGGAAAATCAACCCTGTTTGCTGCGCTCTTAGGCTCAATCGGTCCTGATGATGGCACCCTAAGCCGCCCTGCCGTATGGACGGTGGCGCACATGGCACAGGAAGTAAAAGCCTTAGATATGGCTGCAATTGATTTCGTCCTGACCGGTGATGAAGAATATTGGAACATTCAACAACAGCTCAACCATCCTGAACAGTTAACTGACACTGAACTGGCTGATTTACATGGCCGATTCGACGAAATTAACGGTTATTCCGCACCCGCTAAAGCCGCTCAGCTTATGGCGGGTCTGGGTTTTATGGAACATCAAAACCAACTCTTAGTTTCGAGTTTCTCTGGTGGATGGCGAATGCGTTTAAACTTAGCGCGTACTTTGATGAGCCGTTCGGATCTATTATTACTGGATGAACCAACCAACCACTTAGATCTCGATGCTATTTTATGGTTAGAAGATTGGTTAAATGCCTATACGGGCACCCTAATTTTAATTTCGCATGACCGCGATTTCTTAGATGCGATTACCAACCGTATTTTGCATATCGAAAATCAAGAACTCACCCTCTATAGCGGTAACTATTCTACCTTTGAAACCACTCGTGCAGAACGCTTAGCACAACAACAACAAGCCTATGAAAAGCAGCTCGAAACACGGGCACATATTCAAAAATATATTGACCGTTTTAAAGCCCAAGCCACTAAAGCACGTCAGGCACAAAGCCGAATTAAACAATTGGAACGGATGCAGCTGCTTGCGCCTGCACATGTCGATACCCCTTTTACCTTTAGCTTCCGTGAACCCACTAAAATGAGTTCACCACTGCTGACTCTAGAACAGGCTGATATTGGTTATGGTGAAAAACTGATTGCCACCAATATCAACATACAAATCACCCCGACGAGCCGGATTGGCTTATTGGGGATGAATGGTGCAGGTAAATCGACTTTAATCAAATCTTTGGTCGGTGATTTACCTTTATTGGCAGGACAACGTAAAGCCTCAGAACTGCTAAATATTGGCTATTTTGCGCAGCATCAAATGGATTCACTGGATGAGTCGGCCAGCCCAATGCTGCAATTGGCACGCATTGCGGATAAAAAAATCAGTGAAGCGACCTTACGTGCCTTTTTAGGCAGTTTCGGCTTTAGTGGCGAACGGATGGATACCCCTTGCGAGAGTTTCTCTGGTGGCGAACGTGCACGTTTGGCACTGGCTTTAATCGTGTGGTTACGTCCCAATGTCTTGATTCTAGATGAACCGACCAACCATTTAGACTTAGATATGCGCCATGCCCTGACCATGGCTTTACAAGACTATGAAGGTGCTGTGGTCTTGGTTTCGCATGAACGCCAACTGATTGCCAGCGTGTGTGATGACCTCATTTTAGTCCATGCTGGAAAATCGACCGAATTTGAAGGTGATCTACACGATTATGCCAACTGGTTACGCCAAGCGCGCCTAGAAATGATTAAACAAGGCGGAATCGTAGCGCCGATCGTGTCTAAAGTCAGCACTCAAAAAACCATCGTTTCTAAAGTTGATAAAGAAGCGCAGCGTAAATTAGCTGCACAGCGCCGTGAACAAACGCGCCCGATTCGTAAAAATATCGAAAAATGTGAAAGCCTGCTGGCAAAACACCAGCCACGTTTACTCGACATTGAAAGTTTACTCGGTGATGCTGGCCTATATGACGCTGCACGCAAAGATGAACTCATGAAACTGATGAATGAGCAAACCGAACTTAAAAACCAAGTCAGTGAAGCTGAAGAACAAATGCTAGAGCTGATGATGGAGCTTGAGGAGCTCGAAAGCTCATTCGAAAACGAATAATCTTTCCTCATACACCCTGCCCGCTCTGTTTATGCATGGCGGGCATTTTTATGTCTTAACCATTTTGATTGATTTACTTTGCTGCAACATCAATCGATCTCGAAAAACGTGCCTCTTCGGTCTATGCATATAACTTAATAGGAAATGCACCCAATATAGTCTGAGCATTTTAAGAAATCATAAGTGATTGAAATTAAAATTATTTCTTAATAAATAAAGCGATAAATTGATTGATTTTTATTGTTTAGATATTCTTAAAAAGCAAAAAATAAGATTGTTTAATTTAGCTTAATTAATTGAATATTCAACTATATACAGCCCTATTTCCGTGAATTTCACAACTTAAAGCCAAATATAGCCTTCACAACAGACAGTGAATCTCCATCATGTGCAGACATGCACCTTTCAAGACAACAAGTTTTGAATTTAAAAAGAGGGAATAAATTTAAAAGATCCGATTTAAATTTAAAAATAACGTATGGTTTTAAATTTAAAGACCACACCTAGAACAACTGTGGATAAAATTATACGTATTTTAGCAACTGATATAAAGTGCTATTTTTATTTATCCACAGGCTAATGCTGTTTATTTATCCAGTTGTTTTAGGCAAATCCATTCTCTTTTTTGCGCTCTTTTTCCTTAATTTAATACAGCTCTTTGCGCCTTTAAAAACCGTAATTCTTGTATTTTCCATCCCTGATCAAAGCCCCATGTTTCTTGGATTTGTTGGCGATTTTCAACCAAACCGATCAAGACCTGACAGCGTGTTTGGTCACGATTAAACTCAAATTCTTCAAATTCGACGTCGGGTTTTTGAGGTTTCCAAACGCCATTTTTCACTGCATGCGCGATCTTTTCATAGCGCGTATAGTTACTCTCTACACGATCAGCTTGTTCATAGACCACTTTAAAATGCTCATCTTCATATTGAGCTAAAACTTCATAATTACCTGTAAAAAAAGCATTCACCCAAATGTCGCGTACTTGTTCTAGTTGATTATCCATCATAATGACCTCACATTTTGCACTGTGCAAAAGACTTGATACTCACATCATGACATCGCTATAAGTCAGTTTAATAACAGTGTGCACTGCTTATATTTTATTCAAAATCATAAAAAATGCTGTAAAAAAAAGCACCCCGTAGGGTGCTTTTTTGGCTTATTTTGTAAAGCGCTTAGGCATCAATATCCGCATTCAATGCATTTTCTTCAATGAATGCACGACGTGGTTCCACATCGTCACCCATCAAACAAGAGAACATTCTATCGGCTTCAATCGCATCCTGAATGGTAACTTGCAACATGTTGCGGTTTTCAGGATCCATGGTGGTTTCCCAAAGCTGGTCCGCATTCATCTCACCCAATCCTTTATAGCGTTGAATCATCATGCCACGACGGGAGTCAGATAAAATATGCTGCCATACCTGATGGAAGTTAGTAACTGCAATCTTGCGATCACCTTTTTGTAGGTATGCGCCATCTTCCAACAACGTGAACCAACTCTTGGAGTTTTTCAACAAACGGGCATATTCACCAGAACCCAATAAACCTGCATCTAATAAGTAGCTGTGCGGCAGATTGTGTACATAAATGGTGATACGAGGTAAGTAAGTCTCGATCTTTTGACCATCTGCCAGTTCTTTTTCAAACGTTTCTAAGCTTAACTCAGGACGCAAGCTCGGTTGAATCTCTGCCACAGCACTGCGCACTTGTTCAGCCCATTGCTCGACATAAGCTCGGTCATGGTTTTGATCAAGCTTAAAGCCTTCAACCGAAATCAACGCATCTAAGACACTGGCAGGATAACGTACAGTTAAACGCTGTAAGCTCTTCTGAGACGTTTGATAGTCCGCAATCACATTCGCCAAGGCTTCACCACGGATTGCAGGTGCAGCATCGCTGATGTGCAATTCAAGCTCATCAATCGCGTTTGAAATTAAATAGGTTTCAAGCGCATCATTATCTTTCAGATACTGCTCTTGCTTGCCTTTTTTCAGCTTATACAGCGGTGGCTGAGCAATATAAATATAACCACGCTCCACCAACTCAGGCATTTGACGGAAGAAGAAGGTCAACAATAGGGTACGAATGTGCGAACCATCCACGTCAGCATCGGTCATGATGATGATTTTGTGATAACGTAATTTGTCCGGATTGTACTCTTCACGACCAATACCACAACCCAATGCCGTGATCAGGGTGCCGACTTCTTGAGACGAAATCATCTTGTCAAAACGCGCACGCTCCACGTTTAGGATTTTACCTTTCAACGGTAAAATCGCTTGCATCTTACGGTTACGGCCTTGTTTAGCTGAACCGCCCGCAGAGTCACCCTCGACCAGATACAATTCAGACAATGCTGGATCTTTTTCTTGGCAATCCGCGAGCTTACCTGGTAAGCCTGCAATGTCTAACGCACTTTTACGACGCGTCATTTCACGCGCTTTACGTGCTGCATCACGAGCACGTGCCGCATCAATGATTTTGCCTGCAATTGATTTTGCAGCTTGCGGGTTTTCAAGCAAATATTCAGAGAATGATTTATTCATTGCCTGCTCAACCGCAGGTTTCACTTCACTGGAAACCAACTTTTCTTTGGTCTGAGAAGAGAACTTCGGATCAGGCACTTTCACTGAAACAATCGCAGTTAAACCTTCACGTGCATCATCACCAGAAACCGCTACTTTCTCTTTTTTGAGTAAGTTTTCGTTTTCCATGTAGCTGTTTAGACCACGCGTTAATGCCGCACGGAAACCCGCTAAATGCGTTCCACCATCTTTTTGTGGAATGTTGTTGGTAAAGCAACGTACATTTTCTTGATAGGTATCATTCCACTGCAACGCCACTTCAACACCAATGCCATTTTCAGCCTGTACGGTGAAATGGAAAATGTCGTTCAGATGGGTTTTGCCTTGGTTAATATATTTCACAAACTCAGACAGACCACCTTCGTAGTCAAACACATGTTCTGCATGAATACGCTCGTCACGCAAAACAATGCGCACGCCCGCGTTTAAGAAAGACAATTCACGTAAACGACGCGCTAGAATATCGACATTGAAAATGGTTTGGCTAAAAGTTTCAGCACTTGGCCAAAAACGGACAGTTGTTCCTGTGGTATCCGTATCCCCCACAACAGTCAGTGGGTAAACCGGATCACCGTGTTTATATTCTTGTTGATGAATATGACCTGCACGATGAATGGTCAGTTCCAACTTACGTGACAAGGCATTCACAACTGATACGCCCACACCATGTAGACCACCTGAAACCTTGTAGCTATTGTCATCAAACTTACCACCTGCATGCAGAATGGTTAAAATCACTTCTGCGGCAGAAACCCCTTCTTCAGGGTGAATATCGGTCGGAATACCGCGCCCATTGTCCGATACACTTACAGATTCATCTTCGTGAATCGTCACCAAAATTTCATCACAGTGACCTGCAAGCGCCTCATCGATCGCATTATCCACCACCTCAAACACCATATGGTGTAAGCCTGAACCATCATCCGTATCACCAATATACATACCCGGACGTTTACGTACTGCGTCCAATCCACGTAATACTTTGATACTAGAGGAATCATAAGCTTTTTCTGTGGTTTGTTCCGTTTGAGAAGCAGCTTGTTGATCTTCTGAACTCATGGTTTCTCCCTAGCGAAAAATAGGTCTATCCCGTGATGGGTAAAATCTAAAATCATTGTGCGACAACTTGAACTTGACCGTTTTCAACACAGAATAATTGATAAGAAATAGATAAATCATGTAAGTGATTTTTGACTGATTCATACTCTAAAGTGGTAATAAAAACTTGACTACCCAGTTGGCTCAATCGCTCAATTAAACGTTGTTGTGCTGTTAAATCTAATTCTGCTGTCAGATCATCTAATAATACCACAGTTTCCTTATTACAAGCATGTAGCATTGCAATCTGTGACAGTTTTAAGGCTATGATTAACAGCTTTTTTTGTCCACGTGACAGCACGACATCGGCATCGCCAAGGCTTGTTTTTAAACGCAAATCTGCCTTGTGTGGACCATACTCGGTATAGCGCCGTTCAAGGTCTTTTTGATGATGACTTTGCAGGTCATTCAGTAACCCTAACTCGGTATGAAAGCCAGGGCTATATTCTAACTGAACCTCGATATCTGGCAGCAGGTGTTTTAAATCTTGCTCAAAAAAGCCCTTCCACTGCTCCACAATGCTGACGCGCTGCGAATGCAGCATTTCCCCATAATCACCAAGCATTTTGTTCCACGGCTCCAAATCTGCCAGACTTAGATTCCGTCGTGTTTTTAGTAAACTATTACGCTGTTTTAATGCCCGTGAATAATATTGCCATGCATGATAAAACTCAGGTTCCACGTGGAACATCAGCCAATCTAATAGTTGCCGTCTAGGCTTGGCACCATGATCAATAATATCGGTACTTTGCGGATCAATCAGTTGCAAAGGAAGAATTTTAGCCAACTGACCTTGAGTGGCAATGTTGTCGCCATTGACCTTAATGAGCTGTTCACCAGACAACAGCTTTTGCATCCCTATTTTTTCAGAACTGGATTGGGCAAAGACAATCGCGTCTTGGGTGTCGGTTTGAATATAGTATTTCGGAATATGGGTCCGAAAGGAACGCCCAGTCGCCAACAGATGAATGGCTTCTAAAATTGAGGTTTTACCTGAACCATTTTGTCCATAAAAAACATTAAACGGTTGCAATCCATGGAGAGCAACCGTTCTGAGATTTCGAACACGTTCGATGTTTAAACGCGTGATTTGCATGCCTGAACCTAGGGCTTAAACACGCATTGGCATGACCACATAGGTCTGATCTTGATGGGCTGGATCTTGCACCAGAACCGATTGATTTGCTTCAGTCATCGTCATTGACACATCATCACCATCCAATGCGCCTAAGACTTCCAAGATGTATTGGGCATTAAAAGACATTTCCATTGGCGCATTATTATATTGAATCGCCAAATCCTCTACGGCTTCGTCTTGCTCTGGGTTATTGGCACGTAGCTGCAAAGTGTCTGCGGCAAAGTTTAAGAACACACCACGTAGTTTTTCATTACTTAAAATCGAAACACGTTGTAAAGATTGCTTAAAGACATCATGTGCAATTAAGACATTTTTATCCCCACCACGTGGAATCACACGGCGATAATCAGGGAACTTACCGTCAATCAGTTTCGTGGTGAAACGAACAGTGGTATCCCCTTGTTCTTTGTCACGGCTGGCAATAGAAATGGTCACATTCAATAGTTCACGACCGATTAACAACGCCAATTGTTCATCTTCAATGCTCAATAAACGCTGTAGTTCACCCACCGCTTTACGTGGAACAATCGCTTGAATCAATTGAGTGGCATTTGAGCTAGCAACAGTTTCACACAGAGCTAAACGGTGGCCGTCTGTGGTCACTGCACGCAGTTGATTATTATCAATTTCAAGTAAGGTTCCCGTGAGATAAAAACGCACATCCTGCACTGCCATAGCAAATGCAGTTTTTTCAAATAGGCGCTTTAATTCGCGCTGTGTCACTGCAACTTGCGTGCCTTGCGTGTTCTCTGTGGTCAATAACGGGTAATCTTCAGCGGGTAAAGTCCCCAACACAAAACGGCTATTACCGGACTTTAAGATACAACGTTGATCTTCAGTAATTTGTAGGTCTATCAGTGCTGCAGTCGGTAAAGATTTGCAAATATCCATCAGCTTACGTGCAGGAACGGTCGTTTCACCCGCTTGTAAACACGCCCCTTCCGCAAGCGTGGTACTTGCAACCAATTCGACCTCTAAGTCCGAACCTGTAATCGTCAACGACGCTTGGCTCACTTGCACTTTAACATTTGAAAGAATGTTTAAAGTATGGCGACGTTCAACCGCTCCTACGACATGTGATAGAACATTAAGTAAGCTTTCTTTCGCGATTTTTAAACGCACGATACATTCCTCGAAAAACTGAAGATAAAATAATAAATAAATGTGTTTTTAGCAGTGTACTATGCGGCAGAACATGCCGCATTGCAAGAATAGAATTTGAGCAATTTTGCTTAACTTTGCAGCAAGCGTTGCAAGTTTTTATAGTCCTCATTGAAGATCGGATCTTCATCGCGCAGACTTAAAACTTTTTCACAAGCATGCATGACGGTACTGTGATCTCGACCGCCAAAGGCCATACCAATTTCAGGGAAACTGTCTCCCGTTAACTCACGTGCCAAGCCCATTGCCAATTGGCGTGGACGAGCATAAATACGGGTCCGTTTAGGCCCAACCAACTCTTTGAGTGGAATTCTAAAGTACTCACTCACCACACGTTGAATATTTTCAGTACTGATGGTTCGTGCACGAATGGCCAAGACGTCTTTTAATGACTCACGCACAACATCCAAATCAATAGCTGTACCCTTAAAGCGTGAAATGGCCACCACTTTATTCAGCGCACCTTCCAATTCACGTACGTTTGCAACCACTTGTTGCGCAATAAATAACGCACAGTTTCGTGGTAATTCCACATCATTGCTTTCTGCTTTTTTCAGCAAAATTTCAATACGGGTTTCAATATCTGGTGGCTCAACCCCAACCGACAAGCCCCAAGAAAAGCGTGAAACCAAACGTGGATCTAATTCCGTTAATTCTTTTGGATAGCGATCTGAAGTCAGAATAATTTGCTTAGATTCATCTAAAAGTGCGTTAAAAGTATAGAAAAACTCTACTAAACTCGCCTCTTTACCCGCCAACAAATGAATATCATCGACCAACAATAGATCTAAAGATCGGCAATTTTTTTTAAATTCTTCCACTTTGCCTTGTTGTAAAGAACTAACAAAATCTTGAACAAAGCTTTCTGCCGTCATATACATGACACGTGCATTCGGTTTGGCTTGCAACAAGGCATTGCCCACTGCTTGCATTAAGTGTGTTTTACCTAAACCAGTCGGGCCATATAAAAATAAGGGATTGTGCTGAGAAGCACCTAACTGAGTTAAAACCTTACGACACGTTTCAGCAGCCATTTGGTTTGAACGACCTTCCACAAAAAGTGAGAAGGAAAATAAAGGATTTAACTGACGTTTACGGCTGTTTTTAGAATTCCCTTCTTCTTTTTCTTTTTTCGGACGCACAACAGGTGCTGGAGCAGACTCTAAAGCTGCAGTCGTCGTTGCAGGTTGCTCACTCGCAGATAAAATTGCACCCGGGCGTGAATCGACTAAAATTTCAACTTTACGTACACGCCCTTCAGAGAGCTGCTCCACTAAAATTGTAATCAATTCTAGGTGATGTTCTTGAATGTAACGTGTCCAATAGGGATTGGGAGCATAAAGACGTAGTGTGTCATTTAACTCTTCTGCAACTAAAGGGCGTATCCACATTGTAAAGACATTCCCAGAGAGCTCTTGTCGCAAGCGAGTTAAGCAGTCCGTCCAAAGCATGTGAAACCCCTATTCATTCCATCAATAATTAATAAAAACACTATGTACCCACCGAAGCGGGTCGCCATTCTAACCAAGTTATCCACATCTGTCATGGAAAATTCTGCAGATATTGCTCAAAAAGCCTGCTTATGAAAATAAATTTAAATTCAAATACTGGTGTGGATAAGTTTATCCGCAAACTGTGGATAGAATATAGCACAAAGTTATCCACAAACTATTAATTTTATAAAAACAATCTTATCCACACCATATTTTATTGTTTTATAATCAAAAAAGTGTCATTTCCACAGAAAAAGGCCACCCTAATAGTAATAAATTTAAATTTATAAATTTGAATTTATTTATAAGAGACTTGTTTTCTGGGGATAACTAGAGATCCAAAATGAATTTAAATTTAAAAACATGCACAGCAAGTGAATTTAAAGACTTGTGGATAATTATGTGGGTAATCTTGTTGGTAACTTATATCACTTTAATAAACAATAATCTAGGTTGTGTATAAGAAAAAAGTGCAGTTGTTTAAATGTTATCGAGAAAAGAGCAAGCTCAAGCTGCTGTTACAAATAAAAAGGCTTAATTTCACAAGAAAATCGGTTTTCCATTGACAGCTCAAGCAATGAACACTAAACTCGCGAACCTTCATTGAATGATCATTTTTGGAGTTTCGATATGAAACGTACATTCCAACCATCTGAATTAAAGCGTAAGCGCGTTCATGGTTTCCGTGCTCGTATGGCTACTAAAGCTGGTCGCCAAGTATTAGCTCGTCGTCGTGCAAAAGGTCGTCACAGCTTAACTGTTTAATTAATAGTTAACGCTTAAACGATTTTGGGTGTTATGACTACACTTTATGGCTTCAGCACAGAGGTTCGTATTCGCTGTGCTGCCGATTATAAAAGTGTCTTCGATGGTGCGCTTTTTAAAGTGCATCAGCCCCATTTCTTATTTCTAGCAAAACTGACCGAACAACCTCAAAGTCGTTTGGGTATTGTTGTTGCTAAAAAGAAAGTGCGTCGTGCACACGAAAGAAATAGAGTAAAACGTTTGGCTCGCGAAAGTTTTCGCTTGCATCAACAGCAATTAACTTTAGATATTGTGGTTATGCCTAAAATGGGGATAGAAACAGTGCCTAATGCAGAGTTGCACCAGCAATTACAATTTGCTTGGCAAAAATTACAACGTCTTGCCAAAAAGCATCAAAAAATAGCTCCCTCCCTGCAAAAGTAGAGATGGCCAATGGTCCGGTTACTGCATTGGTTAATTCGATTTTATCAAATTGCGATTAGTCCTTTACTTGGGCCGCGTTGTCGTTATATCCCTACATGTTCTCAATATTCATTGGAAGCAGTCCATACACATGGTGCTGTGCGTGGTGTGTGGTTGGCTACTAAACGTATTTGCCGTTGTCATCCTTGGGGTGGATCGGGGTATGACCCTGTTCCAAACAAAAGGATTCGTTTTATCTCTTTTCAGCAAATAGATTCTCAAAAGCATCTGGTTGCTGTACCCTTTCGTGATTGTTTCTTGAACCAAAATCACTCTAACCACTTGGGGTAATCGATATGCAACAATGGGCCAGGTTTGCCATTCTCGGGGCCATGTTTGTTGTCGCTTATTTGCTCATTTTGGCTTGGCAAAAAGATTATGGACATGCTGAGACTCAGCCACAGCCACAACAGGCTGCAGCAGTTTCACATGAAGTATCTGCAGATTTGCCAAATGCTCAAACGGCTTCAGCAGCGTCTGATATGCCACAAGCAAATATCGCGACTCAGCAACCAGCTACAGAAGCAAAAGCATCTGTAAATCAACAGCTTATTTCAGTACAAACTGACCTTTATCATCTTTGGATTAATCCTAAAGGTGGTGATATTGTTCGTATTGAATTGTTAAACCATGACAAGAGCAAAGACAGTAACGAAGCATTTGTCATGCTTGAAAGTGATGCAAAACGTACTTATGTGGCGCAGTCTGGTTTAATTGGTCTTAATGGTCCAGACAGTAACCGTAGCGGTCGTCCAATGTATGAGATTGAAAAATCTGCTTATACATTGAATGATGCCAAAGCGGTTCAAACTGAAGATGGAAAAAGCATCAAAGTGTTAACCGTACCGATGGTACTGAAAACAGCTGATGGTGTGGAAATCATTAAAACCTTTACCTTTAAGCAAGGTGAATATCCTGTTGTTGTGAACCATAAAGTGGTGAACCGCAGTGGTCAAAACTGGCAGGGTCAAATGTTTGGTCAACTCAAACGTGACAACTCTGATGATCCAGGCAAATCGGATCAAGGTATTTTCACGCTGGGCACTTTCTTAGGTGGTGCTTGGGGTTCGCCTGAAGAACATTATAACAAGCTTAAATTTGCTAACTTCAATGAAGAAAAATTGAATGTTGAGGCGAAAGGCGGCTGGGTTGCTATGGTTCAGCACTACTTTGTGAGTGCTTGGATTCCTGGTGACTTAAAATTGACGCAAGCCAATGGTCAACCTTATGTCGCGAAATTAGAGTCGCGTAAGTCAACGGATGATATGAATATCATTGGTTTTACTTCGCCGACGATTACTGTGCCTGCTGGTACAGTGGCTGAGATTGACGCGACCTTCTATTCAGGTCCTAAAGTTCAATCTGAGTTAAAAGAGCTTGCAACAGGGTTAAACCAAACTGTTGATTATGGTTGGTTATGGCCAATTGCGAAATTATTGTTCTTGGGTCTTGAGTTCTTCCACGGTTTAGTGGGTAACTGGGGCTGGGCAATTATTTTGTTAACGGTCTTGGTGAAATTGATTCTTTGGCCATTGTCGTCTAAGAGCTATCGCTCAATGGCGAAAATGCGTGTCATTGCACCTGAAATGCAGCGTATGAAAGAAGAGTTCGGTGAAGACCGTATGCGCTTCTCTCAAGAAATGATGGCACTGTATAAACGTGAACAAGTCAATCCGCTTGCGGGTTGTTTGCCATTGTTATTACAAATGCCAATCTTCCTTGCGCTGTACTGGGTGTTGATGGAGTCTGTTGAGCTTCGTCATGCGCCATGGTTACTTTGGATTCAAGATTTGTCAGCGATGGATCCGTGGTTTATTTTACCGCTGTTAATGGGCGCAACGATGTTCATTCAGCAGTCTTTAAATCCACAACCGGCTGATCCAATGCAAGCGAAAGTTTTCAAAATCATGCCGATTGTTTTCACAGTCTTTATGTTGTTCTTCCCTGCGGGTCTCGTGTTGTACTGGATTGTCAACAACAGTATCACGATTATTCAGCAGACCTTGATCAACAAATCTGTTGAAAAAGACCGTTTGAATAAGGAAAGTGCGTCGAGTTAATCGAGGTAACTTTTCGCGAAAAGCTGAATAAATCCGCTTAAGATGGTAATCTTAGGCGGATTTTTCATTGTGTGACTTTTAAGATTTTTTAGGTGAATGTTATGTACAACCGAACCACGATTGCTGCCATTGCAACACCACCTGGGCGTGGTGGTGTGGGGGTCATTCGCCTATCTGGTCCCAAGTCTTATGAGATTGCACAGGCCTTGACCCAAAAAGATTTACCGAAAGCCCGTTTTGCAGGTTTTCGCCAGTTTTATGATGCGTCTGGCGAGGTGATGGATGAGGGCTTAGCGATTTGTTTTCCGAACCCGAACTCGTTTACTGGTGAAGATGTGGTTGAGTTGCAAGGTCATGGTGGCCCTGTCATTCAAAATGCTTTACTGGGGCGTTTGTTGGAGCTCGGTGCGATTGCAGCAAAAGCCGGTGAGTTTTCCATGCGTGCTTTTGAAAATGGCAAACTGGATTTGGTACAGGCTGAAGCAATCGCTGACTTGATTGATGCGACGTCTCAAGCGGCTGCACGTTCTGCGGTACGTTCATTACAAGGTGCATTTTCAACTAAAGTGAATCATGTGTTGGAGCAATTGATTCATCTACGTTTGCATGTGGAAGCTGCGATTGATTTTCCTGAAGAAGAAATTGATTTTCTTGCGGACGGGAAAATTTTAAATCTTTTAGATGGCGTTACGGCTGCTGTGAACCAAGTGCAACAATCGGCTCGTCAAGGACAGTTGCTGCGTGAAGGTTTACAAGTGGTAATTGCAGGAAAACCGAATGCGGGTAAGTCATCACTGCTCAATGCATTAGCAGGCATTGAACGCGCTATTGTGACGGATATTGCAGGTACGACGCGGGATGTCTTGCATGAAAAAATTACCCTCAATGGCTTACCCATTACCTTAACCGATACCGCGGGTTTACGTGAAACTGGTGATATTGTAGAAAAAGAAGGGATACGTCGTGCCATTAAAGAAATTGAGCAAGCTGATCTGTTACTTTTGGTTTATGACTTAAGCCAAGGCGAAGACCCACTCAAACTGGCACAAGAATATTTTGCTGAGCATATTGAACCGAAACGTTTAATGCTGATAGGCAATAAGTGTGATTTGATGGAAACGACATCGCATATCGAAGACTTTAACGGCTTCCGTCATATTATGGTCTCGGCAAAGCAAGAAACTGGCGTTCAAGCGCTCATAGAAGCGATTACAGCGCATGCAGGCTTCCAGCCTGAAGAAGATACCTTTATTGCACGTACACGCCATTTAGACGCAATGAAACGCACTCAGCTTTACCTTGCTGAAGCGCGTGAACAATTGGTGGTGTATAACGCAGGTGAGTTGGTCGCAGAGTCGCTACGTTTGGCGCAAAATGCCCTCGGTGAAATTACAGGGGATTTTAGTGCGGATGATTTGCTTGGGAAAATTTTTGGATCGTTCTGTATTGGAAAGTAATGCCGACATTTAGCATCGTGCCTATTTAGGTAGATGGATATAAAAAGCACTCAGTTTTAAAGGCTGGGTGCTTTTTTATACATAGGATGGCTAGTGCTGCTATTGAGCTTCTCTTTGGTACAAAATTTTGTGATATTGCTGTGTCGTAACAGACCAATCAAAAGGTAATTCGGCGGTAATCTCGATATTCGGGTTTCCAAACATGCGCCTCAATGGCTTTTTGTAAGCTAGCTTCATCCATCAATGGGGCAACCCCTTCCCGTATCGCGGCAAGCCCTACCTGCAAGGCGATAATTTTAGAGATGTTCTGAATGGCATCAATACTTGGCAGTAAATCATGGTCTGGGTTTTTCAGCATGGGTGAACAGCTGGCTAGTGCATTACTCGCTGCCATTAACATCAGGTCGGTCACGCTTTGCGCACCTGCGGCAATGACACCTAGACCAACCCCAGGAAAAATATAAGCATTATTGCACTGAGCAATGGGGTAAATATGGCCTTGATGATGTACTGGTGCAAATGGACTGCCTGTTGCGATTAAGGCTTTACCCTCTGTCCATTGAATAATATCTGCGGGGAGCGCTTCGACCTGAGAGGTGGGGTTGGACAAGGGAAAGACGATCGGGCGTTCACAGTTTTCAGCCAGTGCGCGAATAATCTCTTCGCTAAATAAGCTAGTTTGTCCTGAAACTCCGATTAATACTGTGGGTTTGGCATGCTGAATGACTTCGAGCAGAGAAATCTCTGGCGCTACATTTGCCCATGTCTCAATGGCACGCAAAGGCTGCGCCAACTTGCTTTGAAAATCGAGTAAGTTGGGTTGCT
This sequence comes from Acinetobacter sp. BMW17, assembly GCF_001592855.1. Taxonomy (NCBI): domain Bacteria; kingdom Pseudomonadati; phylum Pseudomonadota; class Gammaproteobacteria; order Moraxellales; family Moraxellaceae; genus Acinetobacter; species Acinetobacter sp. BMW17. Next base: position 29,207 of record NZ_LSOD01000003.1, read on the forward strand.
GTTCAGTCATTAAACCAAAGCGATCTACCAAATAAAGACGTGAGCGTGCTTCAAGGTCGCTGAGCCCTTCAATTTTCATTTGTGCAATAATTTGTTCTGCAATACCACAGCCTGCTGAACCTGCACCTAAAATAACAATCGTTTGATCTTTGACCTGCTTTTTCACCACATGAGATGCTGCAATCAGGCTAGCTAACGCTACAGCCGCCGTACCTTGAATATCATCATTAAAACAACAGATTTGTTCACGGTAGGTAGCTAGTAAAGGCATGGCATTTTGTTGAGCAAAATCTTCAAACTGAATCAGGGCCTTCGGCCAGCGTCGTTGAATGGCACGAATCACATCATCGATAAATTGGTTGTATTCATCGCCACTAATACGGGGGTGGTTCCAACCCAAATACAGCGGATCGTTGCGTAACTGTTGGTTATTGGTCCCAACATCCAGTGTAATAGGTAAGGTATAGGCCGGACTGATGCCACCACAGGCGGTATAGAGCGACAGTTTACCAATGGGAATCCCCATGCCGCCAATGCCTTGATCACCAAGACCTAAGATCCGCTCTCCATCGGTCATCACGATAACTTTGACATTTTTACGGTTGACGTTGTGTAGAATTTCATCAATATGCGCGCGATCTGGGTAGGAAATAAAAATGCCACGATGTCGGCGATAAATATCGGAAAAACGTTGGCAGGCCTCACCCACAGTTGGGGTGTAAATGATCGGCATCATTTCACTTAAGTGATGTTTGAGCAGATGGTAAAACAGAGTTTCGTTGGTATCTTGGATATTGCGTAAATAGATATGTTTGTTGATGTCATCATTAAAAGATAAATACTGCTGATAGGAGCGGCGACTTTGTTCCTCAATGGTTTCGATCACGTGTGGAATTAGGCCGTGTAAATTGAAGGTATTACGTTCTTGTATTGAAAATGCAGCTCCTTTATTCAACAACGGCAGTTCTAAAAGTGAATGAGCTGCATAGGGAATATAGAGCGGTTTTTTTATGGTTACATGATCCATCATGAGCTTGATCTCGTTACATCGATTGCAATGTCCGTATTCTGCTGAAAGAAGTATGGATTAAACGTCGAGACGTTGTGGTGAATAGGGACACAAGTGAAGAGAAATGCCTGATTTGGCTGTGATGTGTCTGACCAAATGCAGGCCTAGAGTTAAAACAAAGAGAGACAGACAACACCGAAAAGGATCGTTTGAGGTGCTGTCTGTAAAGCACTATTTAATAAAACTTAGTTCTTTACTAATCCGATCCAGCACTGGTTTCTTTTTGGCTTGGAACTGGGTTTTATTTTGCTGAATAAGATTATTGCCATGGGTATCAATCGAGATGATCAGCGGGCCAAATACCTTGACGCGGTTAATCCACAAGGTTTCAGGCATCCCGAGGTCTTGCCATTCAGCACCTTCAATTTCCTCGACTTGAGTGGCTGCCAGTACCGCACATCCTCCAGGGAAAATCGCATGAACTGCTTTGTGTTCCTGACAGCCTGCGACAGTCTCAGGGCCCATGCCACCTTTACCCACAATCAGTTTCACCCCAGTTTGTTTGATAAATTCGCGTTCAAATTTTTCCATACGCATACTGGTGGTGGGCCCAATAGAGACCATTTCAAAACCGCCATCATCCTTTTTACGCACGATTGGACCGGCATGGAAAATCGCACCGCCTTCTAAATTCACGGGAAGTTGTCGACCTTGTTCAATTAAGCGGCGATGTGCCACATCACGACAAGTAACTAGACGTCCAGTTAGATATACCACGTCACCAATTTTAAGATCGGCTAAGTCTTCATCACGTAATGGGGTGGTCAGTACTTTTTTCATAGCACAACTCCTTCGTGTGACAGAATTTCATAAGACATATCAGGGTTAATTTTAATTTTGCCACGGCGGTGTGCCCAGCAACCGGTGTTGACTGCCACGCCAATGGTGGATGGGTGACGAGCCGAAGACTCAATATTGACGCCCATGACGCTGTTATTGCCTGTTAAGCCCTGTGGGCCAATGCCAATTTCATTCAAGCCTTGTTCCAGCAAGTCTTCCATCAGCGCAGCGCGTGGGTTATCACTTCTTGAGTCTACAGGGCGCATAATGGCCAGTTTGGACAAGCGTGCAGCGGTTTCAACTGAAGTGGACACCCCGACACCGACCAGTAATGGCGGGCAAGCATTCACACCACGCTCGGTAATCACATCCATCACGAACTCGGCTACACCTTCATAGCCTTGACCTGGCATCAAAACTTTAGCTGCACCTGGCAAGGTACACCCGCCGCCTGCCATATACACATCGATGGTACAGGTATCCTGTTCCGGGACGATGCGCCAGTCTAGCCACGGAATTTGGGTGCCCGTATTGGTGCCCGTGTTTTTCTCATCAAAGGTTTCAACTGCATTGTGGCGCAAGGGGCCTGTACGGGTTGCCTCTTCGGTCGCTTCACGTAAAATTTCCTGCAATTCGCCCAACAGTGGGAAATGTGCACCCGCTTCAACAAAATATTGAATCACGCCGGTGTCTTGGCAGCTGGGACGATTCAATCGATCTGCTGCTTCTTGGTTTTCATCCATTGAATCATAAATTGATTTGGCCAATGGGTTGGTTTCCAAGGTTTTGAGCTCAATCAGTTTACTTTTGACATCTTTGGGTAAACGTTTGCCAATATAGGCTGTAAATTTGGCCATGGTGTCCGTGAGGGACTGTACGGCAAGTTCTTTGTCCATGGGAGGCTCCTTGTTAAGCGTTTAATTCGCTTGAATATCGAATAAGGTAAAAATGAAGATCATGAATTACTCAATTCAGCCGAGTTGGCTTTGTTTTTTTGAGTAAAACTTAAAACGAGGGTCAGGACGGTGGATAAAATCAGCAGACCTGCGACGAAATACAAACCGCCTGCAAAGCTTCCAGTTTGGTCTTTAACCCAACCGATCATGGCTGGACCCGCAAAGCCACCTAAGTTCCCAATCGAGTTAATGGTTGCGATGCCTGTCGCTGCTGCTGCGCCCGATAGAAACATGGTTGGCATGCTCCACAGTGGCGGTTTAGAGCAACTGATGCCGACGTTGACAATGGTTAATGCTGCAATCAGGCCAAACATACTGCCAGTACTGGCTGCAATCGCGAGCCCCACAGCTGCGGTTAAACAAGCCAAAGCCACATGCCATGTGCGTTCATTGGTTTTGTCGGAGTGGCGAGACCACAGAATCATGGCAACCACAGAGATAATAGGAGGAATAGCGTTCAATAGACCGACGGTCATTGAGCTGACACCCAGTTCTTTAATGATTTGAGGTGCCCAAATGCCAAGGGTATACAGCCCCGCGGAGGTACCGAAATAAATGAGTGCCAGAGCAAGCACGCGTGGATTGGCGAGTCCGCGTAAAATACTGTGCTGCTGTTGCCCCCCTTTATTGGCATCTTCTGCTTGCATGGTTTTAACCAACCATTCACGCTCATCTGCTTTTAACCATGTGGCTTTTTCAGGACGATCTGTCATATAGAAAAACACCACGACGCCTAGGATCACCGCAGGAACCGCTTCTATCAGGAACATCCACTGCCAACCTGCTAAGCCCATGATGCCGTGCATTTCCAGTAATGCTGCTGAAATAGGAGAACCAATCGCCGTGGCTATAGGGGCGGCAGCCATAAATAGGGCAATTACCCCTGCTCGGTTTCGTGCAGGGAACCAGTAGCTTAAATACAAAATAATGCCGGGGAAAAAGCCTGCTTCGGCGACACCGAGTAAAAATCGCATAACATAAAAGCTGGTTGAGCTTTCGACAAAGGCCATCCCGCCAGCAATAATGCCCCAAGTCACCATGACCCGTGCAATCCAAATGCGAGCGCCGACTTTGTGCAAAATAATGTTGGAGGGAACTTCAAAGAGGAAATAGCCCAAAAAGAAAATTCCTGCACCAAAACCGAGAATCGAAGCGGTAAAGCCCAAATCTTCTTTCATGGTAATGGCAGCAAAACCAATATTGACTCGATCAATATAGGCAATTAAATATAAAATCATGATAAACGGCACAATACGCCAAGTGATTTTGCGTAGCGTCCGTTTCTCGATATCCATGTCCATGGCTTATCTCCATATCAGTAGCGATTACCTCCCGATTCGGTCGAAGTCACACCGCAATCGAGTTTGGCGAAACAGCTCCCCGTTTGTGCACCGTTGTCCTTACACGGTGGACTTTATGACTCACTCAAGTTTCCTTGCTTGGGTGAGATATGTTGTTTGGGGGTAACGTGATAGGGATATTAGAGACTTTGCAAAACCGATGAATCGATATAAAGTTAAATCACTCTTGCAAAAAACTGAATAATCATGAGCTCAGATACCGAATTAGCATTTTTTTGTTTACTAATAAAACAGGGCAGTCTGGTTGCAACAGCGCGTGAGTTGAATTTAACACCCCCTGCTGTGTCCCGACGTCTGACACAAATGGAAGAACGTTTAGGGGTTCGGTTGTTGAATCGGACCACCAGACGCATCAGTTTGACCAATGAAGGCGAAATTTATTTTGAGAATGCTTCGCGAATTTTGAAAGAAATTGAAGAAATGGAACAGCAAGTAGCACGCAGTCGCACCACCCCGAAGGGCTTGCTGCGGGTCAATGCCCCATTTGGTTTTGGTCGAACCTACATTGCTCCTGCGATTTCAGATTTTGCGCGAAAATTTCCAGATATTGAAGTCCAGTTACATTTGACTGATCGTCCGATTCATCTGCCGAATGATGCGATTGATGTCTCGATTCACTTTGGGCAGGTGCCAGATTCACGACTGATTGCGAAAAAAATTGCGGCTAATCGACGGCTTCTATGTGCTTCTCCGCGTTATTTGGCGCACGCTGGGGCACCACTTACGCCACGCGAACTGACCCTGCACCAATGCATTGTGTTAAGACAAAACGATGCGGCATATGCGAACTGGCGTTTAACTCAAGGGGATAAGGAAGAGACCGTTAAAGTGCATGGAAAATTGAGTAGCAATGATGGCCAAGTCACCATTGGTTGGGCAATCGATGGCCATGGTATTTTAATGCGCGCTGAATGGGACGTGGCCAAGTATTTAAAAAGTGGTCGTTTAGTTCAAGTTTTGCAGGACTATGAGACGCCCCCTGCCGATATCTATGCGATTTATATGGATCGGCTCGAGCACTCACCAAGAGTGTCCTATTTTTTAGAACATTTAAGCCAGTATTTAAATGAACATACGGACTTAGCCCATGCCAACAAGAAAAGAACCTAAGTTATAGCAAGGATCGCCTGAAAAATGGCATCTGAAGAACGATCTAAATCCAGATGATTTTGGCTTCACGCTTCCTATGCCGAAGCCAGACGTATACTGCTTTTATGCGCAAACCACAGATAAAAACACAATAAAGCGATGGCAATGCAAAAGCTAATGACCCCGAAACTTAATCCAAAGTGATCTGCCAGATATCCGACGGCCACAATGGGCACAATCGTACCCAAATAACCAATAAAAAGATAAGTCGACATCACTGCAGCACGATTCTCTAAGGTGGTCATGGCATGAATGAGACCAAAGGAACCAATCAAGGTCAGGCCATGTCCGACACCAACGAAAAAATCACTGATAAAGAAAAATGCACTCAGTTGAAATAGCATACACAGCGCCAAAATGCCTAAGCTTGCAATCAAGGTAATTAAGCCATAGTTGAGGCACTTATAAGCAGGAATACTTCTGGCAAAATACTGCACCACGGCCGAGACAATTAAAATACTGGTAATGGCTGAACCGCTAATGAGGGGGCCGTGCCACGGCAAAATATCCCGCACAAATGACGGGGATAAGGATGCAAATAAACTAAACGCGGCAAAGGCACTAAATGCGGTAAATCCAACAATGAAAAACAACTGATGATATTGCACTTCTGGTCGGAGTAGCTTTGGGGCGATACTAAAGGGCTGTGCGGTAAATGTAGGAGACTCAACCCAAAATAAACCAAAGAAACACAGTACAGCGCCAAGAATAACGGGTAGATAAGGACTGACCAACGGATATTCTGAAAATTGAGCTATCAGGCCACCAATCAGTGGGCCTAAGCCAAAGCCTACTGCGGTAATAATCGAACTGAGCTGCGGCGCAATCTGTTGATGGCTTTTGGGCACGGTATACATCAGTCCCAGTAAGGCCGAAGTGGTCATCAAACCAGATGCAATACCAATAATAAAGCGCCCCAAAGATAAGATGAGAGCATCAGAAGCATAAGCGGAAATCACCAACCCGATGCTGATAAACACCAACCCTACTTGTAAGGTGCGTAAATAGCCAATGCTATTACTGGTCCGGCCAAGAAACAGTAAAGTAGCGAGACAACCAAACATATAAGCCACAAAAATATAGGTGATTTGACTCGGCACCAGATGCCATAAGGCTTGATACAGCGGATAAAGTGGACTGGCCAAGGCAGTCCCCATCGTTCCCATCATTAAGGCGAGGCTGACCATACAAAATGGACGCCAAGAAGTGGTTGTTGTCATGCAAATGCCATGCGGCTCTCTCGGTCAAAACAAGAATATTTTGATGCCCAAGAGAAAAAGGATAGAGAGCAACAGTGTATCGGTTTGTGGAAAAAATGGTCAACTAAAAACTTGAAAAAGAACGCAATGAAACTTAGCCATAGCGTTTCAGCAGTTTTAAGAACTCAGCCAACTCTTCTTCATTGACCTGTTCAGCTTGTGCTAATACATGATGGCGTAAGTGTGCTTCAACCAGTTCATTCATCAGTCCATTGACCGCGCCTTTAATAGCAGCGACTTGTTGTAAAACGTCGATACAACTGGCATCGGGATGTGTAATCGAGAGTTCAACGGCGTTGACCTGCCCTTGTAAGCGTTTAACACGGTTTAAAATTTTTTTATCTTCATGCAAATGACTCAACACATTGCTCCAAAAATAAATATACTAAGGGGGAGTATATTGGTGAGTGATTTTAAATGCAAAATACCCCATCACGTCAGCATACGCATCATTTTGATGACGGTAATCCACTGGCACAAAAACGGATTTTAATGGCGACCATTTTAACGGCAGTCATGATGTTATTAGAAGTGATTGGTGGATGGATTTTCCAATCAATGGCTTTGCTGGCGGATGGTTGGCATATGAGTTCGCATATGTTGGCATTGGGTTTGGCTTATTTTGCTTATCGTGCTGCACGGCATTATGCCCATGATCAGCGCTTTAGTTTCGGCACATGGAAAATTGAAATTCTTGCAGGCTACACCAGCGCTATTTTGCTGATGGTGGTGGCGGGTTTTATGGCTTTTCATTCAATTCAGCGCCTATTCTCGCCTGTACAAATTCATTATAACGAAGCGATTCCAATTGCTATTTTAGGCTTATTGGTGAATTTAATCTGTGCATGGTTGCTGCATGATGGTCACCATCACCATCACCATCACCATCACCATCACCATCACCATCATGATCATGCATCAGAAGTACATAGCCATCATCATGATTTAAATCAGAAAGCTGCATTTATGCATGTGGTGGCAGATGCAGTGACTTCTATTTTCGCGATTATCGCACTGATTTTTGGTAAATATTTGGGTTGGGATTTTCTCGATGCTGCTCTTGGGATCGTAGGTTCAATACTGGTGGCTAAATGGGCACTGAGCTTAATGCAAGAAACGGGAAGAACCTTGTTAGATGCTGAAATGGATCATCATGTGGTGGATGAAATTCGAGAGGTGGTGGCAGAACTACCGCAGACGACCTTGACCGATTTACATGTGTGGAAAGTAGGCAAAGGCAAGTTTTCCTGCATTTTGGCTTTAGAAACGACGGTAGACTTAACTGCGGATCGCGTGCGGGCAATGCTCTCGATTCATGAGGAAATTGTTCATGTCTCGGTGGAAATTAATAGCACAGCCCTCACTGTTCCACGTGAAACTTTGGCCAGTTCATAAGCAAGGCGTGTTGGGTTTCGGTAAAGCCGTGGAAAAAATGATTCAATGCTTGAATAATACGCTCTACACTAGCGCCGTGGTTCTCCGATTGAAAGAGCAAAAAGTGATGATAAAAAAACTGGGTTTGGCACTACTTACAAGTGCAATTGCAAGCATGAGTATGGCCAGCGTAGAAAGTGTTCAAGCCAACTTAAAAAAGAATTACCCAAATATTCATGTTCAAAACATTCAAAAAACAGAAATGTCGGGCATTTATAGCGGATCTTTAGATGGCGAACTTGTGTATTTAGGCGAAGCGGCTGAGCATGTGATTGCTGGTTCGATGGTGCGCTTAAAAGATCAGAAAAATTTAAGTGCTGCCTTATATGTGCAACAAAACTCGCTTGATTGGAACAAGCTGCCGCTAAAAGATGCCATTAAAAGCGTTAAAGGCAACGGCAAACGCCAATTGGCGGTTTTTTCAGACCCAAACTGCCCTTACTGTAAGCAGTTAGAGGCTGAACTGAATAAACTAAATGATGTGACCATCTATACATTTATTTATGCCATTAAGGCGCAATCGATTGCACCGTCGAAACAAGTGTTTTGTGAAGCAGACCCTGCCCTCGCATGGAAAAATTTGATTGCGAAAGGGATTCAGCCAACGTCGAAAAAACCGTGTGCCAATCCAATTGAGCGCAACATTGAACTCGGTCGTAGTCTAGGTTTACAAGGGACGCCCGTGGTTATTTTCTCAAATGGTTTTAAAGTGAATGGCGCTGTGCCTTCAACCACTATTGAAAATATGTGGCGTGAACTGGGCTTATAAGAGTTCAAAGATACAGATAAAAAGCACCTGAAACGGTGCTTTTTTTAATGGCTGAGTTTAGGTTTTTTTTGTGACCATGTTGTAAATGAATAGAATAACAATAGCCCCAATAACTGACGCAATAAAGCCTGCGGCAGAGCCTTCACTATAGAGACCAAGTAAACGACCACCATAAGTGGCTACGAGAGAACCTGCAATCCCCAGTAAAGTAGTGACAATAAATCCCGCTTTGTCATCGCCAGGATGGATAGCGCGTGCGATGAGACCTGCAATAAAACCAATCACGATTGCAACAATAAGTGACCACATGAGCCAGCTCCTTTTTTATCATGTCTTTGTTTTTACATCATGTGCAAAAATATCATCAGGCATAATGCGACTGTGCAGTAGAGCGAATCTGCTAAAAACTGTATGTTTTATGTACTTGGCTAACAGTAAAAATAAAAAAAGTGGCCTTTGGCCACTCTTTTATCGATTGCTCTTAAAGACCAATTTCACCAATAAATGGCAAATGACGGTACTTTTGGTCGTAGTCTAAGCCATAACCCACAATGAATCGATCTTCGACATTAAAACCTAAAAACTTCACATCGAGTTCAATTTCACGGCGTGAAGGTTTGCTGACCAAGGTGCAAAGTTCAATTGAGTTTGGAGAGCGTGTTTCTAAAATTTCGAGTACTTTGCTCAAGGTGTTGCCTGAGTCGATGATGTCTTCAATGACCAAGACATCTTTACCGCGAATTTCGCCGTCTAAATCTTTTAAAATTTTTACATCACGTGAAGATACCGTACCGCCACCGTAGCTTGAAACCGTCATGAAGTCGAGTTCATGGGGTTTTGAAATGGTACGACATAAGTCTGCCATGAAAATGACTGAACCACGTAATAAACCAATCAGTACGAGTTCCTTATCACTGTTTGCATAATGTGCATCGATTTGTGCACCAAGCTCTTTTACTTTCGCTTGAATCTCTTCAGTAGAAATCATTACGCTCATTTGAACGGTCATGGGTAGATACCTAAAAATTAAAAAAAATCAAAAATAAAAAAGGCGTTGACCTGCAACACCTCTATATATGCATTAATTTTAATATATCTCTAAACAAGATGCACCCCCTTTTGCCCGCTGGAAATGTAATCATTTCATTGCAGGCGGGATGCAGCTTGGTTTAGAGGCGAAAATCAAAGTTGTTTCAAAACTCGATTAGCTGCTTAAATTTTCGCTATTTGCTACTTAGTTTTGCACATAGGCTTTCTGACCAAAAATATAAGTCGCATGAATATTACGGTCATCACCCATGGTCATCAGGGCAAATAACGCATCTTCAATCCCTTTTGCACGTTGTTGACGTAATGCTTGCAACGCAGTTGCTTTGAGATCGAGCACCACAAAGTCGGCTTCTTTGCCCAAATTAAAGTTACCGAGTTTATCATCCAAGCTCAGTGCTTTGGCACCGCCCAGCGTAGCGTGGTAGAGCGACTCAAACGCGGACAGTTTATCGCCCTGAAGCTGCTGCACTTTATAGGCTTCATTGAGGGTTTGTAGTTGGTTAAAAGAGGTCCCCGCACCAATGTCTGTACCCAGCCCAACTTTTACCTGCTTTTCCCAAGTCTTGTTCAATGGAAATAAACCGCTGCCTAAAAATAGGTTGGAGGTCGGACAAAAAGCAATGGCTGAATCCGTCTGATGCATGCAGTCCCACTCTGCATCTTCTAAATGCACGCAGTGGGCAAAGACCGAATGTGAACCGGTTAAACCAAAGTGATGATAAACATCGAGATAACCTTGCTGCTCAGGGAATAAGTCTTTCACCCAAGCGATTTCATTTTTATTTTCACTTAAATGCGTATGCACATACACATCTGGGTATTCAGCTTTGAGCTGCCCTGCTTTAGCTAATTGCTCTGGTGTTGAGGTTGGGGCAAAACGTGGCGTAATCGCATACAGGTTACGGCCCTTGCCATGCCATTTCTCAATCAGTGCTTTAGAGTCCGCATAAGCACTGTCAGGTGTGTCGCACAGATCTTCAGGCGCATGACGGTCCATCATGACTTTACCTGCGATCAGACGCATCTGGTGCTGCCCTGCTGCTTCAAATAGTGCATCGACTGATTCGGTATGCACAGTACAGAAGACTAAGGCTGTGGTGGTGCCATTTTTCAGCAGTTCTTGCACAAAGAATTGGGCAATCTGGTCTGCATAGGCTTTATCTGAAAATTGTAATTCAGTTGGGAAGGTATAGGTATTGAGCCACTCGAGTAGCTGTTCACCATAGGCCCCCACCATTTCTGTTTGTGGAAAATGAATGTGGGTGTCGATAAAACCCGGCACAATCAATTGTTCAGGATAGTGCTGAACCTCGACGCCAACAGGAAGGTGCTGTTGCCCCTCCTGCCAAGATCCAAACCATTGGATTTTGCCATTTTGGCTAATCAGTAAACCATCTTCTACGTAACGCACTTGGTCGTGAATTTCACGCGCTTGGGCAACCGTATTCTGAATATCTAGGAAGCGACCGCGAACCGCCGTCGTTGCAACTACAGAAGACATTTTAAACCTGTGTTTTGACTTTTTTTCGATTGATTGTACCGTAAACTGGATTTTTTTCACGGCTATTTACTGAAGTTTTTATGTGTGTTGTGAACGCTAGATTTTAAATGAAAGACTGGAGCAGTATTTTCTTAAACATTGAACTGTTTGAAGACCAGACATGTACCTGTGCCATCGATAAGATCATGATTTTTTATGTAATACATACGCACAAGCTTTGAGCTTAAATGATTCAATCTATTCGCAAAATTTTGTTGAGAAAGTCTTTATCTTTAAATGCTGAGTCAGTACAGTGTCGACATTGATAAAATAAGAGACAATGATCGGCATGTATTTTTGGAATACCAAAGCATTAGCACATGAATTATCTAGCAATACCCTCGATAAAAAGCATTATAAAAATTATTATTTAGTCACCGCATTACTGGTTTCAGTGGTGTATTACTACGGCATGTATTCACCCTATGGGGATGTCCGAGTGATTGGTGTTGAGGGGCTTCTGACTTTATTGATTATGTTTATCGGGATTCAAAGCGCCTATAAAGCCAATGGTGGCGATGAGGGTGAGCATTTCTTAGGTCGAATCACAGCGTTGTCTTTTCCCATTTTGGTGCAAACCACTGTAGCTGGTGTGGTATTTGGTGCAGTGTTATTGGGCCTTTATTTTGCTTTTAATCTAGAAGGCACGGCGTTTGATGATTGGTATGAATGGACTATTTCACTGTTTACCATCTTCCTGCAAATCTTATTTTTTACGCGCTTGGTGTCTTATATGAAGCGGGTTAAAGCGCATACCATTTAAGCTTGAAAAAAATATTGTCTTCGAATGTATGCCTGTCAGTTTTAGATTTGACAGGCATTTTCTTTTTCAATTTAAACATTATTTGATACACGGAAGCGTCATCCGCAACCTGCGTAGTGTTTGGAATAGATTGTTTTTACAACACAAATTTTTTAATTATAGAAAGTGAACAGGTTTTGCGGAGGACAAATGCTTTTCTTACGAAGCTTCGCTTCTCATTTGGTGAAACAAAAGAATAACTAAGCTCCCAGTATTGAACTTAAAAAAGATAAGACTCCGCCGTGAATAACCTAAAAGTGGTAGTACTCCTACTAAAACGCCTGAACAGACCCGTATTAATTTTTGGACAGCTATTTTAAATAGCTGATTTAGAGCGCCACTTTATTCCACAAAATAATGCGCAGCAAAATGCGCATCATTGCCGATCACATCAAATACATCTTCACGCAGTGACATCCCCGCACATTCATCCCCGACCATCCAAAGTCCCAAGGTGGGCAGCATGCCTTCATGCAACGGAGTTTTTACCCAGCGCTGCATGACATAACCATATTTGTCGTAGTCATCGAAGTAAAAACTACCTGAGGCTGCGCCGCAATCGACATTGTTTTGTAAGATATGAATATTTGCGCCTTCGCGCGCTAAGATTGGTTTACGCACCCATTTCCCTGCGTAGTGGGCGTGCGCATCATAAGCATGGGTTTCTAACAACAATGGATGATTTGGAAAGCGTTTCCATAGCTCGATCAACAGGGCTTTATTGGAGAGTAGCATTTTCCAACAGGGTTCAATCCATTCAGTTTCGGGTTTGAGAAACTGCGAAAAACTTTCTTCCCAAATCCATTCCCACGGATATAGCTTAAATAAATGCTGAATCTCTTGCTGATGCAAATCGACAAAGGCTGTGCCATTCCAACCGATGTTTTCCATCGACAGTTCGCTGACATTTAAGCCTGCCTGAAAAGCAGTATCCATGAGGTATTCTAAATTGCCCCAATCTTCACGTCCTGCTTCTTGGCAGGCCGCGAAATGGACACGGCTACGTGTAGGATAAAGCTGTTTCCAACGCTCAATCAACTTTTCATGAATGCTGTTGAACTGATCACGGTTTGCAATATTTTCGACTTGTTCAATCCAATGCCACTGTGCAACAGACGCTTCGAGTAAACCTGTTGGCGTATCGGCATTGTATTCCAGCATTTTGATGGCTTGACCATCATAGGCAAAATCGAAACGGCCATACAGCATTGGTGCTTGGTTTTTCCATGAGTGCTCAATCAGAGGAATCGCTGCTGGGGGTAGTTGAAAATATTCGGGATAATGACCGCGTTGAATCATATCCCCTGCCACTTCAAGGCACATCTGGTGTAATTCGTTTGAGGCATCTTCAAGCTGTTCAATTTGCTTGAGGCTAAACTCATAAGCCACCCCTTCTGACCAATACATTGAACCATCGCGCGACGGCAAGTTGTAGTAGTCAAAACCAATCTCTTGATGCGCCTGTTGCCAGTTTGCACGCTCAGGGAATAGAACTCGTTTCATGTATTAACCTCCGAACGAGCCTCCGCCACGGCCGAAGCCTCCACGAATGGGCTGGGATTTGGCATGGCTAAAAACGTAAGTCGAGATTTTAGGTGCGCCCGTCGAATGACGTCCGCGAGCTTTCAAGACTTGGCCCATGTAACGGACTTTACGGTTGTTCTTATAATATTGAGGGCCGATATAAACCCCAGCAGAGCCACTATAGCTCGATTCGCCATTTTCGTTAGCAGGTTCGCACAGTTCAAAATGCCAGTCTTGGTAGCAGTTGTATTGGTTATTGTAAACATCTTGTTGTAGGGTTTTAGAACCGCTACATGCCGTGAGTAAAACCGGCACTACAACAAGAGTTAATTTTTTGGTACGCATGGATGAGCAACCTTCAGGTTCTTTTATTTTTACTGGTAAAACCAAGGGTTTTAAGCCCGCTTATCATAGGGAGCTGTTTGCATAAAGTACAGTGCATTTACACCGAAAATCATAGGATTAAGTCTTGTACAATTTAAGATTTAGCCATCAAAAAAGCCTTCACAGTGGAAGGCTTTTTTAAAATATTAGAGGGTGGTTTGATGATGTTTCTTACTGTATCGAATCGATAAGATTGCAGTAATGGTCAGCACCAATACAATAAAGCCCAGTGAAATCCAAATTGGCATGTGGAACACATCCAGCATGAGCATCTTAAAGCCGATGAATACCAAGATAATACCTAAACCATACGGGAGATAATGCATCTTGGTTGCTGCACCAGACAACAAGAAGAACATCGCACGTAGACCCAAAATTGCCATTAAGTTTGCAGTCAACACAATAAATGGATCAGAGGTCACCGCGAAAATTGCAGGAATGGAATCCACCGCGAAAATTACATCCGATGCTTCAACTAAAATCAACACCAAGAACAGCGGCGTTGCCCACAACATCCCGTTTTGACGGACAAAGAACTTATTGCCATGCATTTGCGGGGTAATCCGCATATGTTTACGCAACCATTTTAAGATCGCCATATCTTCGATATTGGTTTCTTCTTCGTTTTGCCCTTTGAAGAATTTGAAACCCGTATACACCAAGAACGCACCGAAGATATACAGAATCCATGAGAACTCTTGCACGAACCACGCGCCAATAAAAATAAAGATGGTACGTAGAATAATCGCGCCCAAGACACCATACAGCAGTAATTGGCGTTGTAGTGCAGGTGGGATGGCAAAAGCAGCAAAGATCATCAGCCAGACAAAGACGTTGTCGACGGCTAAAGATTTTTCAAGTAAATAACCTGCGAAGTACTCCATGACCTTGGTATTGGCCACAGTGACACCTGCAGTTTGTTGTAGATAAAGCCAGAGACCTGCACCAAAGAGTGATGCGACGGAAACCCACGCAATACTCCATAACGCGGCTGTTTTGATTTTAACTTCTTGGCCTTCTTTTTGTTTAAAGCCTAAAAAGTCGATCAGTAGCATCACGGTAACAATGCCGAAAAAAGCAAGGTATAGCCATAAATTGCCGATAGATTCCATGAAATCCTCCACATCCAGCAATCGGCCACAAAAAAACCTTGACCTGCTGCCAGATGAAATAAAACATCTGTGACAACATGATCAAGGTCTTGCCTACATTTTAGCGTATGTATTTTGTGCGCTAAAATGCTCAGATACCGACTTTTTGCAAAGTGTAATGACGATAATCTGACACGTGAAAGTTATGCATGACATTGATTTTTCACGTTTGGAGGAGGCTACTCCCCTTGTTCAACATAAATTTGGTTTTGGATTTGATCCAAAAGTGAGCTAAGCATCGCATATTTTTATGGTTTGAGCAAATATTAAAGAAAATTGTAGATGAAATATAAATGAGACAAAATTTTGGTTCAATTTGTGGCAAGCTAAAAAAAACAGTAAACCAAAGAGGAATAATAATGAAAATCCAACATCAAGAAACAGGTAGTAAAGGCGAAGTTTTTGTTGAGCAAGAAAACGAGCGTGTGGCGGAAATGACCTATAGTTGGGCTGGGGACGATAAATTTATCATTGATCACACTTGGGTCAGTGAGTTGCTCCGTGGGCAACATGTGGGGCGTCAGTTATTGGATGTTTTGGTTAACTTTGCCCGTGATAAGGGCGTGAAAATTTTACCCTTGTGCCCTTTTTCCAAATCGGTATTCGACAAAGATCCATCTATTCATGATGTTTTATTCCACTAAGATAGAGAACGATAAATCAATCCATTCAACGAGTGTGCTATGCAATTTCAACATGTAGATCGCGATCAAAAAGGTGAGTTTTTCTTAAATAATTCAGACGGTCAGCGCATTGCTGAAATTAGCTATATTTGGCGGGACGAGACAACCATTGATGCCAACCATACTTGGGTCGATGATTCACTGCGGGGTCAAGGTGTGGCGCGTTTGCTGTTGGATACTCTGGTTGATTTTTCACGTGAGAAAAACCTGAAGATTATCCCGACCTGCTCTTATGTCGATGTGATGTTTCGCCGTGAGAAAAGTTTTGAAGATGTCGCGGCTTAATTGTTCACAACATTCATCGCGGTTCTAAGCGTTAAACTAAAATGATATAGCTGCCATTGCAGTTCTAATTTGGACTTTGCAATGCTGAACATGATGGAATTAAAGTATATGAAGACGCTTTTATCTATTGTTCTATTCTGTTCAGTTTCCCCTTTATTGCATGCTGAAGATTGTGTAAAACTTGAGGAAAAGGCAGAACAAAAAGAAGTCCAGATCATTCCACGTTGGGGCATGAAAGTGATTGCTTCAACCAGAGTGTATTTTCATTCAGCACCGAGCAATACTTGTAAAAGCAAAGATCTGTTTATGATTAAAAATGACCAGATCACTGCTTATAGCACCTATGATGATGGCCAAGAACAGTGGGTTTCGATCATGTATTTCAGCAAACGCTTGGGAGACACGTTTCAAGGTTGGGCAAAACTAAAAGACTTTGAATATACGGGTACGATGTCTGGTTTTTAATTAGATAAGCTTGTAAAAAAACCCGCCATATGCGGGTTTTTTCTTCTAATGGGAACAACTTATTCTGCGTTTAAAGCGCTGATCAATTTTTGGTGTAAACCACCAAAGCCGCCATTGGACATGATCACAACCGCATCGCCCTCGCCTGCATCACTGACGATGGTATGGATAATGTCATCCAAAGTGCGTGCAACCACGGCCTTGTTGGGTGCAGCCGCAATGACCGGTTGCAAGTCCCAGTCCAAACCTTCTGGTTGATACCAAATCACTTCATCGGCCAAACGCGCAGAGTGCGCAAGACCATCTTTATGGCTTCCCATGCGCATGGTATTTGAACGAGGCTCAATAATTGCCCACAACTTACGTTCGCCTAAACGCTTACGTGCGCCTTCTAGCGTAGTATCAATTGCGGTTGGGTGATGGGCAAAGTCATCATACACTTCAACGCCACGTACTGTGCCTAAAAGCTCCATACGGCGCTTCACGCCACCAAAGTTAGACAGTGCTTCGCACGCTGTTTCAATGCTTACGCCCACATGTTCAGCCGCAGCGATAGTCGCCAAAGCATTGGCTACGCTGTGCTGCCCTGTCATGTTCCATTGCACCGTGCCTTTCACCACGCCGTGTTGGAGTACTTTAAAGTGTGAACCATCCGCACTGAGTTGTTCGGCATACAATTCAGACTTGTCGTGGGCCTCTAAAGAGGTACGAACCACAGGTGTCCAACAGCCCTGCTCTAAAACTTCATCAATATTGCTTTCAGTAATCGGAGCAATGATACGGCCCTCACTTGGAATGGTACGAACCAAGTGGTGGAATTGCTTTTGAATCGCTGCTAGATCATCAAAAATGTCGGCATGGTCAAATTCAAGGTTATTTAAAATGGCTGTTTTGGGGTGGTAATGCACGAACTTCGAACGTTTGTCGAAAAAGGCAGAATCATATTCATCGGCTTCGACACAGAAGTACTTGCCAGCACCTAAACGCGCACTTTCAGAGAAACCTAAAGGTACACCGCCAATCAGGAAACCTGGCTCTAAACCCGCCTGATCCAAGACCCAAGCCAACATGGTGGTGGTGGTGGTTTTACCGTGGGTCCCTGCTACACCAAGTACGTGTTTGCCTTGAAGTACATGATCGGCCAAAAATTGTGGGCCTGAAATATATGGTAAGCCTTCGTTGAGCATGTATTCAACTGCATCAATCCCACGTTTCATCGCATTGCCGACGATGACCAAATCAGGATGTGGTTGCAAATGACTGCGGTCATAACCTTGCATTAAGGTAATGCCTGCATTTTCGAGTTGGGTCGACATGGGAGGATAAACGTTTAGATCCGAACCCGTCACTGTATGGCCAAGATCACGTGCTAAAAGCGCTAAAGACCCCATAAAGGTGCCACAAATACCCAAAATATGCAGATGCATTCCGCCTCACTCCACTGCTTTTATAGACACATCACGTATTATTGGTGCTGTTGTCGTGATTAATTCGATGTGAAAGCAACCATAGCAAGGCGCTTAGCGAAAAGATAGTTGTGTATTTGTGTAAAATGAAAATATTTGTAGGTTTTTTTAACTGCTTAAAACTTTCCACGCATATTGATAAAGTGAGGTCGGTTTTTGTTCTGCGCAGATAAAATTTATTACTTCTCGCATGGGAGATGTTAAGCTATCGTGGTCAGTTAAAATAAGAACGGTAGTTTTAAATACATCGGATTCTGTATAAATTTCTTCTTTATTTTCTATCCAAATCCATTTTTTATTTTGTTGTCGTATAGTTTCGCCGAGATAAGCACCAACTCTTAATACAATTCGGGTCATTTCATCAATCAATTTAGTATGTTGTTGCGCAAATTGGGGTTGCTGATTTGCTAATTTAAAATGAACTCTAACTTTGTGTAAGTAGTGATCTAATTTTCTTAAACTTATTAAGCTGTAGTCTAGAGTAATTGATTGTAAAAAATCAGAAAAAATAAGTGCATGGTGATCCTGTCGGTTCAATTGTTCAGATAAAAGCAAAGCATCTGCATTTGCTTGATGATGGATAAGTGGGCTAAAAATTTTTGTAAAAAGTTTCATATAGTAATAGGGTCTGTTGACATTTACTGTTCATAATTAACCCTATAAAGGTAGCCATAAAAATATACAGGCTAAAGCAACAGAACTTTGATAATTTCTTT
>NZ_LSOD01000003.1:48149-56043 GCF_001592855.1 Acinetobacter sp. BMW17
TACGAGGCATAGCGAATAGTAAAATTGGGTTTGGCGATTTGATTTTACTACTTCGCTATTTTTTTAAGCTAAAAGTGTCAACACACCCTAATTTTTGCTGTTCTGATTTTAGGTTAAATTATATTGTATTTTTTTTCTTGAAACTTGTTAAATTACATTCATCTAGATATTGCCTGTCAATGTTATGCTCTTTCCATTATCGTTGCTGATTATTTCCAATTGCTTTATGACCTTGGCTTGGTATGGTCATCTTAAATTTTTGCATGGTGCGCCGCTTTGGCAAGCCATTTTATTTGGGTGGGCCATTGCGTTACTCGAATACAGTTTTATGATTCCAGCAACGCGATTGTTGGCCAAACACGGGTGGTCTTTGGGTCAAATGAAAATCACACAAGAAGTCGTGACTCTATTGGTCTTTGTCCCATTTATAATTTTTCTTTTTAAACAACCCTTTAAATTGGATTATTTGTGGGCAGGTTTATGCCTTTTTGGTTGTGTTTATTTCGTATTTCGCAGTGCTTAATTGATTTAATACAGCACAGGTCTCATCATTTAAGAGATGCGTGTTTGCAGGCGTTTTTTAGGACTTTACTAAACTCACGGTCTCGTGCAGTGGGATCCTCATAGTCAAAGGCATAATCACTATCACTGGTCAGCACACTCATTTGACCGTCTGCTTCAAAGTTGATGAGTGCATAACCATAGGTTTGGTCATCACAAAACACACGATATTCTGAAATAGAATACATTTTATCTTTGCCATCATCTGCTTTGTAATAGCCTGTCATCATGACCGGCTCACGTTCATCAATGACCGACTTTCCGGTCACTAAAAACTTTTCTTGGATGTAGCCATTACTCTTAATTTGGCCGTTATAGCCTTTTTGTTTCTGTAATAGGCTAAAGTCTTTTTCAAATTGGCTAGTATTGAGTTGAATTAGTTGGGCAAAACTCTGTGAGCTTATGGCTAAAGCGAGCAGGATGAAGATCTGTTTCATGTTTAAAGGCTCTGATGAATATTGATTTAATAAAAGTTTTTATAAAATTGAAAAAAATAAAAATATTTTCATAAAAATATTATGGAGTTTTCTCTTTAAAGACAACCGTTAAATTTTATTGAGATGAATTTTCAGTCTATAATACAGGGCTCTTATTAAAGCTTGGCGCTAGTCGAGATTTATCTCTCTTAACTATCTCTGGAAACATTGCAATGAATGCGGCCGCTTCACAAGACACTCCTCTCGTTGGAATTATCATGGGTTCTCAATCAGATTGGGCTACTCTCGAACACACTGCCAATATGCTTAAGCAACTTGGTGTCCCATTTGAAGCGGAAGTTGTGTCTGCGCACCGTACGCCAGATCGTCTTTTTGAATATGCTGAACAAGCACGTGACCGTGGTATCCAAGTGATTATTGCGGGTGCAGGCGGTGCGGCGCATTTACCAGGAATGTGTGCGGCGAAAACTGATTTGCCTGTACTGGGTGTGCCAGTGAAGTCTTCGATTTTAAACGGTGTCGATTCACTGTTATCGATTGTGCAAATGCCAGCAGGTATTGCAGTGGGTAGTTTGGCGATTGGTCCAGCAGGCGCAACCAATGCCGCGATTATGGCAGCACAAATTTTAGGTCTGACACGTCCTGAAATTGCAAAACATGTGGCCGATTTCCGTGCTGCACAAACCGACAAAGTTGCAAGCAACAACATTCCAGGCCAAGCTTAATACGGGGCATTCCTCATGAATAAAACCATCGGTATTTTTGGTGGTGGGCAGCTGGGTCGCATGATGGCACAAGCGGCTTTGCCACTGAATATTCAATGTACGTTCTTTGATGTGAGTACAGACTGTCCTTCAGCGGCTTTAGGAACGGTGATTTCAAGTAAAACTGAAAACGGTTTACAAGATTTTATTGCCAGTGCAGATGTCTTCAGCCTTGAGTTTGAAAATACGCCTTTGTCTGATGTTGATGTTTTGACCAAGCAAAAAGATATGCATCCGCCGCGTCAGGCTTTAGCCATTGCGCAGCATCGCTTGTCTGAAAAAGCGTTATTTGATGAGCTTGAGATTCCTGTTGCGCCTTATAAAGCGGTAGATTCACTAGAAAGTTTAAGCGCTGCGGTTGCTGAGCTAGGCTTACCGATTGTACTGAAGACAGCCACAGGTGGCTATGATGGCAAAGGTCAGTTTGTATTGCGTTCTGAACAACAAATTGAACAAGCATGGGCTGAATTAGGCCCTGCTGGAAGTTTAATTGCAGAAAGCTTTGTGACCTTCTCGCGTGAAGTTTCGATCATTGCGGTACGTGGTCAAAATGGCGATGTGAAAACCTGGCCATTGGCTGAAAACCATCATCATCATGGTATTTTGTCGCATTCGATTGTCCCTGCACCGAATAGTGCGGACTTACAACCCGTTGCACAAGACTACATCACTCGCCTATTGAATCATTTGAATTATGTTGGCGTGTTGACCTTAGAACTGTTTGTCACAGACAAAGGTTTGTATGCCAATGAAATGGCGCCACGTGTGCATAATTCAGGACACTGGTCGATTGAAGGCGCAGTATGCTCTCAGTTTGAAAACCATATTCGTGCAGTCGCAGGCTTACCCTTGGGTTCAACTGAAGTGGTTCGCCCTACGGTCATGATCAATATTATTGGTCAGCATCCACAGTCTGAACAAGTCTTGGCCTTAGAAGGTGTACATCTACATCTTTACAATAAGGAAGAACGTGAAGGTCGTAAGATTGGTCACCTGACTTTAATGCCGAATGATACCGCTCAACTCACGACGCTATGTCGTCAGTTTGCGAAAATCTTACCGAATCCATTGGCACTGAGTGAAGATATGACCATCTAAAGCTTCAGTTGTTGTTAAAAAAAGCGATCACGATAGTGGTCGCTTTTTTATTTGGATTCATTCAGGCATGATTGCGCCTCTTCGAAAAAAGTGACCGTTAATCGGATCAAAATTAAAATAAATTGCGTGTTTTTTATCCGTTTAGATAAAATTAGCGCATAGAAAAATAAACTGAAAGCAAAATAAAGCGAGTTTTGTACAGAGATGCACGTTTTAAAACAGAGCCCACAATTGAATGTGACACTGGTTTTCACCTAAAAGAAAGTGAAACAGCAGAGATCTCTATCAACTTGGGTGTGTGGATATCTTTTAAGTTTGCTTTGAATTTAAAAAATAGAAGTAAAATTTTGAATTCAAAAGTGAGTTTTAAATTTAAATCGAGCGTTTAAATTTAAAAGTTTTGATGCTGTTTGAATTTAAATTCAAAACAATAAATTTAAAGTTTTGAATTTAAAAATATTGAGCTTTAGTTATGGTAGTTGATTATCTGTATATTATTGATTATTAATGTTAAATAAAAATGTGGATAAAATTAATTTAAAACAAGATGATTGAATTTAAAGTGCTTGCTGAGTCAGAGATTGTTTTTGAATTTAAAAGTTGAGATGCGGGGTGCTGTGGGTAAGTGGTTTTAAATTTAAAAGATAGTTTTGAATTTAAACCAGAATGAATATTCATTTACGTTTTGATTCAGAAAAGTGAAATCGAAAGTGTTAAGGTAAAAAGCATAATTTAGAGATAAAGAATCATTAGGGATTTTATGCACCGTTTTGCTTTTCTTTTAGGTTCATTTTTTTTAGCGGCGACTCAGGCGAATGCTGAGCTCATTATTAATGGTCAAAAAGTTACAGGCAGTTCAAATGTCGTAACTTCTGATTATAGTCCTCAGAATTCATTTCAAAGCTGTATTGCCAATTTAAAAAGCCAAGCGATTTCGAATGGTGTGTCTGCGTCCACTTATGATCGCTACACGCAAAATTTAGCGCCTGATTATTCTGTGATTGAAAAATTAAATTACCAACCTGAATTTTCCACGCCTATTTGGGATTATTTGTCAGGATTGGTGGATGATGAGCGTGTTGCAGTAGGTCAGCAAAAATTGACGCAACATCGTGAAGTGTTGAGTCGTGTCGCGGCAGCGTATGGTGTGCCTGCGGAGACCGTGGTTGCCGTGTGGGGTGTTGAAAGTAATTTTGGCGATATTTCAGGTAAATATCCATTATTACAAGCTTTAGGTACATTGAGTTGTGAAGGGCGCCGCCAAAGCTATTTCCGTGGAGAGTTTTTTGCCGCTATGCGCATTTTACAGCGTGGCGATTTAACGGAGTCACAACTGAAAGGCTCGTGGGCCGGCGCATTTGGCCATACCCAGTTTATGCCATCAACGTATGAAGAGCTGGCCGTCGACTTTGATGGTGATGGACGTCGTGATTTGGTGTCGAGTACCACAGATGCTTTGGCATCAACAGCCAATTTCCTCAAAAAACGCGGTTGGCAAACTGGGCAACCTTGGGGATTTGAAGTGAAAAATCCGCAAGCGATCTCTCTGAGTGGTGAAAGTCGTCGCAATAAGAAGTCCTTATCTTACTGGATGCAAAATGGCTTGGTACGCGCAGATGGCTCAGCGTTAATTCAAGGCAATTTATCTTCTAGCTCGCAAGCGGGGTTGATGGCACCTGCTGGTGAAAATGGTCCACTGTTTTTAGTGTTTAAAAACTTTGATGCAATCTATAGTTATAACGCAGCAGAAAGTTATGCATTAGCGATTGCGCATTTGTCAGACCGTTTACAAGGGCAAGGCGGTTTTAGTACAACTTGGCCAACCGATGATGCAGGCACCTCACGTTCTGAACGTCGTGAAATTCAGCAGTTTTTACTGAATCGTGGCTATGATATTGGCGCGGTGGATGGTTTGATTGGTGATAAAACTCGTCAAGCGATTCGACAGGAGCAAATCCGTTTAGGTTTAAGTCCTACGGGACGAGCGGGACAGCAAATTTTAAAAGCCTTTCGGCAGGAAAATGCCAAGTTGATGATGCGTTAACATTAACAGCAAAAAATCGCTGAGATAGATAAAAAGCCAGTTGGTTATTCACCTGACTGGCTTTTTTGATTTGCTCGGGTTGCGTCTAAAAGACTAGAAGCACTTTGATGTTTAAACCGCGGTAATCGTTCCGAGAATACGGTTACCTTGTGCGCCTGTCACTGTCGGTAAGTTGCCGCTGAGTTGATGGATAAAGCGCATAGCCAACCAAGCAAAGGCGGTTGCTTCTACCCACGTTGGAGCTAAGCCAACGGCGGAGGTGGTTTGTACAGACCAATTGTGTTTACGTAAGCGCCAGCGTAATTGTTCTAAAAGATGCGAGTTATACGCACCACCGCCGCAGACGTAGACTTCACCCGTATCCATATCGGAGCGATAGATGGCTTTTTTAATGGCGCGCGTGGTGAGCTTCATTAAGGTGGCCTGAACATTTTCAGGACTATCTTCAAGCTCGTCATATTCAAGGTCATTGCGCCAGTCTGCAATTTGTTCATCTAACCATTCGAGGTTGAAGTCTTCACGGCCGGTGCTTTTGGGTGGTTCTTTGGAAAAATATTCATGTGATTGTAGCCGATCGAGTAGGCTACGAATCGGATGGCCGTAAGCTGCCCAATTGCCATTTTCATCGTAGGGCTGTCCAGTAAAGCGTTCACACCAAGCGTCCATTAAAATGTTGGCTGGGCCTGTATCAAAACCGTAGACCTCATCAGGTTGGCCTGCGGGCAACATGCTGACATTGGCGATGCCGCCTAGGTTTAAGATGACGCGATGAATACTCTCATGTTGGAACATATCTTGGTGAAACGCAGGAACCAACGGGGCACCTTGGCCACCTGCGGCCATATCACGACGTCGAAAATCTGAAATCACAGGAATTTGGGTGATTTCAGTGATGATGTTTGGGTCACCAATTTGTAGGGTAAAGCCGTGCTCTGGGCGGTGGCGAATAGTTTGCCCATGTGAGCCAATCGCTTTGATTTGACTACGATCTAAATGACTTTGCTCAATCAGTTGATTGATGCCTTCGCCAATCATCTTTGCTAAAGCCACATCTGCCTTGCCCATACGGTCGATTTCGTTGTCACCGGGCAAAGTGAGTGCCATCAGTTCATCGCGTAAATCTGGGTCGAAAGAAAGAGTGAGGGTGGCGTGAAGCTGCAATGGATCAAAAGAAGCAGCAACAATATCAACACCATCCATGCTGGTGCCGGTCATTACCCCAATATAGATCGCTGTCATGATTATTCTAAAGCCTGCAATGTGCTGAAAAAGTGTTAGTATATCGCACAAATTGAATAACTGATGTGTTTGGGTTTTGTGATGTCAAATTTCCTGCCGGCTGAAGAACAACTTGCTCTCATTCAACGAGGCACGCATGAAATTATTTCTGAAGAAGATCTTCTGAAGAAATTAAAAGAAAATCGTCCTTTAAAAATTAAAGCGGGCTTTGACCCGACTGCGCCTGACTTGCACTTGGGGCATACGGTTTTAATTAATAAATTGAAAACTTTCCAAGACTTGGGTCATGACGTGACCTTCTTGATTGGGGACTATACCGCGATGATCGGTGACCCGACTGGAAAAAGTGCAACACGCCCACCATTGTCGCGTGAGCAAGTGCTTGAAAATGCAAAAACGTATCAAGAACAGGTGTTTAAAATTCTTGATCCGAACAAAACTAAAGTGCGTTTTAACTCTGAATGGTTTGCCGAAAAAACGGCTGCTGACTTGATTCAATTGGCCTCACAGCAAACGGTTGCTCGTATGCTTGAGCGTGATGACTTCACCAAGCGTTATAACAACCATCAACCAATCGCAATTCATGAGTTTTTATATCCATTGGTTCAAGGTTATGACTCGATTGCCCTTGAGGCAGATGTTGAATTAGGCGGCACAGACCAAACCTTTAACTTATTGATGGGGCGTACACTTCAAGGTCGTTATGATCAAGAAGCGCAAGTCTGCATTACAGTGCCAATCCTTGAAGGTTTAGACGGTGTGAACAAAATGTCTAAGTCTTTGGGTAACTATATTGGCGTATTTGATGCACCAGGGGCGATGTATCAAAAAGTCCTTTCGATGCCAGATGCCTTAATTGAACGCTATTTTGATTTACTCAGCTTTAAATCCGTTGAAGACATTAAAGTCCTGCTAAACGAAATTGCTGAAGGGCGTAATCCACAAGAAGTGAAGAAAATTCTAGCCCTTGAGTTAGTAGAGCGTTTCCATGGTGCAGAAGCGGCAGAAAATGCACATAAAGGTGCAGGCAATCTGATTACTGAGGGTGAGTTACCAGAAGGAACACCTGAAGTGACAATTTCACGTGCAGAATTTGGTGGCGAGTTGTTTATTGCAACAATTCTTCGCGTAGCGGGCTTAAACCCAAATGCTGCAGCGGCAAAAGATGCCGTGGGTCGTGGTGCGGTCAAAGTCGATTGGAACGTGGTCGATATGAGTTTCTCTGTTAAAGAAAATGTCACTTTAATTATCCAGTCGGGTAAAAAAGCCATTGCGAAAGTCACTTTTACAGACTAAGTCAGTGCATATATATGCTTTAAGTTATTGATATAAAAGCAGGCTTCGGCCTGCTTTTTATTTTTTAATCTTTATAAAAAAATCAAATAAGAAAATTCAAAAAAAACCTTATAAAAACAATGCTTAATTTTTTCCAAAAATATTGCAATTTAAAATGAGTGTGTATAAGATTTTAACGTCTAGTCGATGTTTTAAACATCGCTAGAAGGGTCAATAAGAATAACTCTCCACAGTTTTCAAGTCTCTTCCCCAAGGGGCTTTTTTTAAGATAACTATAATAATGACATCTATGGATCAGATAATGATCTAACTCCGAGGAAGAGGTTTTGGGAGAGATCTCTTCCTTTTTTATTGGCAAAAATTTAGGGTCTGTTGACATTTACTGTTCATAATTAACCCTATAAAGGTAGCCATAAAAATATACAGGCTAAAGCAACAGAACTTTGATAATTTCT